>DAIRTT010000037.1:0-17297 GCA_036803745.1 Solirubrobacteraceae bacterium | reverse complement strand
TCAGAACAGCTGGTTCTCGCCGCCGAAGACCTCGCTGACGGAGTCGTCGACGAAGATCCGGCGGATCGAGTCGGTCAGCAGCTCGGCGCAGGGCAGCACGCGGACGTTGGCAGGGCGGTCGGTGCGCACGGGGATCGTGTCGGTCACGACGATCTCCTCGAGGCCGGCGGACCGGAGGTTCTCGAACGCGTTGCCCGAGAAGATCGCGTGGGTGGCGGCCGCGTAGACGCGCGCGGCACCCTCCTCCTTGACCGTCTTGACCGCCGCCGCGAGCGTCCCGGCGGTGTCGATCATGTCGTCGACGATCACAGCCGTCTTGCCCTTCACGTCACCGATCACATAGCCGATCTCGGCGACCTGCTGGGCGGGGCGCTCCTTGTCGAGGATCGCCAGCTCGGCGCCGATCTTGGACGCGAACTTCTTGTTCAGCTTGACCCGGCCGGCGTCCGGTGCGACGACCACCAGGTCCTCGAGGCCCAGGTCGCCGAAGTACTGGGTCAGCATGAACAGCGCCGTCATGTGATCGACCGGCTTCTGGAAGAAACCCTGGATCTGGCCTGCGTGGAGATCCATCGTCAGCACGCGATCGGCGCCCGCCGCCTCGAGCATGCGCGCGACCAGCCGCGCCGAGATCGGCTCCCGGGGAGCGGACTTCTTGTCCTGGCGCGAGTAGCCGAACCACGGCGTCACCGCGATCACGCGGTGGGCGGAGGCGCCGACGGCCGCGTCGATCATGAACAGGAGCTCCATCAGCGAGTCGTTGGCCGTGACGCCCGTCTGCGGGTTGCCGCAGGTCGACTGCACGATGAAGACGTCGGCGCCGCGGATCGACTCGTCGTAGCGGCAGTAGACCTCGCCGTTGGAGAACGTCTTGAGCGTCACCGGCCCGAGGTCGACGCCCAGCTTGTCGGCGATGTCGATCGCCAACTGCGGGTTCGCACGCCCGCTGAAGAGCATCAGGCGCTTGTTGTAGTCGATCGGCAGACTCGCCGATGACTGCGTGCGCGTGTCCATCGCGCTCATCTCCGCAGGGAGTGTAAACGTCGCGGCGCGATCGGTCATCGCGGGTCCGGCTCGCGGTCGGCGTAGCCCTCGATGTTGCGCTGGCGCTCGCGCGCGATCCCGAGCGCCCGGGCCGGTACATCCTCGGTGATAACCGACCCTGCGCCCGTGACCGCGCCGTCGCCGAGGGTGACGGGCGCGACCATCGTCGTGTCGACGCCCGTGCGCACCCCGCTGCCGACCGTGGTGCGGTGCTTCGCGCGGCCATCGTAGTTGGCGGTGATCGTGGCGGCGCCCAGATTGGAGCCCTCGCCGACGTCGGCGTCACCCAGGTAGGAGAGGTGCGGAACCTTGCTGCCGGGTCCGATATCGGAGTTCTTGACCTCCACGAACGTCCCGACCTTGCTCCCGGCGCGCAGGATCGTCCCGGGCCGCAGATAGCCGAAGGGCCCGACGCTGACGCCGTCCTCGAGCGTGCAGTCCACGAGATAGGAGTGCCTGATCGTGCAGTCGCGGCCGATCCGGGTGGTGCCGCGGATCGTCGTGAAGGGCTCGATGACGGTGTCGGCGCCGATCTCGACGTCGACGTCGATGACCGTCGCCTCCGGGTCGACGATGCCGACCCCGGCGAGCATGTGACGCTCGTTGATCGCCCGTTGGGCCAGCCGGCGCACCCGCGCAAGCGCCGAGCGGTCGTTCACGCCGAGCACGAGCCGCTCGTCGTCGACCACGTGCGCGGCGACTGCCCGACCGTCCGCGCGCAGGATGTCGAGCACCTGGGGCAGGTACAGCTCGCCCTGGGCGTTGTCGGCCGTAAGGCGGGGGAGCGCCGCGCGCAGGGCGCCCGTCGCGAACACGAAGATGCCCGTGTTGACCTCGCGGATCTCCCGCTCGGCCTGGGTAGTGTCGCCCGTCCCCTTCGTCTCAACCACCCGTTCGACGTTGCCTTCACCGTCGCGCACGACGCGGCCGTAGCCCGCCGGATCGGCCAGCACGGTGCTCGCCATCGTCGCCGCGGCCCCGGATTCGCGGTGCGCATCGATCAGCTCGCCCAGCGCCGAGGAGCTGACGAGCGGCACGTCGCCGCTCAGCACGACGACGGCAGCCTCCGCCTCGAGCTCAGGCCCGGTGCCGTCGGAGAGCTGCTCGATCGCCGCGGCGACAGCTCCACCGGTGCCGTTGGTGGTCGGCTGGACCGCCAACTCGACGCCCTTGGGCAACACCGCGGCGAGCGCCCGGGCGGGCGAGTCGACCACGACGATCCTCCCCGCCCCGGCCTCGCGCGCCGCCGCCACCGGCCACAGGACCATCGGGCGGCCGCACAGCTCGTGCAGAGCCTTCGGCTTGGCGGAGCGCATCCGCGTGCCCTGGCCGGCGGCCAGGATCAGGACTATGGGCGCGCTCACTCCCCAGATGCTAAACGCTCTCGGCACGGGCGCTGGACGATTGGGGGGCAGGGACTCGAACCCCGATTCTCAGGACCAAAACCTGATGTCCTGCCATTGGACGACCCCCCAGGGGCAGCGACAAGGATAGATCCTCGCCGGCGCCTCGGCACGGCGCGCCAACCACGAGCAATGACGGGCGATTCGGCCCGATCCGGGGTGTCGAGCGCGGCCCCCCGGACGGCCTGCTGACGAGTCGATCGCCTTCCTGCAACAATTCATGCACTCTGCCCGCGCTCAAACCGAGAACGGGGAGCAGGATCACAGCGGTTCTGGTGGCGGTTCTCATGGCTGTCACCGCCGCCCTCGCAGCGATCCCCGCGGGGGCCGGCGCGAGCTCATCCTGCCCCGGTGCGAACCTCCGTCCGACCGGCGTCAACGCCGCCGCGATCGACGCTGCCACCCTCTGTCTGATCGCTCAGATTCGGCTCGCCCACCGCCTGCCCCCGCTGCGCTCGAACGCAACGCTCGGGACGGTCGCGGCCAGCCAGGTCTCGAGCATGGTCCGCCGCAACTACTTCGCCGACGTCCGACCGACCGGCCAGACGCCGATGTCGCTCGTCGGGATCACCACTTACAAGGCCCACAGCGCCAAGATCGCGGTCGGCCAGAACATCGCCTGGGGCAACGGCGGACTGGCGAGCCCGGCGCGGATCGTCGCCGCCTGGATGGCCTCCCCGCCCCATCGGGCGATCATGCTCAGCCGCGAATACCGCGACGCGGGCGCGGGCGTCACGCCACAGCTTCCGAGCGTCCTGCACGCCGGCCGCCACGGCGCCGTCTACGCGATCGAGTTCGGCGCCCGCGTCTAGGCGCGCCTGGCGGAGCGGCGCGGCACGCGGCCGCCTTCGGCGCCCACCTCGGAGGCCGGGCCGCCGGCCGAGGTGATGCCGAGCACGCGCATCGACTTCAGCCCCAGCGACAGCTTCTCGCGCCCGTCGCTCGAGCTGACGTCAAGCCCCGAGAGCTCGCGGACGCGCTCGAGGCGGTAGTAGATCGTGTGGCGGTGGGTGAACAGCCGCTGGGCGGTGCCGGCCACGTTGCCGTCGGCCTCCAGGAAGGTCTCCAGCGTGCGCACGAGATCCGTCTCGTACTGCTCGTCGTAGGACACCAGCGGCTCGACCGTCTCGGCATAGAAGCGCTGCAGCTCGGTGGGGTTCTCGCTCATCGAGGAGAGCAGCAGCCGGTAGGCGCCGGTCTGCTCGAACGCCAGCGCCGCGTGCTCGCGCGAGCCCTGGGCGACGTTGGCCGCCAGCAGCGCCTCGCTCGCGGCCCGCGGAAGCTCGGCGGGGTCCTCGGCTATGCGGCTGCGGCCCAGCGCGAACGTGTAGCCGCCGAGTCCGGCCTCCATCTCGTGCAGGACCGCCTCGGCCGCCCGCGCAGCCGTCGCGTCCTCGCCGCCGGGGATCAGGAGCAGAACCTCCGCCCCCGGCATCCCGTCTCGCTCTGAGAGGGCGGCGATCGAGCGGCTCGCGACGGCCCGGGCGCCACGCTCGGCCACGGCGCGGACGCGTCCGCGCCAGCCCTCGTCGGTCGGCGCCTGCGGGTGGGCGCGCGCGACGATCATGCTCGCCCCGTCCTCGATCGCCAGAGACAGGTCCCTGGCGCGCGCGAGGAGCTCGTCGCGGTCGGTCAGCTCGTGGCGCAGCACGGCGCGCAGGAAGTCCGCCGACGCGGTCTCCGACACGCGCTCGGGCGCCCTCACGCGCTCGACCTCAGACGCGATCATCGTCAGCAGCAGCCGACGCATCGACGCGCTCGGCTCGGCCTTGACCCGCATGTGCAGTGTGCCCACGACCGTGTCGGCCACCCGCAACGGGGCGCTGCTCACGCCCTCGCCCTTAGACAGCAGGGCACGCTCCTCGGCAGGCGAACGGGCGGCCACCGCGAGCGTCGCCCCCCAGGCGTCGGTCACCGCGAGGCTCGCCTCGAGCGCCCGTGCAGCCGCACGGACGACCTCCGGCAGTCCTGCCCCGGACTCGACCGCCTCGGTGATCGCGTCGAGCGCCGCGAGGTCTGACACCGGCTCAGCCCCAGTAGTAGACGGCCGCGAGCGCACCGATTACCCCGACGCCTACGAGCGCGGCCAGCACGTAAAGGGACAGGACCGTCGCCGCCAGCCGCTCCCAAAGGCGCGAGTAGGACGTCCACGTGGGCCGCAGGATCAGGCCGGCGTAGAGCGCCAGGCCAAACACGACGGCCCCGCTGCCGACCAGCTCGTTGATTGTGGCTCGGCTCATCGCCATCAGTCCGGGATTGTTGCGCACGCCGATGTCACAGCGCCGAAAGCCGCCTCGACCGGCGCGGCGCTGAACGCCCCTGCAACCCTCGAGGCGAGGCCGGTGGCCGCCAGCCGGGCCAGCTCCACCCCTCCGCCCGCGCTTCCGGCGTGGGCGAACAGGCCGAGCACTGTCGGTCCCGATCCACTCAGCAGCGAGAGCTCTGCACCGGCCGCCCGGGCCTCGCGCAGCACCGCCGCGATGTCCGGGCGAAGCGAGACGGCGGCTCGTTGGAGGTCGTTGTGGAGCAGCTCGCTGGCCGCCGCGAGCGGCGCACCGTGCTCGAGCGCCGAGTACAGCTCGCGGCCGCGATCCTGGAGCTCCCCCGTCGAGCGCGCCAGCCCGAGCCGGTCGGCCTCGGCGAAGACGCTCCCGGTCGGCAGGCCCTCACCCGAGGGGAGGATCAACACGCCGAAGGCGGCGATCGGCGCCGGGAGCGCCTCCAGGCGCTCCCCCACACCCCTCGCCAGCCAGCGCCCGGGCTCGACCTGGGCGGGCACGTCGGCGCCGAGCTCCTGCGCCAGCTCTAGCATCAGCTCGCGATCGCCGAGCCCCGAGGCATGGACGGCGAGGCGCAGGGCCGCCGCAGCGTCGGCCGAGCCGCCCCCGAGGCCAGCGGCGACGGGGATCCGCTTGACGATCTCCAGACGCTGTGGCGGCGCATCCCAGCCGGTGCGCTCACGGAACAGACGCAGAGCCGCCGCGGCCAGGTTGGCTTCGGGCGGCCCCTCGACGCCGGCGCAGACGAGCTCATCCCCGCTCGCCCCGGCCGGCGCCGGCGCCAGCGTCAGCTCGTCGGCCAGCGAGATCGACTGCATGACCGTCACCAGCTCGTGGCGGCCGTCCTGCCCGCGGGTCGGGCCCAGGAACAGACCGAGGTTGACCTTGGCGGGCGCCATGGCGCGGTGGGCGCTCATAGCTCGAGCAGGCGCGCCAGCGCTCTGAAGTCCTCCGGCGAGAGCCGCTCCGCGCGGGCGTCCGCAGGATGGCCCAGGCGCTCGAGCGCCGCGCGGATGTCGGCGCGCGAGCGTCCGGGTGCGCCGCCGGTGAGCCCGAGCGAGCCCGACAGCGTCTTGCGCCGATGGGCGAACCCGCCGCTGACCAGACCCCGGAGGGCCGACTCGGATGTCGGCGAGCCCGCGTCGCTGGCAGGGCGGCGGCGCAGGCCGACGAGCACCGAGTCGACGTTCGGCACCGGGTGGAACACGGTGCGCGGAATCGCGCGCAGGACCTCGACGTCGCAGTGCAGCTGCGCGAGCACCGAGGGCGTGCCGTAGGCGCCGCTGCCCGGACCGGCCGCCAGGCGCTCGCCGACCTCGCGCTGCACCATCGCGACCCACAGCTGCACGCTCGCCAGCTCGTGGACCGTGCGCAGCAGCACGCCGGCAGCGATCCCGTAGGGCAGGTTCGCGACGACCTTCCCCGGCGCAGGGTCGAGCGCCGCGAGGTCGAGCGTCATCGCGTCGCCCCAGTGGACGCTCACGTTGGCGTGGGGGTCGGTCGCGTCGAGCAGCGCCTCGGAGAGCCGCCGGTCGATCTCGACGACGTGGACGTGGCGGGCGCGGTCGGCCAGGTGCTCGGAGAGGACGCCCAGGCCGCCGCCGATCTCGAGCACGACGTCGTCCCCGCCGAGCTCCGCGGCGCGGTCGATCACGCCGAGGATGTTCGAGTCGATCAGGAAGTTCTGGCCGAGGTCGCGGTCGGGCCGCACGCCGAAGCTGCGCAACCTCCTGAGGCTCGGCTGCACGGGCTGCTCGGCCACCGCGATCATGCCCAGCCGAACACGCGGGCGCCGTTGCGCTCGACCGCCCGCCCCAGCTCCTCGATCTCGACCCCTCGCAGCTGCGCGAGGAAGGCAAGGGTGTGGGCGACGAACGCGGGCTGGTTGCGCTCGCGGCGGACGGCCTGCGGTGTCAGATACGGGGCGTCGGTCTCGATCAGCAGGCTCTCCTCGGGCACATCGGCGGCTGACCGCGCGAGATCGGCGGCGCTCGGGTAAGTGACGTTGCCCGCAAACGAGATCGCATAACCGCGCTCCAGACACTCGGGCAGGCTGTCGGGCATCGAGAAGCAGTGGATGACGACGCTGACCCCGTCCGCTTCGCTCGCGAGCTGGGAGAGCGTCTCGCGCTCGGCGGCGCGCGAATGGATCACCAGGGGCTTGCCGGTCTCACGCGCGAGCTCGATCTGGGCGGCGAAGGCCCGCTCCTGGTCTGCTCTGGGTGCACCGTCGCGATAGAAGTCCAGGCCCGTCTCGCCGATCGCCACGCAGCGCCCGTGGGCGGCGAGGGCGCGCAGTTCGGCCAGGTCCGCGTCGTCGAAGCCTCGCGCCGAGTTCGGGTGGCGCCCGACACCGGCATACACCTGCGGGAAGTCCTCGGCGGCGGCGAGGGCCGCACGGCTGGAGGCGCCGTCGATCCCGATCGTGACGATGCGGCTCACGCCCGCGGCGTCGGCAGCGGCGACGAGCTCGGCGTTGGACGGCTCGCACAGGTCGAGGTGCGTGTGGGAGTCGATCACGCGGCCGCGTCCGGCAGATCCTTGGGAAAGAGTGACTCGATCCGTTCCACGCGCTCCACCCTGCCGGCTCCGAATTCGCCGCCCGCGAACGCCAGACCCGGTGCGCCCAACGCCGCGAGCAGCCGCTCGGCGCTGGCCGGAAGGTAGGGCCACAACAGCACCGTCACCGTTCGTAGCCCCTCTGCGAGTGTGCGCAGGACGAGGTCGAGCTCCTCGGCGCGCTCCGCCTCCTTGGCCAGCCGCCACGGCGCCTGCTCCTCGACATAACGGTTCAGGCGCCTGACTCGCTGCCAGATCTCCTCGAGGGCCAGGGTCAGCTCCGCACGGTCGATGTGACCCGCGACACGCTCGGCGAGCCCGGCGAAGTCCTCCGCCAGAGCCGGATCGAGCGGGCCACTGGAGAGCGCACCGTCGCGGTAGCGCTCCAGCATGCCGATCGTGCGACTCGCGAGGTTCCCGAGCTCGTTGGCCAGCTCGCTCTCGTAGCGAAGCTCGAAGGCGGCGGTCGAGACCGACCCGTCCTGGCCGAAGGGCACGTCGCGGAGCAGATAGAAGCGCAGCGCGTCGGCTCCGAAGCGCTCGATCACCGCGAACGGGTCGAGCACGTTCCCGAGCGACTTGCTCATCTTCTCGCCTTCCATCAGCAGGAAGCCGTGGACGAAGACATGCTCGGGCAGCTCGATCTCGGCGGCCATCAGCAGAGCGGGCCAGTAGACGGTGTGAAAGCGCAGGATGTCCTTGCCGATCAGGTGGTAGCTAGCGGGCCAGAAGCGCGCGGTCGCGTCCTCGCCGGGCTCGGCGTAGGCGAGCGCGGTGTAGTAGTTGAGCAGCGCGTCGAACCACACGTAGAAGACGTGGTCGTGGTCCCACGGCACCTGCACGCCCCAGGTCAGCTTGTGCCGCGTGAGCGGTACGTCGCGCAACCCCGAGCGGATGAAGGACAGCGCCTCGTTGTAGCGGGTGCGTGGGGTGACGAAGTCCTCGCGCTCGGCATACAGCGCCTCGAGGCGCTCCTGGAAGGCGGACAGCTTGAAGAAGTAGTTGTCCTCCTGCTCGCGCGTCAGCTCGATGTGGTGAATGGGGCAGCGATTGCCCTCGTCGATCTCGTTGTCGGCCTTGAAGTCGGCACAACGCGGGCAGTACCAGCCCTCGTAGGTGCCCTCGTAGACGAAGCCGTTCTCGCGCACCCGCGAGAGCACCTCCTGCACGCGTGCTTCGTGCTGCGGGTCGGTGGTGCGGATGAAGAAGTCGTTGCTCGCGCCGAGTTGGGGCGCCAGCGCCTTGAAGCGCTCGGCGTTTCGGTCGGCCAGCTCCTGCGGCTCGATCCCGAGCGCATGGGCGGCGTCGGCGACGGGCTCGCCGTGCTCGTCGGTTCCCGTCAGGAAGAACACCTCCTCCCCGCGCTGGCGATGGTGCCGGGCCATCACGTCGGCCGCGATCGTCGTGTAGGCGTGCCCGAGGTGGGGCGCAGCGTTGACGTAGTAGATCGGGGTGGTGACGTAGAAGGACATCCGGCCGACCAGGCTACTGTCCGCCGGAGGTGAGCTCGCGGTAGAGGGCGTTGGCGCCGATGCCGGTCAGCCCGCCGACGGCCGCCGCCGCGGGCCGCGCACGCGCCCCGGCGGCGACGAGCGCCCGCAGCGCCTGCACCGCGGCCTCGCTCGAGGCGCGGCCCGGCTCGGCCGCCGCGCAGACCAGCACGATCTCGCCCCGCGGCTCGTGCAGCCGGTAGTGGGCGGCGAGCTCGGCCGCGCTACCGCGGCGGACTTCCTCGTGGATCTTGGTCAGCTCCCGGCAGACGGCGAGGGCCCGATCGGGGTCGGCGGCCGCGAGCAGCTCGAGCGTCGCCGCCAGCCGGCGCGGCGACTCGAACGCGACAAGTGTCTCCGGGGTCTGCACCAGCAGACGCTCGAGCTCGGAGCGGGAGCGCGGGAGGAAGCCGACGAACCGCCAGCGCTCGCTCGCCAGACCCGACGCCACGAGCGCCGTCGTCACGGCGCTCGGCCCGGGCAGCACCTCGACGGGAAGACCCCGCGCCAGGCACTCGCGCACGAGCGCGAAGCCGGGATCGGAGATGACCGGTGTGCCGGCGTCGGATACGAGCGCCACGAGGGCTCCCGCGTCGATCCGCTCGGCGAGCTCTATCGAGCGGGCGCGTTCGTTGTGCTCGTGCATGCTGACCATCCGTCCGGGGACCGCGTGGCGCTCGAGCAGGAGGCCCGTCCGGCGCGTGTCCTCGCAGGCGATCACGTCGGCATCGCGAAGGACGCTAAGCGCCCGCAGGGTGATGTCCTGGAGGTTCCCGATCGGCGTCGGGCACACGACCAGCCGGCCGACCGGCGCCTCGGGGGGAGTCATCCGGCAAATATAGGGTCCAGCCGATGACCGAAGACCCAGAGCCCCCACCGCAGTACACGCGCTACCGCGCCCGGCCGCGCCTGCGACCGCAGCGCGAGGAGGAGATCGCCGGTGCGCAGGAGCCCCGTGCGCGCACGCCGCGGGCCCCCGGCCAGGGCGGCCGAAGGCCTGCCCGCCCGCGCGGCGGTGGGCCGGGCGCCCTGAGCGGCTGGCGGCGGCTGGCGACACCCAAACGCGCGATCCTCGCCCTGATCGCCCTCGTCTTCGCGTGGCTGGCGCTGTCCCTCGTCCTCTTCCTCCTCAGCTCGCACTTCGAGCGAGTATCCCCGCCCCGGGACCTCGCCGGGGTGCTCGATCCGGCCGGCTATCCGCTGACGTCGGCCAACAACATCCTCGTGCTCGGCTCCGACCGGCGGCAGAAGAACAGCAAGGAACCCGGAGCCGAAAAGACCGGTCCGGGACGTTCGGACTCGATCATGCTGATCCGCACCGGTGGTGGCCACGCGGCGCGTCTGTCGATCCCGCGCGACACGATCGTCGAAATCCCCGGCCACGGGCTGCAGAAGATCAACGCCGCCCATGCGTTCGGCGGAGCGGCCGAGTCCGTCCGCGTAGTCAGACAGTTCCTCCACATCCCGATCAACCACGTCGTCGAAGTCAACTTCGAAAACTTCCCCCAGCTGATCGACTCGATGGGAGGCGTCGACTACACCGGCGGCTGCGTCATCTCGCGCCTCGACGGCGGCTTCAGCCAGGGCGGCTACACGCTGAGGCTCAAGGCCGGCACCCATCACCTCGACGGCAAGCAGGCCCTGGCGCTGGCGCGCACACGCGAGAACCTGTGCGCGCCCAACCAGAATGACATCCAGCGCGAGAAGAATCAGCAGGCGCTGTTCAACGCGATGAAGAGCCGCCTGCTCTCCCCCTGGGCCTTCATCCGCCTGCCCTGGATCGCCTGGAACGCGCCCCCGGCGATCATCTCGGACATGAGCGGTCCGACGCTGCTCGGGATGTTCGCCGGCCTTGCCGCCGGCGGCACCCCCGCGACGCGCGTCTTCAGGCACCCGCAGGCGACCGTCGTGCCGGGCGTCGGCGACGGCCTGACGGTCTCAGAAGCCGAACGGAGCGCGGCGGCTGCTGAATTCCTGGCCGGCTGACGGCGGCTGATCCGGTCCCGCCCGTGACGGGTCGCGCTCGGCTCAGCTCTTGGCGGGAACGGCCTTTGACTCCTTGGCCTTGCCTGGCTTCTCGGACTTGCTCTCCGAGGAAGACTTGGAGGCGTCAGCCGATGAGGATGGGGAGGCGCTGTCGGAGCCTGACTTCTCTGATGAGGACTTCTCGGAGGACTTGGACGTGGACTTCTCGGCAGCCGCCGCCGTCTCGCGCTGGCGGTTGCGTGTGCCGTAGTCGGTGTTGTAGAAGCCTTTGCCCTTGAAGTGCACGGCCGGCGCATGCAACACCCGCTCGACGGGCACGCCCGTGTCGGGATCGACCTTCAGCGACTCATCGCTGAAGGACTGCTGCAGTTCGAACGTGGTGCCGTCCGGGCGCCTGTACTCATAGATCGGCATGGACGCCGATTATAGGTGCGTCAATCGCTCAGCAGGGCGCGAACGCAGGTGATGCCGGCGTGAATCGTGTCGGTGAAGTCACGATCGGGCTCGCTCAGCATGCGCAGCGCGAACCCGTCCCCGAGCGAGAAGAGGATCTCGGCCACGGCCTCGGGCTCGGCGTGCAGGTGCAGGATGCCCTCGCTCTGGGCGCCGTCGAGCATGCAGGCGACCTGTTCCCGGGTACGGCGCATGAGGTCGGCGTACTCGGCCGCGATGTCCTCGTTGCGCCGCGAGAGCGTGAACAGCTCGAACACGAGCGTGACGAAGTCCGGGTCCTCATGGACGGTGTCCTGCAGGTTCTGCACCATCAGGCCGATGAAGTCGTCGGCGGTTGTCGCTGTCGAGAGCTGGCGCTCCAGACGCTCGAGACGCAACTCGCAGTCGCGGCGGACGGCCTCGACGAGCAGCTGCTCCTTGGTGCCGAAGTAGTAGTGCAGCAGCCCCCTTGAGACCCCCGCCTCGCGCGACACGTGATCGAAGGTCGAACCGGCGGTGCCGCGCTGAGCGACGCTGCTGCGCATCGCGTCGACGATCCGCTTGGCCTTTTCGCCCGACAGCGAGCGCGTCACGACCGGGGCGCTCGCGCCGTCGCCGGCGCGAGCCTTCATCGCGGTTGCCTCTCCTGCACCCATCGTTCAGCCGCCCCTCTGCTCGCCTCAGCCGCCGGTGACCGGCTCCGGAGCCGGCGTCGCGGGAGCGGTGCTCGAGCTGTAGTCGAACTCCTCCTCCGCGCCGAACAGCAGATCGAGGACCTTCGTGCGCAGACCCTCACTCAGGGCCACCGCCAGAACGCCACCGACGATCAGCAGCATGAGCGGCCGACCGAGCCCGCTCTTACGTCTGCTCTTGGGTGCTTCACGCAGCGAGCCCGACGCGTCGCGCAGTGCAGCGGCCGCTTCCTTGAGCTCCTTCTGGAGCTTGCGGTCCTCCATCAGCGCCTTCGTCGGCGGCTTGCCGTTGCTCATGCGGCCGTAGGCACTCCGTGCCGCCGCATAGGCCGCCACCAGGTTGCCGCGCAGCTCCTCGTCCTGCATGAGGCGCTGGAGGTACTGGTTGCTCTGGGCCGCGCGCGCCACTTCCTCGGCCTTGCTCAGTTTGTCCTTCGCTGCCATCGTTGCACCGCCTCCGCTCAAAGCTTTCAGGTCACCGGTCAATATACCCCGCTGAAGCAAAGGCGATGCGCCCTATGCGTGGAGGGCGGCCTGCTCCTGAGCGGAGGGAAACGACCACGCGGCGCGTGTGCGCCGCTCCGGGCGAAAGACGAACCGCAGCTGCTGGGGCGGGCGCAACTGCGCCTCGCTCGGGCGGAACGTCGTGCACGGCTCGGGCAGCTCGAGTGCACACAGGCGGTTGACCCGGAAGTAGCACTGCTCACAGCTGACCTTCTGCGCCGCCCGCCTCGGCGTGCGCCCACTCTGCTTGCTCTGCACCGGAACCCTGCTCCTCGCCTGAGATCGTCGTTCGACTGGACCGGGTCGATCAAAGCAGCATCGGGGGGCCCACTCAAGCCGGCTGAGCGCCCCACTCCGCAAATCGCAGAGAAAACATCGGATACCCGCAAAGACCTGTCGGGATGTCACTTGCGTGTGACTAACACGCCCAGGACGGCGCTCTTTCCGAGCGTTTGGCGGGACTCCACGGGCCGCGCGTCATCATCAGGCGCAGATGCGAGTCCTCGTCACCGGCGCCAGCGGCTTCGTCGGCCCCCTGCTGATCCCCCGCCTGCTCGAGGACGGGCACACCGTCCGCGCGATGGGTCGCGAGGAGACCCGCGTGCGGCAGGCGCTCTCGCGTCACTCGCATGAGGGCAGCGAGGCGGACGTGGAGATCGTGTGCGCGGACGCTGTGCGCGGTGAGGGTCTGGAGCGGGCGCTCGACGGCGTCGAGGTCGCGTACTACCTGATCCACTCGATGGAGGCGTCCCCATCCGGGCCGCCGTCGGCCTTCGCGCTGCGCGAGCGCATCGCGGCCGAGAACTTCGCCGGAGTGGCGGCCCGCGCAGGGACCCGGCGGATCGTCTACCTCGGCGGCCTCGTCCCGCGCTGGACCCCGGCGCCCGCCCGCAGGCTGCAGCCGCGCCGGCGCAGCGCGCCGGCCGCCTCGCGCCACCTCTCCAGCCGCGAGGAGGTCGAGCACATCCTGCTCGCCGCGGTCGAGGACTCGATCGCCCTGCGCGCCTCGATCGTGATCGGCGCGCGCTCGCGCTCCTTCCGCCTGCTCGTCCGCCTCGTCGAGCGGATGCCCGTCATCGCCCTCCCCGGATGGCAGCGCTTCAGGACGGCGCCGATCGACGAGCGCGACATCCTCGCCATGCTCGCCGCATGCGTCGAGGCGAAGCCGGGAGCGCGCACGCTCGACGTCGGCGGCCCCGACGTGCTCAGCTACGGGGAGATGCTCACGCGCATCGCCGACCTCATGCTCCTGGGGCGCCCGGCGCTCAAGGTGGGCGTCAGCATGACGGGGATCGCCGCCCGCGTGGCAGCGGCGATCGCCGGGGAGGAGCCGGAGCTCGTGCTGCCACTGATGGAGGGCCTGCAAGGAGACCTCCTGCCCGCCGAGGACCACGCCGCCGAGCTTCTCGGCGTCCGCCTGCACACGTTTGACGCAGCCGTCGAACACGCCCTCGGCGAGTGGGAGCGCGAGGAGCGGCTCGCCGCACGCTGAGGGCTCCCGGCGGTCGCCCGGAGCCGAGCAGCTACCGTTCTGCCCGCCGGCACGCGCCCGGCGCCTCCCACATGAGCCTCGTCACCGCATCGATTCAACTTCCCGCTCCGCCGGCGGACGTGTGGGAGATAGTGATGGATCCCGCCGCGCTGGAGAAATGGGTCACCATTCACCGCAAGCTGCTGCGCGCCGACAACGGACCGGTCAAGGTCGGCTTCAGGATGGACCAGCGCATCCACATCCGCGGCGTGAGCCTCGACGTTCACTGGAAGCTCGTCCAGTGCCGGCCGTGCGAGCTGGCCGTGTGGGAGGGACGCGGCCCGGCCCGATCGCACGCCCACACCGAGTACGCGTTGAGGGCGGCCGACGGCGGCACTCGCTTCGACTACCGCAATGAGTTCCGGCCACCCCTCGGGCCGGTCGGCGCGATCGTCAGTCGCGCGCTCGTCGGAGGCATACCCGAACGCGAGGCCAAGCGAACGCTCGATCGACTCCGCTCTCACATAGAGCAGGCGCGCTGAGAGCACTAGTGTAAGGTCAGACAACCGGTGGCGCGATCCAGGTTAAGTTCGATCGCGCCGACACTAGTGAAGAGGAACAAACCGTGACTGACTTTCTTGATGAGAAGCGCCGCGAGATCACCGATCGGCTGACAGAGCTCAAGCCGCTGGTGGATGAGTACAACCGACTCGAGGCCGCCGCATCGGCGCTGGCAGGCGTCGGCGCCTCGACCGCCGCGGGCACGACCACCCGCCGGCGAGGCCCCGGACGCCCGCGCGGCTCGGCCAGCCGTGCCGGCTCCGCCGCCAAAGCGCCGGCCAAAGCGCCGGCCAAAGCGCGACGCAAAGCCGGACGCACCGCAAAAGGTCGCGCCGGCAGGCGCAAGGGCAGCGGCACCCGCGCAGCCGAGGCGCTCTCGTTCGTGCAGGGACAGCCGGGTATCACGATCCCCGAGCTAGCCGCCAAGATGGGCATCAAGCAGAATTATCTCTACCGCGTCCTTCCCGGGCTCGAGCAGGAAAAGAAGGTAGCGAAGCAGGGCCGCGGCTGGCACCCCAAGTCCTAGTCTCGTTCTCCCTGGCGGCGTCCTCGGGGGCTCGCGTGCTGGCCGATCTCCGATCGGTACGCCACGCTCCCTGCGTCCTTGCCAGGAAGAACGATCCGTCGGACTCCCGCTTGGACACCGCGGATCGGCCGGATTTGCTCGGTCTTGTGAGGTGGCTCTTAGGTTCGGCTCGGGAGGCGGACCACTTGCGCTATTGAGTGGAATCGATCCGGCTGCCGGGTGAATGTGGAAACAGTGAGGCGCGGTCCGCGTGGGCCGCGCCTCCGTTGTTTCTACTGATGCAAGTCGGGTCGGCGCTGCGACCCGAGGCCGCCGGGGCGGAGTGTGACACCCCGCCCCGGCCGCCGCGCGTGACGCTCCTAGATCAGACCCTGCTCTGAGACCGTGTCGCGCTCCTCGGTCAGCTCGGCAACGGAGGCGTCGATGCGGCCACGGGAGAACTCGTCGATCTCGAGACCCTGGACGATCGAGTACTCACCGCCGTCACACGTGCACGGGAAGCCGCTGATGAGTCCCTCGGGGACGCCGTAGGAGCCATCGGACGGCACACCCATCGAGACCCATTCGCCGTTCGTGCCGGCCACCCAGTCGTGGACGTGGTCGATCGCGGCATTGGCCGCCGACGCCGCCGAGGAGGCGCCGCGCGCCTCGATGATGGCCGCGCCGCGTTTGCCGACGTTGGGAAGGAAGTCGTTCTCGATCCAGGCCTGATCGTCGACCGCGCCGGCCGCCAGATGGCCGCCGACCTTGGCGTGGAACAAGTCCGGGTACATCGTCGGTGAATGATTGCCCCAAACGCCCATCTCGCTGACATCGCCGACTGGCACGTCGAGCTTGTTGGCCAGCTGGGCCACGGCCCGGTTGTGGTCGAGGCGCATCATCGAGGTGAACCGCTCACGCGGGATGTCCTGAGCGTTGTTCATCGCGATCAGGCAGTTCGTGTTGGCCGGGTTGCCGACCACCAGGACCTTGACGTCCTCGGCGGCGCCCTCGTTCAGGGCCTTGCCCTGGCCGGTGAAGATCTTGCCGTTCTCGCTCAGCAGCTCGGCCCGCTCCATGCCCTTCGTCCGCGGACGCGAGCCGACGAGCAGCGCGACGTTGACGCCGTCGAACGCCTCCTTGGGGTCGTCGGAGAGGTCAATGCCCTCAAGCAGCGGGAAGGCGCAGTCGACGAGCTCCATTGCGACGCCCTCGAGTGCGCCCATCGCCGGAGGGATCTCCAGCAGGCGCAGAGAGACGGGTTGATCGGGGCCGAGAAGCTGGCCGCTGGCGATGCGAAAGACGATGCTGTAGCCGATCTGTCCGGCGGCACCGGTGACGGTCACACGTACGGGATTGCTCACGAATTCATCTCCTGGTGATGGGCTGTCCCTGTGAGGGGCCTTGTGTGGGTTCGGGTGAAGTTCCTGTTGTGGCTCACGCGACGGCGCGCCGGAGGTTCTGATCGATCGAGGCGAGGAACTCCTGCGTGGTCTGCCAGGGCTGCTCGGGGCCGATCAGCATCGCGAGATCCTTGGTCATCGCGCCGCCTTCGACCGTATCGATGCAGACCCGCTCGAGCGTGTCGGCGAACTCGCTGACCTCGGGCGTGCCGTCCATCCGCCCACGCGCCGAGATGCCGCGCGTCCACGCGAAGATCGAGGCGATCGGGTTGGTCGAGGTCGGCTTGCCCTGCTCGTGCATGCGGAAGTGGCGGGTGACCGTGCCGTGCGCCGCCTCGGCCTCGACCGTCTTGCCGTCGGCCGTCATCAGCACGCTCGTCATCAGCCCGAGCGAGCCGAAGCCCTGGGCGACGGTGTCCGACTGGACGTCGCCGTCGTAGTTCTTGCACGCCCACACGTAGCCGCCCTCCCACTTCAGGCAGGCGGCGACCATGTCATCGATCAGGCGATGCTCATAGGTGATCCCGGCAGCCTCGAAGTCGCTCTTGAACTCGGCCTCGTAGACCTCCTCGAAGATGTCTTTGAAGCGCCCGTCGTAACGCTTGAGGATCGTGTTCTTGGTCGACAGGTAGACCGGATAGCCGCGGTCCAGGCCATAGCGCAGCGAGGCGCGGGCGAAGTCGCGGATCGAGTCGTCGAGGTTGTACATCGCCATCGCGACGCCTCCGCTCGGGAAGTCGTAGACGTCGAGCTCGATCGGCTCCCCGCCGTCGCTCGGGGTGTACGTGAGCGCCAGTTTGCCGGCGCCCGGTACGACGAGGTCGGTAGCCCGGTACTGGTCGCCGAAGGCGTGACGGCCGATCACGATCGGCTTCCTCCAGCCCGGCACGAGCCGAGGGACGTTGGCGATCACGATCGGCTCGCGGAAGATCACGCCGCCGAGGATGTTGCGGATGGTGCCGTTGGGC
>DAIRTT010000036.1:6367-17418 GCA_036803745.1 Solirubrobacteraceae bacterium | reverse complement strand
GCTCACGCCGTTCCACTCGTTGACCTCGAGCGTGAACGTCGCCCGCGCGGGCTCGCCCTCGGGAACCGGGAGGCGCCCGCCGTTGCCGAACGCGACCGCCCGGGCGCGTGCCCCGCCCGATTCGACGGTGAAGCGGACGTGCTTGCCTTCGCCCATCGGCCGCGCGTCGGCGAAGCACGCGTCGGTGACCATGAGCGAGACGGCGGGGTTGCCGCGTCCAAACGGTCCGACGTACCGCAGCTCCTCGGCCAGCTCCATGTCGAGCTCGGCACACGTCACCACCGCGTCGACGCGCTCGATCTCGACTGGTGCCCGCCCCGCGAGCTCTGCCTCGGCGTGCGCGGCGAAGGCCGCAGCGAACGCGTCGATCGCGTCGCGCTCGATCTCCAGGCCCGCGGCGGCCCTGTGCCCGCCATAGCCCAACAGGTGCTCCGAGCAGGCCGTCAATCCACCGAGCAGGTCGAAGGCGTCGATGCTCCGGCCCGAGCCGCGGCCCCGCTCGCCGTCGAGCGCGATCATCACGACCGGAGCACCGCTGCGCTCGACCAGCCGCGAGGCCACGATCCCGATCACACCGGGGTGCCAGCCCTCGCCGGCGAGCACGTAGGCAGCGCGCTCGCCCAGCCCGTCCATCTGCGCTTCAGCCTCGAAGCGGATCCGGCGCTCGACCTCGCGTCGCTCGTAGTTGGCCGAGTCGAGCTCTGCCGCGATCTGTTCGGCTCGGGCGGGGTCGCGTGTAAGCATCAGCTCGAGACCGGCGTCGGCGCGGTACAGGCGCCCGGCCGCGTTCAGCCGCGGTGCCAGTGCGAAGCCGACCGTCCGCTCGCCCACCTTCGAGGCGTCCACGCCGGCGACTGCCATCAGCGCCCGAAGGCCCGGCTTGGCGGTCGCCGCGAGAGCACGAAGGCCGCGCCTCACCAGCGTGCGGTTCTCGCCCGTCAGCGCCACGACGTCGGCGATCGTCGCCATCGCCACCAGGTCCAGGTCGCGCTCGAGCTCGACCGGGTCGCGCCCGGCCGCCGCGAACACCGCCTGCGCGAGCTTGTAGGCGACGGCCGTCGCGCACAGATCCAGGCACGGATAGCCGCAGATCGCTGGATGTACGATCGGCGCGTCGGGCAGCGTGCCGTCGGCCCGCGCCGAGTGGTGGTCGGTCACGATCACAGCCATGCCCAGCTCGCGCGCCAGCGCGACCTCCTCGACGGCCGTGATCGCACAGTCCGCGGTGATCAGCAGGCGCGTCCCGCGGGCGGCCAGGCGCCTCACCGTCTCGGCGCCGAGCCCATAGCCATCGGCCGCGCGGTCGGGCAGATAGGAGTCGACGTCGGCGCCCAGCTCGCGCAGCGCCCCTACTAGGATCGCCGTCGAGCAGATGCCGTCGACGTCGTAGTCCCCGTGGATCGTGATCCGCTCACCGCGGTCGATGTGCCTCAGGATCGGCTCGACGGCCCTCTCGATGCCCGCGAGGGCGCTCGGAGAGTGCTCCTCGCGAGCCGTCAGGAATGCCCTCGCGGCGTCCGGATCGCGGTGCCCGCGGCGGATCAGGATCTGCGCCAGCGCCCCGCTCACGCCGAGCGCGCGGCTGAGCGAGCGGACGTCCTCCTCGGCGCACGGCGCCATCTCGAAGCTGCATTGGACCATCGGCCGAGATTACGGTGGGCTCGGGACAGAACCGTCCCGGCCCGCGCGGGCCCGCTTGGCGGGCGCCTCCGCGCGCCGAGGCGCTACTCGGCGACGTGCGGCTGCGTGCCCGCCCGTTCGCGGCGCATTCCCTCGAGGTAGACGAACGCCATCCCGATCACCGCGCCCGGGACCGCGTACAGGATCACCGAGATGTCGGTCGCCTTTTCGCCCGGGATCTGCAGGGCCGAGACCTTGATCCCGTAGATGATCAGCCCGACGACGATCGCGCCGATCAGCGAGCCGACGAAGGCTCCGACGATGCCGCCCCAGAAACGGTCCGGCAGGAAGATCGTGAAATGCCAGATGGCGAGTCCCATCATGACCCAGCCGAGCATGCCCATCAGCGAGCCCCCCTCGTGTGCGGCGAACCGGTCATCTGGACCTGCCGTGTCGTTTGTTGCGCGGCCGGCGGTTCTTCTGGCGCGGCTTGGGGTTCTCCTTGAGGACGAGGTCCTCGGGCGTCAGGTCGGCCGCCGGGTCGCGCTTGGGCGGTGCCGGCGGCGCCTCGGTGTCCTCGCGCTGAGCGACCGCAGAGCGGCGGCCGCCGCCCGTGGGCTTGCCGGCAGCCGCGCCGCTGTCGACGTCGAGGTCGGCCACCAGTTCCTGGAACTCGTCGCGCGAGATCGGGGCGCCCGGCTCCTCGGGTGCGATCAGGCTGCCCCGGCGGGTGCGCCGCTTCCTGTCGGTCGGATCGATGTCCTCCGGTGCACCTCCGGCCGTCGTCGCGTATGCCGGGACCGCGCCGGCTTCGCGGACGATCCGTGCGCGCCTGACGCGATATGCGCCCTCGCGCTCCTTCCAGTGCGTGAGCACCGGGGAGGCGATGAAGATCGACGAGTAGGCACCCGAGGCGATGCCGATCATCAGCGCGAAGGCGAAGTCCTTCAGCGTTTCACCGCCGAAGAACAGCAGCGCGGTGACCGGCAGCAGCGTGCAGAAGCTCGTCGCCAGGGACCTCGTCAGCACCTCGGACATCGACCGGTTGACGATCTGGGAGAAGGCGGCCCGCGGCATTCGCGGAACGTTCTCGCGCACACGATCGAAGACGATGATCGTGTCGTAGAGCGAATACCCCAGGATCGTCAGCAGAGCGGCGACCGTGGCCGTCGTGACTTCCCTCCCCGTGAGCGAGTAGACGCCTGCCGTGATCAGCAGGTCGTGCATCAACGCGATCAGCACCGGCACCGCGTACTTCCACTCGAATCGCAGCGCGATATAGGCCGAGATCACCAGCAGCGAGGCGATGATCGCGATGACCGCGCTGTTGGCGATCGTTTTGCCGAACGTCGGCCCGATCGAGGTCGAGGAGAAGTTGCGCGTGCCGAACTTCGCTTCGAGCGTCGCCTCGACCTTTTTGACCGTCGCGGGACGCAGGGTCTTGGTCGAGATCTGGTAGCCGGTGCCGCCGACGTTCTTGTTGACGACCTTCTGGACCTGGGCGTTGCCGTAGCCGGCCGCCGTCATCGCCGAGGCGACCTGGCTCTCGGACGCCGGCTTGACGAACCCGGTCTGGATGCGCGTGCCCGACTTGAAGTCGATGCCGAGGTTCAGGCCGCTGCCGCCTATCGCCAGCGCCCCGACGAGCAGGATCGTGCCCGACAGCGAGAAGAACCACTTCGACGCTCCCATGAAGTCGAACGTCCAGCCGCGACCGCGGCGCTCGGCGCCGAGAGCGGCCGGATGGGAGACGAGTTTCGAGCGGCCCATCGCCCCCAGCGCGGCCTGCGTCGCAAGCACGGCGGTGAACAGCGACACGAGCGTGCCGATGCCGAGCGTGAATGCGAAGCCCTTCACTTCGGCCGTTGCGAGCGCGAACAGGATGAAGGCCGTCATGAACGTGACGACGTTGGCGTCGACGATCGCCGCGAAGCCGCGCTTGTAACCGGTGGCGATGCCCGAGATGACGGACCTCCCCCCGCGGATCTCCTCCTTGACGCGCTCGAAGATGACGATGTTGGCGTCCGCCGCGACTCCAATCGTGAGGATCAGGCCGGCGATGCCCGGCAGCGTCAGCGTGATCGGGATCAGCTTGATGAGGGCGAAGAAGTACAGCCCGTAGATCAGCAGGCCGCCGACGGCGATCACGCCGAGGACGCGGTAGAAGAGCAGCAGGAACAGGCACACGATCGCGAAGCCGACGAGCCCGGCCACGAGGCCCTGGTTCAGGGCCGTTTTGCCGAGCGTCGCCGAGACCTGCGAGTTGGAGATCAGTTCGAGGCGGATCGGCAGCGCGCCCGACTGGAGCTCGTTGGCGAGTTCCTGGGCCGAGGAGATCGTGAACCCGCCCGAGATCTGCGAGCCGCTGCTCGCATCGATGCCTTCGGGGTACTTGGTGTAGTCGATCGACGGCGTCGTGATCAGCTGGCCGTCGAGCATCACCGCGAAGTGCTGCTGCGCCGCTTCCTTGCCGACGCCCGGGAGCTGTGCTTCCTGGCCGCGGATCGCGATTTTCTTGGTGACGTCCTGGAAGACGCTCTTGCCGTGGGAGGTGAAGCCGAAGTTGACGTTCGGCGCACCGTTTCCGCCACCGCCTTCGTCGAAGCCCTGCTGGGGGTTCTTGACGTCCGAGCCCGTCAGCACGTAGCTGTCGTTCATGACGAAGTAGCTGTTCGGCGATTTGTTCGTGACCTTGCCGGTGGTCTGATTTTCGACCGGGCGCGCCTGCGCGAGGATCGTGCCCGGGTTCACGCGAACGGCAGTTGCCTGGACACCGAGCGGCACTTTGTGTTCGGAGGTGAGGTTCTTCTTCGTTTCCTCGGGGCCGCGCAGGACCTTTTCGTGCTTGGCGTCGAGCAGGTACCACTGGCCGTAGATGCAGTCGCCGACCTGCTGGGGCGTGCATCCCTTCTCATACGTCGTCTCGTTCGGGCGCAGGATCGTCGGGCGTTTGGCGGCGCGCTGAACGGCCTGATACTCGGGCAGACCGAACTGCGACGCGCCCGCGTTGGCGCCGCCGGTGACCGTCGCTTCGCTCGGCGCCGGGTTGCCGTCCGGGCCGATCACGTTCGGCTCCCAGTCGTAGAAGTACAGCTGGGCGGTCTTCCCGACCTCCTGTTCGGCGCGGGCCGCGTTGCTCACGTTCGGCAGCGCCACGTCGATTTCGTCCTTGCCCGAGCGCTGGATTTCCGGCTGGGCGACGCCCAGCTTGTCGACGCGCTTGCGCATGATGTCGATCGCCCGTTCGAGCGATTCGGTGTCGACTTTGGCCTGTGCGGTCGGCTTGCCCTGGTAGATCAGCTCGACGCCGCCCTTGAGGTCGAGGCCGAGGCGCGTCTTTTTGGTCGCGACCACGGCGACCGACGCGGCGATCAGCCCGGCGACGATGAGCAGGATCATGATGTTGCGGCGGCGGTCGTTCATCTGTCGCTCAGACTACTTGTCGGGGGTCAGCACGAGCAACAGCCCGCCGTCGTCGTCGTAGGCGGGGAACATGTCCGCTTTGGCGCTCGCCGAGACATCGCGTTCCCCGGCGACCTCCACGGGCACCTCGAGTTTGCGCACGCCCCACTCCAGGACCGTCGCGACCGGGTCATCGCCGGTGGAGAAGCTCAGGCCGAGCACCTGGTCGACCCGCTGGCCGATCACGTCCTCCTCCTCCAAACCGGTGAAGGCGAAGGAGTTCTTGCCGCAGCCGACCACCCGTCCCTCGCCATCGCAGACGAAGAAGGCGGCGTCGGGGGCCGGGTAGTAGTCGTCGAGCAGTTCGAACAGGAACGCGAAGCCGCACTTGCCGCAGCCCTTGCGCTGACGGGTGAAGCCGAGGTTGCCGTCGAGCTCGCTCGTGCGATGACCACAGTTTGGGCAGATGAACGGATGCGCCATGGGAATCTGAACACAGACTACGCAAGCCGGCGCCGAGAGGCAGCGGTCCGCGGTCGTGTGTCCAGCGGGCGGGCGGGCCTCAAAACAACGACTGCCCGGCGCTCGGCAGGGGCTCGAGGCCCAGATGCGCGAAGGCCGCCGGCGTCGCGGCACGGCCCCGCGGCGTGCGCTTGATCAGTCCCTCCTGGAGCAGGTAGGGCTCATAGACATCCTCGATCGTGTCCTGCTCCTCGCCGACCGCCACTGCTAGCGTCGAGAGCCCAACCGGGCCTCCGCCGAACTTGACGCAGATCGTCTCGAGAATCGCGCGGTCGAGCTTGTCCAGGCCGCGCTCGTCGACCTCGAGCATGCTCAGAGCCTGCTGGGCCGCGTCGGCCGTGACGACCCCCTCCATGCGGACCTCGGCGAAGTCGCGTACGCGCTTGAGCAGGCGGTTGGCGACGCGCGGCGTACCGCGGCTGCGGGCCGCGATCGCGAGCGCTCCGTCCTCCTCGAGGCCGATCCCGAGGATGCCCGCCGAGCGACGGACGATGATCGCGAGCTCGTCGATCAGGTAGGGCTCGAGGCGGGCCTGGATGCCGAAGCGGTCGCGCAGAGGCGTCGTCAGCAGACCCGTCCTGGTGGTCGCGCCGACGAGCGTGAAGGGCGGCAGATCGAGTGTCACCACGCGGGCGCCGGCGCCCTGGCCGACGGTGATCGGCAGGCGGTGATCCTCCATCGCCGGATAGAAGGTCTCCTCGAGCGTCCGCGCGAGTCGGTGGATCTCGTCGACGAAGAACACGCTGCGCGGCTCGAGCGCGGTCAGGAACGCCGCGATGTCGCCCTTGCGCTCGAGCGCCGGGCCGGCGGTCTGCACGAACGGCACTTCCAGCTCTGCGGCGACGATCTGCGCGAGCGAGGTCTTGCCGAGCCCGGGCGGTCCGGCGAGCAGCACGTGGTCGAGTGCCTCGCCGCGAGCGCGAGCGGCCTCGATCGCCACGCCGAGCTGCTGGCGCAGGCCCTCCTGGCCGACGAACTCCTCGAG
The DNA here is from genome assembly GCA_036803745.1 of Solirubrobacteraceae bacterium. Classification (GTDB taxonomy): domain Bacteria; phylum Actinomycetota; class Thermoleophilia; order Solirubrobacterales; family Solirubrobacteraceae; genus Palsa-744. The sequence continues at coordinate 10,889 of DAIRTT010000036.1, read as the reverse complement.
GCGGCGCGGACGCAGCGACCGGTCGAGCTCGTCCTCGGGCACGAGATACGGAGTCTGGATGCGCGTGGCGCTCTCGCCTGTGGCCGGAAGGGCGCTCATCGCCTCACTACCCCGCCCGTGCCAGTCGCAGCGCGTGTCCGAGCAGTTGCTCGGCGCTGTCTCCCTCTGCGTCGCGCAGCAGCTCGTCGGCCTCCTCAGGCGCATAGCCGAGCTCGAGGAGGCCTTCCCGGGCGAGCATCCGCGGCGGCTGAGGCTCACCCCGGCGGGCCACGATCGGCGTGCGCGCCGAAGCGTCGGGGCCGGCCTCGACGCCGACCTTCTCGCGCAGCTCGACGATGATCCGTTCCGCCGTCCGCTTGCCGATCCCCGGAACGGCCTGGAAGCGGGCGGCGTCGCCGGCCGCCAGCGCGCCGATCAGCTCGCGCGGCGTCCCCGCCGAGAGCACCGCCAGGGCGACCTTCGGCCCGACCGCCTGGACGGACAGGAGCATCAAGAACAGGTCGCGCTCCTGTTCTGAGTGAAAGCCGTAGAGCGCCAGCGCGTCGTCGCGGACGATCAGATGCGTGTGCAGGGTGACGGTCTCCCCGACGATCGGCACGTGGCGCAGCGTCTCGGCCGAGACGGCCGCCCGATAGCCGACGCTGTCGCACAGGACGAGCACGTGGTCGGTGCGGCGCACCGCGACCTCGCCGCGCAGGAGGGCGATCATGCGCTCGCCCTCGCGCTCGCGGCCGCGAGCGGCGAGAGGCGTGGCCCGGCGGCGGCCTTGCCCGCATGCTCGCCCGTAGCGTCACCGGCCTCGATTGCGGCGCCGAGCGGCGCGCAGTTGGCGTGGCAGACCGCGACCGCCAGCGCATCGGAGGCATGGTCGGGCCGTGGCTCCTCGGCCAGGCCCAGCAGGACCTTGACCATGCGGGCGACCTGGCCCTTGTCAGCGCGTCCGCTGCCGCAGACGGCGCCCTTGACCTGCTGGGGGGTGTAGCTCGCGCACGCCACGCCCTGCTGGCCGGCGGCGAGCATGGCCGCGCCGCGGGCCTGACCCACGGCGAAGGCGCTGCGGGCGTTCTGGCCGAAGTAGAGCTGCTCGAGTGCCATCGCGTCGGGTCGGTGCTCGCGCAGGAGAGCCTCGACCGCTGCGTGAATGTCGGTGAGGCGACGCTCCTGGGCGACCCCCGCCCGCGTCTGGATGACGCCGCCGTCGAGCGCGACCAGTCGCCCGCCGCGACGTGCGACGACGCCGTAGCCCGTGTTGGCCAGGCCCGGGTCTATGCCGAGGACGATCACGGTGATGGATTCTGCGCATGCCGCCGGACGCCTGCCTGCCTGCCCCCGTCAGGGTGCCCTAGGCTGGCGCGTGATGACGGGGGAGCCGATCGATTTCGAGGCCGAGGGCCTGCTCGACGGCCTCGAGGGCGAAGAGCGTGCCGACCGTCTGGCCCTGCTGGAGCAGCTCGCCGCCGACGGCATCTCACTGACGGAGCTCCGGCGTGCCAGCACGAGCGGAACGCTGATGTTCCTGCCCGCCGACCGCGTGATCGTCGGCGATGCCCGCTACACGTTCGCCGAGGTGGCCCGGATCAGCGAAGTCGAGCCGGCGTTCCTGGCCCGCGCCCTTCGCGCCATGGGCCTGCCGCTGCCGGAGGACGACGAGAGGATCTACACCGACGCCGAGCTCGAGACGGCCCAGGTGATCCACGTGGGACGCCGGGCGGGGATCCCCGACGAGGAGAACCTGGACCTCCTGCGAGTGCTCGGCCGCGGTCTCTCCCAGGCCGCCGAAACGCTGCGCGCGCTACCGCTCAAACTCGTCCTGCGGCCCGGGATCAGCGAGCACGAGCTGGCGCACAGCTACGCCGAGGCCACCGCCAAGCTCTACCCCCTGATCGATCCCCTTCTGCGCAATCTTCTCGCGCTCCACCTGCGCCATACGACCGAGAGCGAAGTCATCAGCGCGATGGAGCGCACCGGCGGGCGCCTGCCCGGCTCGCGCGAGATCGCCATCTGCTTCGCGGACCTCATCGGCTTCACGCGCCTCGGCGAGGAGGTGGCCCCGGAGGAGCTCGGACAGCTCGCGGTGCGCCTGGAGGCGCTCACGACCGACGTCCTGCAGCCGCCCGTCCGCCTGGTCAAGACGATCGGCGACGCCGTGATGCTCGCCTCGGTCGAGCCGGGACCGTTGCTTGACACGGGCCTTGCGCTGCTCGCGGCGGCGGACGCCGAGGGACAGGACTTCCCGCAGCTGCGCGCCGGGATGGCGGCCGGACCGGCGCTCAGCCGCGCGGGCGACTGGTTCGGGCGTCCGGTCAACCTCGCGAGCCGGATCACCTCGGTGGCGCGTCCCGGCAGCATGCTGGCCGAGCGCGAGGTGCGGGAGTCCGCCCGTGAGTCCGCCCCTGAGTCCTACCGGTGGTCCTTCGCCGGCGAGCGGCGCCTCAAAGGCATCCGCGAGCCCGTCGCCCTCTATCGCGTCCGCGCCGCCGAGCCCGAGGGCAGCGCCACCCCCGGCTCGCGCGGCTGACCCGACTCCCCCCACACCCGCCACGGCGCCCGCCCGGTGGCCCACATGTCGTTGAGTTCGATCGAGTCCTTGTAGGTGTCCATGCACTCCCAGAAGCCTTCGTGGCGGTGGGCGCGCAGCTGCCCGTCGGCGGCGAGGCGCTCGAGCGGCGCGCGCTCGAGGACGCTGTCCTCCTCGAGGTAGTCGAGGACCTCGGCGGCGAAGCAGAAGAACCCACCGTTGATCCAGTGGTCCGAGCGGGGCTTCTCGCGGAAGCCCGTCACGCGGCCGTCGTCGGTCAGCTCGGTGACACCGAACTGGAGCGTCGGGCGCACGACGGTCATGCTCGCGAGCGCCCCGTGGCCGGCGTGGAAGGCCAGCAGATCGTCGAGGTCGATGTCGGCGACGCCGTCGGCGTAGGTCGCGCAGAACATCTCCTCACCCGCCAGCTCCCCGGCCAGGCGCTTGATCCGCCCGCCCGTCTGCGTGTCGAGCCCCGTGTCGAGGCAGCGGACCTCGACGCCCTCGGGCCAATGCTCCTCGGCGGCGAACCGCTCGATCTGCTCGCCCTTGTAGCCTGTCGCCAGCAGGAAGCGGCGGAAGCCGTGGGCGGCATAGAGCTGGATCACGTGCCAGACGATCGGCCGGCCGCCGATCTCAACGAGCGGCTTGGGCATGTCCTGGGTGTGCTCCTGCAGGCGGGTTCCGCGCCCGCCGCACAGGATCGCGACGGGCGGGCGGACCGCGCCCTCAGCCTGCGACACGCTCGAGCACCTCGGCCGACACATCGAAGTTGGCGTGGACGGCGCTCACGTCGTCATTGTCTTCGAGCAGCTCGATGAGTTTCATCAGCTTGCCCGCCGGCCCCTCCTCGACGGGCACGAGGCTCGACGCGCGAAAGGCCATCTCGGCGCTCTCGATCTCGATGCCCGCCTCTTCCAGGGCACCGCGGACGGCGGAGAAGTCGCTCGGCTCGGTCAGCACCTCGAAGACCCCCTCGTCGGTCAGGATGTCCTGCGCCCCCGCCTCCACGGCGACCATCAGGTCGTCTTCGGCATAGCGCTCGCCGTCGAGGATGATCATGCCCTTCTTGTCGAACAGGTAGGCCACCGACCCTGGCTCGCCGAGGCTGCCGCCGTTCTTGGAGAAGATGTGGCGGACCTCGGCGCTCGTGCGGTTGCGGTTCTCGGTCAGCGCCTCCACAAGCACGGCCACGCCGCCGGGCGCGTAGCCCTCATACAGCACCGCCTCGATCGCCTCGGCGTCGGCACCCTCGCCCGTGCCCTTGACGATCGCCCGCTCGATGTTGTCCTTGGGCATCGAGGCTTCCTTGGCCTTGCGGATCGCAAGATCGAGCGCCGGGTTGCCCACCGGGTCGCCGCCGCCGTCGCGCGCGGCGACCGTGATGGCCCGCGTCAACTTCGAGAAGTGCGCCCCCCGCCGGGAGTCGACGATCGCCTTCTTGTGCTTGATGCTGGCCCACTTGGAGTGTCCTGACATGCAACCAAGTCTACGAATCCTCGCCGCGGCGACGCTGCCGGGCCACGTAGGATGGCCTGCCATGAGCGTCGCGCAGACCCCCGACATCTTCAAGGCCTACGACATCCGCGGCCTCTACGGCGGGCAGATCGACGGCGAGATGGCCGAGCGGATCGGCCGCGCCTTCGCCCGGGTGCTGGCGAGCCTGGCGGGCAAGCCGACGCCCGAGCTGCGGGTCGGCCTCGGCCGCGACATGCGCCTGTCCGCGCCCGAGCTCGCCGCGCGCTACCGCGAGGGCCTGCTCGGGGAGGGCGTCCACGTCCTCGACGCCGGCCAGGTCGGCAGCGAGATGCTCTATTTCCTGGTCGGCTCCCGCGAGCTCGACGTCGACCGGTTCCAGGCGCTCCGCTCCCAGGCACACATCGCCCTCGAGGCGGGCGAGACCGAGCAGGCGGGTGCAGCTCTCGACCAGGCGCTCGCGCTCTGGCGCGGGGCGCCGCTTGCCGAGCTGACCTACGACGCGTTCGCCCAGCGGCAGATCGGCAG
>DAIRTT010000036.1:0-6357 GCA_036803745.1 Solirubrobacteraceae bacterium | reverse complement strand
CCTGGTCGGCGCGCGCGAGCTCGACGGCGGGCTGATGTGCACGGCCTCGCACAACCCAAAGGCCTACACGGGCGCCAAGCTCGTACGCGAGGGCGCGATCGCCCTCTCGGGCGACTCCGGCATCCAGGACATCCGCCGCGAGGTCGAGGCCGAGATGGCGGGCGACGGGTCCGCCTCCGCGAGCGGCGGGCAGGCCCGCGGCAGCGTCGAGGACGTCGAGCTGTACGCCGAGTTTCAGGAGGCGGCCCTGCGCTTCATCGACGCCGAGGCGGTCCGCTCGGCCCGACCGCTAAAGGTCGTCCTCGACGGCGGCAACGGCATGGCCGGACCGATGGTCGGGCCGCTCCTGAGTGGACTGGGGCTCGACCTGGTCGAGACCTACTGGACCCCGGACGGCAACTTCCCCGACCACGAGCCCAACCCGCTGCTGCCTGAGAACCGCCGTTTGATCATCGAGAAGGTCCACGAGACCGGCGCCGACCTCGGCATCGCCTGGGACGGCGACGCAGACCGCTGCTTCTTCATCGACGACACCGGCGAGTTCGTCGACGGCGACTTCCTGACCGCGCTGCTGGCCGAGTCGCTGCTGCGCAAATCGCCGGGCGAGGCGATCCTCTACGATGTGCGCGCCTCCCGGGCGGTCCCCGACACGGTGACGGCGGCCGGCGGCACTCCCTTCATCAACCGCGTCGGCCACGCGTTCTTCAAGACGCGCATGCGCAAGGAGGGCTCGCTGTTCGGCGGCGAGGTCTCCGGTCACTACTACTTCCGCGACTTCTACTGCGCCGACTCGGGCACCATCCCGGCGCTGCTGATGCTCGAGCTGCTCTGCCGCGAGGGACGCCCGCTCTCGGAGCTGCTGGCCCGCTACCGCAGCCGCTACTTCATCTCGGGCGAGATCAACTCGGAGGTGGCCGACCAGGGCGCAAAGATGACCGAGATCGCCGAGCGCTACGCCGACGCCGAGCAGGGCCACCTCGATGGCATCTCAATCGACTACGAGGACTGGCACTTCAACGTCAGGCCGTCGAACACCGAGCCGCTCCTGCGCCTGTGCCTGGAGTCGCTCGTATCGGCCGAGGACATGGAGCGCCGCCGCGACGAGGTCCTCGAGCTGATCCGCTCGTCCGGCACGGCCGGGTCGTCCGCGACGGCCGGGTCGTGAGCGACGTAGCGGACGAGTCGACTGCGGCCGAAGCCGAGGCCGAGCAGCTTGTGACGGCCGCGGAGGCCGGCATCCACCGCCTGGCGGTGCCGACGCCGTTCATGGTCGGGCGGATCAACGCCTATCTGATCGAGGACTCGCCCCTGACGCTGGTCGACTCGGGCCCCAACTCGGGCAAGGCGCTCGACGAGCTCGAGCAGCTCCTGGCGGCACGCGGTCACGCGGTCGAGGACATCGAGCTGCTGGTCATCAGCCACCAGCACATGGATCACTTCGGCCTCGCCTCGATCCTCGCGCGACGCTCGGGCGCCGAGGTCGCCGCGCTCGACCGGCTCGCGCCGTTCCTGTCGAGCTACAGCCGTCAGACCGACCTCGAAGACTCGTTCGCCAAGGACCTGATGCTCCTCCACGGCATCCCGCCTGAAATCGTGACGGCACTGCGTGCCGTCTCGGCTGGCTTCCGCGCCTGGGGTGAGGCCGTCGAGGTCACGCGACCGCTCGCCCCCGACAGCGAGCTGAAGCTGCGCGACCGCACCCTGCGAGTCCTCCACCGTCCCGGCCACAGCCCCTCCGACACGGTCTTCCACGACGCCGAGCGGGGCATCCTGCTGGCGGCCGACCACCTGATCGCCCACATCTCCTCCAACCCGCTGCTCGCCAGGCCTTTGGACGCCCCCGACGATTACGACGGGCCGCGCCCGCAGGCGCTGATCACCTACATGGAGTCGCTGCAGCGGACGCGCGAGATGGACCTCTCGCTCGTGCTTCCCGGACACGGCGCCCCGATCGTCGAGCACGCGGCCCTGATCGATGAGCGCTTCCGCCTGCACGCCCGCCGCGCCGAGAAGATCCGGCGCCTGATTGCCGCCCAGCCGCGCAGCGCACACGAGATCGCACAGGAGCTGTGGGGGAACGTGGCTGTGACGCAGGCATACCTGACGCTCTCAGAGGTCCTTGGCCACGTCGATCTGCTGCTGCGCGACGGCGCGGTCATCGAACGCGAGACCGACGGGGTCGTTCGCTTCCAGGCCGCGTAGAGGACGGAGCGCTACGCGCGGCGCAGCGGCACGTGCGTCAGTCGCCGGCGGCCGCGCCGCCGGGCGGCCAGGCGGCGGGCGGGCGGGCGATCTCCCACTGGTGGCCGTAGGGGTCGAGGACTTTGCCGACCCGCCAGCCGTAGCCGTCCTCCACGGGCGCCAGCTCGCTAGCGCCCGCGGCGAGCGCGTGCGCATGCAGCGTGTCGGGGTCCTCGGCGATAAGCATCATGCGGACGGTCCCGCCACCGAGTGCCGAGGGGCTGAACGTCCGATTCTCGGGTCCGGCCTCGGCGACCCAGAATGAGGCCCCGCCGACTGCGAGCTGGCAGACGACCGCCTCGTCTCCGTCGACGCCGCCGACGCGATGGAGCTCGACGGCGCCGAAGGCGGCCTTGTAGAAGTCGATCGCCGCCCGGGCATCCTCGACCGCCAGCTCGGGCATCAGCCCGCTGCGGCCCCGTCCCTCGATCGATGTGAGACGCGCCACGTTGGCGCGGTCGTCGTCCTCGTCACTGTTCTGTGCGTGAGTCGTGCTCATCGCGTCTGCTCCTCCTTCTGCTCGGCGGCCTCCTTGAAGGACGCCAGGGCTCGGTTCCAGAAGTTCTCGAGATACGAGCGCAGTTCCTGCACGCCCGTCGGGTCGACCTGATAGATGCGGCGGTTGCCGATCGCCCGGTCGGTCACCAGACCGGCCTGCTTGAGCACCTTGAGGTGCTGGGAGACGGCCGGCCTGCTGATCGGCAGGCCCTCGGCGAGGGCTCCGACGGCACTGGGGCGCTCGCCCAGGCGCTCGAAGATCGCGCGCCTGGAGGGATCGCCCAATGCGTCGAGCGCTGTCAGTTGGTAAGCCATGACTAACCGTAAGTTAGCACTTACCTAGAGCGGTGTCAACCTGTTCGCGTGGCCCTCTGGGAGGCGACCGCGCGCACTCGGGCGAGGAACATCAGGTGCAGGCGCGCGTCCTCACCCAGCTCGGCGTGAAAGGCGACCGCCAGCCTCTCCCCCTCGCGCGCTGCGACCGCGTGGCCGTCGAGCACGCCCAGGATCTCGACCGACGGCCCGTGCTCGGCGATCCAGGGCGCGCGGATGAAGATGCCGCGGATCGGAGGCCCGTCGATCCCCCTCAGGGCGACCTCGGCCTCGAAGCTGCGGACCTGGCGGCCGAAGGCGTTGCGCTCGGCGCGCATGTCCATCACGCCGAGATGGTCACGATCGAGCATGATCAGACCGGCGCACGAGCCGAGGATCGGCGTGCCGCGGGCGGCCAGGTCACGAAGCGGGTCGGCCAGGCCCTCGCGCTCGATGCCCAGGGTCATGGTCGTCGACTCGCCCCCGGGCATGACCAGCCCGTCGAGGCCCTCGAGGTCGCCGGGCACGCGCACCTGGCGTGTCCGAGCCCCCAGCCCGTGCAGCATCCGCTCGTGGGCCTCGAAGCCACCCTGCAATGCCAGCACGCCTACCACCACCGGCTCAGCCCCCATGTCAGTAGGCAGCGGGCTCGAGGGTCGAGCTGGGCAAGGACGCAGGGAACGTGGCGTGCGCTAGCACACGAGTGACTGAGGACGCCGCCCAGCGAAGGCCATCGAGCCCGCTGCTACCAGCCGCGCTGTGCGAGGAGCTGCTCGCCCTGGAGCTTCGAGCTCTCGAGGCTCTCCATCGCGGGCCCGAGGCCGCGCGAGGCGCCGGCGACGCGCCCGGCGTCCTGCCAGTGGGTGGTCGCCTCGACGATCGCTCTTGCGCGAGCAGGCGGATTGTCGGACTTGAAGATGCCCGAGCCGACGAACACGCCTTCGGCGCCGAGGGCCATCATGAGGGCGGCGTCGGCCGGCGTGGCGATGCCGCCGGCGCTGAACAGGACAACGGGCAGGCGGCCCTCGCGCGCGAGGTCGCGGACGAGGTCCAGCGGCGATTGCAGGTTCTTGGCGGCCGTCGCGATCTCATCCGGCCCGAGCGTCGCCAGGCGACGGATTTCGCCGGTGATCTGGCGCATGTGACGGACGGCCTCGACGATGTCGCCGGTGCCGGCCTCGCCCTTGGAGCGGATCATGGCGGCGCCCTCGCCGATGCGGCGCAGGGCCTCGCCGAGGTTGGTGGCGCCGCAGACGAACGGCACGCGGAACTCCCACTTGTCGATGTGGTTGGCCTCGTCGGCCGGCGTCAGGACCTCGGACTCGTCGACGTAGTCGACCTCCAGGGCCGCCAGCACGCGGGCCTCCATGAAGTGACCGATGCGGGCCTTGGCCATGACCGGGATCGAGACGGCCTCCTGGATGCCCGTGATCATCTCCGGGTCGGACATGCGGGCCACGCCGCCATCGCGGCGGATGTCGGCCGGCACGCGCTCGAGCGCCATGACGGCAGCCGCGCCGGCGTCCTCGGCGACCTTGGCCTCGTCGGGCGTGACGACGTCCATGATCACGCCGCCCTTGAGCATCTCGGCCAGGCCTGTCTTGACCCGGAACGTCGCCTCATCGCGCATGGCCCTAGTTTGACAGGCGCCCGCCGGCAACGGGGGTCGGCGACGCCTCGAAGCGCTCCTCCCGGGGTGCACAGCGATGAGTCCTCGCCCCTCCCGGGGTCAAAGCGGGTGGGGCACCAAACCACGACGACCCCAGCCGCGGCAGTTCCTCTTCAGCGACCCGGACGACAACCGCTTCCTGATCGTCCAGCCCGACTGACGCTCAGGCGAGCGCCCCGGTGCCTATTTGCGCCGCGCCGTGAACGTCTCGATGTAGCACTTGTTGACCTTGCCGTGCAGGAACTGCTCGATCGTGCCCGTGGCCGTCGAGCCTGAGACCTTGCCGAAGACCCGGCCGGGGTCGTGGATCGGCGTCGAGATGCCGGTCAGCGAGAGCGTCGTGTTCTGGCTGAACGTGCCGTTCGAGCCGATTGTCATGCTCGCCGGGGCCGCTGTCAGGCCGGGGCCGCCGCCGGGGCCGCATTTGCCGTTGTAGCCCAGGATCGCCTTGAAGTGGGTGATCTTCTTGCCTGAGATCGTGAGCGCCACAGGGCCTTTCTCGGAGGTCGTGCCCGCATATCTCCCGCTCTTGATCTTGGCCAAGGCCACGCCGACCCCCAGCAGGAGCACGGCTGCGAGCGCGAGCGCGAGCGCACGGCGGGCCCGGCTGGCGAGGACGGGGACGCGGCTGCGGCGTGTGGCGGGCATCGAGGCTCCTTCGGATCGGATCGTGCGGGCCGGTCGGCGCCCGCGATCCTATCGCCCTGCGCCGTCACCTCGTCAACGCGGCGCCGGGCTCCTACGTCTCTATTCCGTAGGCGTTCCGGTCGGCGCATGCGCCGACCGGCGGGACCGCGCATGCGCGGTCCCGGACGACGCCGCATGCGGCGTCGTCTTCCCCACTTCGATCACGCGGCTCCGGCGTGACCCCGGCGGGTGCGCTGCCATCATCCCTCCCCCTATCCCCGCCACGAGGAGACACAGACATGTCGCTCGACCAAGCGATCATCGGCCAGGTCGTAACCGGCCAGATGGAGGCCATCGAACGAGACCACGGAGACGACGAGGACGTCTCGATCGGCGCGGTCGTCACGATCGTCGAGGTGCTCAAACGCGTCGGCGAGGACGAGTACTCCTCGAACGTCCGCATCCGCCACAACGTCGCCGACCCCTACCGGGCGCTCGGACTGATCCGGGCGGCCGAACAGAACATCATCTCGGGCTTCAACAGCGCCAGCGCGGGCTAGCCGCGCCGGCCGGCGGCTACTTGAGCCGGAAGGCCTTGATGCGGTCGTCGTACTGCGCGGTGTCCTGCGCGTAGACGCCGTAGGCGAGCGCCTGGATGACGCTCAGCAGGGCCACGTGCGAGCGCACGTAGGCGGGGCTGTTGGAGGAGTAGTACAGCTTGATCTGGGCGAGCTTCGCGACCTCCGAGAGGGTCGCGTCGGTGATCGCGGCTGTTTTCGCCTGACGGTGGCGCGCCAGCTTCATCGCGCGCACGACCAGCGGGTGCGGGCGACCGGCCGACAGGCCGATGACGAGCGTGGTCGGATCGATCCGCCCGAGCCGGCTGAGCGCCTCCTGGGACGGGCTCGCGACGACGTCGACGCGAAGGTCGAGGAGCATCAGCAGGTGACGCAGGTAGCTCGCGAAGAAGGCCATCTGGTCGGTGCCGGCGATCAGCACCTTCTCGGCCG
>DAIRTT010000035.1:0-18240 GCA_036803745.1 Solirubrobacteraceae bacterium | reverse complement strand
GTTCAACCTCATTGGACTTGTCGCCGTGGTCGCGTCGGTCGACTACGTGTGCGCGACCTTCCTGATGAACCTGCTCGGGATCTACAACGTCCACTTCATCTTCAACTTCAGCAAGGCCGCAGCGGCGACCGACGTCCATTATTCGGCTCATGTCAACTTCGCCCTGTTCGCATCTCTGCTGATCCTGCACGGGCTGATCAACGTCTTCTCGAGCCACCTCGTCTCGATCTTCAACGGCATCTCCGTGTGGTGGCACATCATCGGAGTGGCGGCCATCGTCGTGATCCTGATCGCGGTGCCCAGCCACCACGCGAGCTTCTCCTACGTGTTCGGCCACCGCGCGAACGTGTCCGGGTTCAGCGGGCACATGTACTGGTTCTACGTGCTGCCGCTCGGCTTCCTGCTGACGATGTACACGATCACCGGCTATGACGCTTCGGCGCACGTCTCAGAGGAGACCCACGACGCCGCGGCGCAGGCGCCCAAAGGCGTCTGGCGCTCGGTCGCCTACTCGGCGGTGATCGGCTGGATCGTGCTGCTCGCGATCACCTTCGCGATCCAGAAGAGCAAGGAGCCCGAACTCCTCAAAGCGGGCTTCCCGGCGCTGGCTATCTTCACGACCGCGCTGAGCTCCTCGGCCGCCAAGGCGGTCATCCTGATCTCGACGGTCGGGCAGATCTTCTGCGGGATGGCGTGCGTGACGAGCGCGTCGCGCATGACCTTCGCGTTCTCGCGCGACGGTGCGGTCCCCGGCCACAACCTGTGGCGGCGCCTGGGACGAAACCGCACACCCACCTGGGCGGTCCTGTTCGTGATCCTGTTCGCGATGATCATCACGATCCCGGCGTACTTCCCGAACCACCTGGGCACTCCGGTCGCGTTCCTCGCGGTCACCTCGATCTCGGTGATCGGGCTGTACATCGCCTACACGATCCCGGTGTTCCTGAGGTGGCGGATGGGCGACCGCTTCGAGCCCGGTCCGTGGACGCTCGGCAAGAAGTACAAATGGATGAACCCGGTCGCTTTCAGCTGGGTCGGCCTGTGCGTGATCATCTTCTGCCTGCCGTTCGCGCCGGAAGGTGTGTTCTTCAAATCCGGCTTCAACTGGTCGGCGGTCAACTACGCGCCGATCGTGACGATCGGCGTCATGCTGGCGGTCACCATCTGGTACACGGTCTCGGCCAAAAACACGTTCACCGGGCCGATCCGCACGATCGACGAACTCGACGCGCTCGAGTCGCTGCCCGACATCTCCCAGGCCCCATAGCGGTGTCCCGGACCGTCGAGCGGCCAGCCCACGGGCGCGCCCGATGGCGGATGGCCGAGCGCTGAGCGAACAGCTCTCAGTCCTCGAGCCTGCGACCGAGAAGGTGCTCGCGGAGGTCCGCCGCGCAGACGTCGAGGACGTCGATGCGGCGGTCGCCGCGGCCCGCTCGGCGCTGCCCGCCTGGCGTGCCTTGGCGCCGGGTGACCGGGCCGCGCTGCTGCGTGCCCTCGCCGACAAGCTGGCCGCCCACCACGAGGAGCTGGCGGTCCTCGAGGCGCGCAATGCGGGCAAGACGATCACCGACGCGCGCGGCGAGATTGGCATGGTGGTCGAGACCTTCCGCTACTACGCGGGCGCGCCCGAGCGGCTGCTCGGTGACACGATCCCTGTTGCCGGCGGGCAGGCCTTCACGGTGCGCGAGCCGCTCGGCGTCGTCGGGCTGATCACGCCGTGGAACTTCCCGCTGACGATCGCCTCCTGGAAGCTCGCGCCGGCGCTCGCCGCGGGCAACACGGTCGTGCTCAAGCCCGCCGAGCTGACCCCGCTGAGCTCGATGCGCTTCGCCGAGCTGGCGGTCGAGGCGGGCGTCCCCGAGGGCGTCGTGAACGTCGTCGCGGGGCCGGGGCGCAGCTGCGGGCAGCGACTCGTCGAGCACCCCGACGTCGCCAAGATCGCCTTCACCGGATCGACCGAGGTGGGCCGCTCGATCGCGGCGGGCGCCGCGCAGAGCATCAAGCGTGTGACGCTCGAGCTCGGCGGGAAGTCGGCCAACATCATCTTCGCCGACGCCGACCTCCCGGCGGCCGCCGCGGCGGCCCCGGGCGCGGCCTTCGGTAACGCCGGTCAGGACTGCTGCGCCCGCTCGCGCATCCTCGTCCAGGAGGAGGTGCTCGACGAGTTCCTCGAGCTGCTCGAGGTCGAGGTCCGGGAGCTGCAGGTGGGCGACCCGCTCGAGGAGTCGACGCAGATGGGCCCGCTGATCTCGGCCGCCCAGCTGGAGACGGTCAGCTCCTTCCTCGACGGGCAGGCTCCGATCGCCTTCCGCGGCAGCGCCCCCGATGGCCCCGGCTTCTGGTTTGCGCCCACGGTGCTGTGCCCTGTGCGCCCCGAGGACCGGGTCGCCCAGGAGGAGGTCTTCGGCCCGATCGCCGCGGTGATCGGCTTTCGCGACGAGGCCGAGGCGATCCGCTTGGCCAACGACACGATCTACGGGCTCTCGGGCTCGATCTGGACGCGAGATGGCGCGCGTGCGCTGCGCGTGGCGCGGGCGGTCGAGACAGGCGTGCTGTCGATCAACGCGAACACCTCGGTGCGTGTGAGTACGCCGTTCGGCGGCTTCAAGCAATCCGGCTACGGGCGCGAGCTCGGTCCGCATGCGCTGGAGGCCTACACCGAGCTCAAGACGATCTACTACGCGACGGGCACGTGATGGCCCAGGGCGGCAGGCTCGAGGGACGGGTGTGTGTCGTGACCGGCGCCAGCGGCGGGATCGGCGCGGCCTCGGCCGAGCTGTTCGCGCGCGAGGGCGCGACGGTCGTTGGCGTCGACCTGCTGGCGGGCGCGCCCGGCGAGCTCGCGCTCCAGGCCGACGTGACGAGCGAGGATGAGGTCCGGGCCATCTTCACCGAGGTGCGCGAGCGCTACGGGCGGATCGACGTCCTGTTCAACAACGCCGGTATCGCTCCGAGCGACGACGGCTCGGTGATCGAGACCACCCTCGAGGCGTGGGAGCGCGTCCAGCAGGTCAACCTGCGGAGCGTCTTCCTCTGCTGCAAGCACGGCATCCCCCATCTGCTCGACAACGACGGACCGCTGCGCGGCTCGGTCATCAACACCGCGTCGTTCGTGGCGGTCATGGGCGCGGCGACGTCGCAGATCTCCTATACGGCGTCAAAGGGGGGCGTCCTGTCGCTCTCGCGCGAGCTGGGCGTCGAGTTCGCGCGCCGCGGCGTGCGCGTCAACGCACTGTGCCCCGGGCCGGTCGACACGCCGCTGCTCAAAGAGCTCTTCTCCATGGACCCCGAGAAGGCCGCCCGCCGACTCGTCCACGTCCCGATCGGGCGCTTTGCCCGGGCCGAGGAGATCGCCCAGGGAGCTCTCTTCCTGGCAAGCGACGACTCGAGCTACGTGACGGCCTCGACGTTCCTGATCGACGGCGGCCTGAGTGGCGCCTACACGACCCCGCTCGACTGAGCCCGCGCACGAGTCTAGGATCGGGCAATGCTCGGAGCCGTCGACCACGTCGGATACCTCGCCCTCGAGCTCGATGAGACGATCGCCGAGTTCACCCGCGTGTTCGGCGTGCAGGTCGTGCGCCGCTTCGAGCGCCCCGCGATCGACGTGATCGGGGCCTACCTCGGCGAGGGCGAGGGCAGCGTCGAGGTCTTCACGTTCGGCGAGCGCGATCTGACGGAACGACGACTCGCAGGAGCGGCCGCCGCGCTCGATCACGTCGCCTACGCGGTCGACGACATCGAGGCGGTGGCCGCCTCGATGCGCCACGTCGGGGTTCGCTTCTCAGGCCCCGATCTGCGCGGCGAACTTCACGAGCCGATCGAGCTCGGCGGGGTTCTCCATCTGTGGACGCTGCCTGAAACGAGCGCCGGTCAGACGATCCAGCTGCTCCAGCGCCCGGCCGCGCCTCAGCGATAGTCGGGATTGTCGAAGTCAGTCCGGCAGCCGGCGTCCCATGCGGTCCGCTGGTTGCCGTGAGCCGGAATCCCGCCGGCTCGCACAGACGTTTCTCCAGCTCGTCCTGCTCGCGGTCATCATGGTCGGCCAGCGGGTCCAGTCGGCGGCCTCCGACGCGCGCGCCGAGAAGCAGTTCGACGCCACCGAGACGATTCTGGACGCCCTCAGCCTGAAGACCGAAGGAGGGCTGAAGACGCTCCTGGACGCAATCGAGGAGCGTCGGCCGCTCAGTGCCGGCGGCGACTCTGCGTGAGCGTGAGCGTTACCTGACGCGACTGGGCGTGCAGGCCCGTGACGGTCGTGAACGTGACGGTGACCGTGACCTTGAGGCGGTGCTTGCGCGCGAGCATCCTGGCCCCCGCCTTGGTCAGCTGGACGTGCAGCTTGACGACCCCGGCGGTGAAGGAGTGGACGCTGACGCTTCGCAGGAGGGACGGGGCGCGCCGGCGCTTCGCCGTGCTGGCCGGGCGGGTCTGGGTGAGCCCGAGCAGCCCGGCGCTCGACACCCGCACGAACACGTCGGCGCTGCCCGTCCCGCTGCTCTTGGTCCGCACGACGGTCGCCGAGGCGGTCTGCGCGGCGACCACTGGCGGCAGCACGCTGGGCGGTGTCAGGACGACCGCTTTGGCGGGCACGATGTTGCCGGCGCCACCGCCTTCGCCGGCCTGGGCGCTGCTCGGACCGACGATGAGCGTCTGCGATTCACCGGCGGTGAATCCCGAACTGTCGGTTACGGAGACGAAGACTTCGTATTCGCCCGTCGCGGCGTAGGTGTGTGTCGGCGCCACGCCCGATCCTTTCGTGCCGTCGCCGAAGTCCCACGCGTAGCCGGTGATCAAGCCGGTTCCCGCCGAGGACCCGCTCGCGTCGAAGGCCACGGCCTGGCCCGCGACGGGAACGGCCGTTAGTACCGAGAATTCCGCGAAGGGCATCGTGAATTTCCTGGCCGCTCCCATGCTGGTGCCGTTCGCAGACAGGACCGTGAGGGCGACGGTGTGTGGGCCGCCTTGGCCGAACGAGTAGCTGAGGGTCGAAGTCGACGTCTCAATCGGTTCGCTTGGTTCTTCGCCGGGGCTGTCGTTGAGCTGCCAGTTGTAGTGCGCCACGCCGCCAGGCGCCGTCGATGCGCTCGCGTCGAGGTGGACTTGGTTGCCGACCGCGGGCGTCACCGTGAAGCTCGCTTTGGCGGCTTCGCCGCTGAACGCGAAGCGCTGCAGGCAGCTTGCACCTTGGTTGCTCCACTCCTCCTGGTACCAGTAGAAGTGCCCGTGGATCACCTGATTGTATGGGACATTCGCGACAGTTTCGCCGATCGGTGCACCGGTTTCGCCGCCACATTTGTCGCCGATCTCGCCGGTTTCGCCGCCGAAGTCGGTCCACGCGTTGTTGGGCTCGGGATCGGTGATCGACTCGTTGTGCTCGTGGCTGAGGCCGCCCTGGATCGCCCCGTCGGAGGCGTTGCCGTTGGGATGGTTGCCGTCGTCGCAGCCTTTGACCGCCGGAGCGCTCACGAAGGGGTCGTTGGAGTAGATGATCTGGGTTTCGCCGACGGGGATGTTGCCGTGGTACGCGCAGTAGACCGGTTTGGTCGAGCCGGCCGAACATTCGGCGCCGTTGGGTTCGAAGCAGCTCTCCACTTTGGGCGGCGTCAAGAGGAAGTACTCGGTCGTGAGGCCCATCGGCAAGCCTTCTGCTTCGATGAATTTCTTGATCTCGGTCTGCAGTTGGGCGTCCGTGAGACATATGGTCGCCTTGGCGCAGCCGTTGGCCGGGTATGGGTCTGTGTCAACGTGCGCGCCGCCGAAGTGGGATTCGTAGTTGGCGAACTGGCCGGCCGCGTCGTTGTACTGCGTGGAGACGGAGTCGACGTTCTGGTGTCCGCCGGAGTCGTCGGCGAGATCTTCCAGATACCGGTTGACGCCCGTCTGGTATTCGGAGGGGTAGGCAGGCGATCCGGCCGGCGCCCAGTAGATCATGTAGTTGGTGTTCGACGGCATGACCGGGCCACCGTTGTAGTCGAGGTTTGTGAAGATTGCGTCGAAGCGCTTGAGCGCGGAATGCGGGGCGGCGCCACGGAGCGGCTGGAAGCTGAGCGCCTTGCCGTTTTCGATATGGACGATGACGGCCGAGGCGGCGGCGGTCTGCAGCACGAAGGCTGCCGAGGCGAGGGCGGCGAGGACCCACAGCGAGCGAGCGCGGTCGCGCGAGACGGCGCTCGACGGGCGCATGGACTTCCGGTTTGTCGCGTGCACGATCATCCCCCTTCCCCCCTATCGGCCGAGATGCATCGGTCCTAAAGCCCCGCGGCGCCGGCGAGATCGCGCGCCGCGAGACGCTCACGCGGCGAGCCGTCGTGCGAAGAACGCCAGGATCTCGTCGCGCGCGGCGATCGTCGGCTGACCTGCCTCGTCGATGAGATGGGCTGTGACGACGCTGTGGGGGCTCGCGACGACGTCCTTGAAGAACGGCGGCGGGTCCGGGTTGGCGGCGCCGTCGGCCAGGACCCGCCCATCGAAGCGCTCGCCGAGCGCCCGCGAGTAGGCGGCGAAGCGCTGCGCGCGGCAGAAGCGGTCGCCCTCGAAACGGTAGGCGAGCACGGTGAGATCGTCCCGCTCGAGGCGCTCGGCGACAGTCGCGAGCTCTTCGGGGCCGATCTCGAGTCCAGCGGGATCGTCGAGCGGCAGCGAGGGCTGGGAGAGGACGGGCGCGAGGACGACGGGCTCGAGCATCATGGTGAGGGCGAAGTTGCCGGTGAAGCACATCCCGATCGCGCCGACGCCCGGCCCGCTGCACTCCTCGTGGGCGAGGCGGGCGAGCGCCCGCAGCCAGATGGTCACCGGGCTGGAACCGCTCCGGGCGAAGGCCCGGAACTCGGCGCTCACGCAGGCTCGGCGGAAGACCTCTGTCCCCTCCTTGACGCGGGGCACCGCTCCGTCGCGGCCGAACAGCGAGGGCATGTAGACGGTGAACCCGGCGTCGCGCACCCAGCGGCTGAAGCGGGCGACGTGCGGGCTGATGCCGGGCATCTCGGTCATCACGATGACGGCCGGCCCGTCGCCCGAGACCTGCACGGTCTTCGACGTGGATTGGAGGGTGATGATGCGGGGATCGAAGTCCTCGAGCGGATCGTCGTGGCCGGTCATGCTTGGAGCCTAGCCCGGCGGCGCCACCCGAGCGCGTGGCGGCCGCATGTACGGGGACCTTCGTGTTGGCCGAGTCGGGCCTGCTCGACGGCCACTCGGCGTGGTGGCTCACGAGCCAGTTCAGGCGCCGCTACAGGCACGTGAAGCTGGACATGTCGCGCATGGTCATCCACAGCGGCCCGGTCACGACGGCCGGCGCCGCTTTCGCCCACATCGACCTGGCGATGAGCCTGGTCTCACACGTGAGCCCGCGACTGGCCACGGCCGTCGCGCGCTACCTGCTGATCGACGAACGCCCAGCCCTGAGCGTGGAGTCGGCGATCGACTATCTGGCCGGCACCGACGACCTCGTGAGCGAGTTCGAGGAGTGGGTGCGCGACAACCTGGACGGAGACCTCAGCATCGCTGCGGCGGCACGGGAGATCGGCACGACGCGGCGCACGCTCGAGCGCCACACCCGGGCACGCACCGGCCTCTCCCCCCACGGGCTCGTGCAACGCCTGCGGATCGAGCGTGCCCGACACCTCAGGCGCACGACGGACATGAGCTTCGAGCAGATCGCACCGCTGGTCGGCTATCGCAACGGGTCGACGCTGCGCACCCTGCTGCGGCGCCGGACGGCTGCCGCGGTTGAAGCCCGATAGATGAGCAACTCCAATAGCGGAGCCTTCTGAGGGGTGAGCGACGGGACTCGAACCCGCGACCGCCTGGACCACAACCAGGAGCTCTACCAACTGAGCTACGCCCACCACGGGATGCGAGACCGGAGTCTAGCGTCGCACCAGCCGCTCGCTCAATCGGTGGCTGCGAGCGCCTGTTCGGCGACGGCGAGGCTCTGACTCGGCTTGAGATCGCTCGGGGCGGCGGCCGCCGCCCGCCAGGCGTCGAGCAGCCGCGCCGCGTCCGGGCCGAGCAGGGCGGCGATCTGGACGCCGACGCCGAGCGGATCGCCGACCGTCTCGGAGGTCAACCCCGTGACCGGAGACGACGCGTCGGTCGCCTGCGGCGATGCGCTCGGAGCCCGCTCGGAGCTCGAGCCGCGGTAGAACTCCCGCGCGCTCGCCAGCAGCTTCTCGGTCACATCCTCGCTCTGGCGCTCGGCCGCCCGCCAGCCCCGGCCCATCGTGAGCTGTTCTGGCTTCATCGGCTCGCCTTGGAGGATCGTGAGTCGCGCGGTGTGGGGACTCCACCTCCGTTCGCCGAAGTCGACGGCCACTTCGCGGACCCACGGCTCGACGACGGTCACGAGGTCGCCGTCGGAGAGGTTGAAACGCCAGGCGTTGTGCGGGAACTGGCGGATCTCGACGTGGTACATGCGCAAAGGCTCGCACTTCGCGGCGTGCCGCGCGTCAGCGTCCGCCGCGCCGCTGCCACGCCTCGACCATGGCGATCCGCTGGACGATCGTGGGGTGGTCGGCAAAGAGCACGTAGGACCAGCCTTCGGGGTCGGGGTCGCCGAGGCTGGTCCGGGCGAGGTTGCGATACAGGCCGTAGGCGGCGCCCGGGTCACGAGTCGCACGCAGCGCCGACCAGTCGGCCTCGGCCTCCTCGTGGCGGGAGACGATGTTCGACAGCGGCAGCGTCAGGAGCTGCAGAGCCACATAGACGAACAGTGCGAGCGGGATCGCCTCGGGTCGCGCCAGGCCACCGCGCCGGCGGGTCAGCAGCGCGATCAGAGCAGCGGCGGGGATCAGGAAGAGAGCGAGCCAGCCGACGCGCCGAAGCGTGTGTTTGTGAGCGAGATGGCCGAGCTCGTGCGCACTCACGACCGCCACTTCACGGCGGTTGAAGCGCCCGTCGAGGAGGGTGTCCCACAGGATCACGCGCCGCGTCGGCCCGAATCCGACGGACTCGGCGTTGGGAGCGGTCGTGTAGCGGGCGACCTTCTGCACTTCGGCGTGCGTTCCCGGGATGCCCTCGATGCGAGCCAGACGTGCGACGTCCGCGCGGGTGGCCGCGTTGCGCAGCGGCTCGGTGTTGGGGATCAGATACACGCCGACGAAGTTGAACGCGAGCGCGAGGGCGACGAACGCGGGCGCCGCTATCGCCCACCACCATCGACCCGTCAGGCGCGCAACGCCCATCGCGAGCGCCAGCGCGGCGGCGACGAACACGAAGCGCCCGCCGAGGCTCAGGAACCCTTCGAGCAGCGATTCGAGATAACCCTGGTGCGAGACGCCGTGGCGGCGCTGCCACCAGACGGCCGCGAGAGCGAAGGGCAGCTCGGCCAGCCAAACGATCGCGAACCCGAGCATCCCGAGCAGCATCCCCGTGCCGATCGGGCCCGCGGCGGACTCGCGCATGAGACGGTGGCCGCGGCGCGCGTAGAGGGCGAGGACGACTAGAAGCGTCACGTCGCCGAGGAGCCCGTCGATACTCAGGAAGCGTTCATAGGAGGCGCTGCGCCGCAGGAAACCTGCAGAGAACTGCGCCGCCGCCTCGACGTGCGGAAGGCGCAGCCCGGCCGGGACGCTCGACCGCCACAGTGCGTGTGCCGCAAGCGCCCACGCCGCCGCGAATGCGACGAGGGCGCCGGCGCCGGCGAGAGCGCCGAGCGACAGGCGTCGCGCGTGTACTTCGCCCTCGGCTGTCCGGCTCACCGCCGCGCGCCTAGACGACGCTCGGGGGCGTGAGCGCAGAGGGCGCGGGCTCGGACACCCGCGGGGCGTTGGTGCAGGGACCCGAGTAGGGGTAGGAGTCGGTGAGCAGCAGAACGTAGCCGCTCGTCTGCGCCGAGTAGCGCATCGCGAGCGCTGCGGCATTGCGAAGCCCCGTCGGCATCCGCCCGGTCGCCAGCGAGGCGAACCAGCCGAGTACGGCCGCGACTGCCGCCAGCGCGCCGTAGGCGGAGGACATGAGCGCCGCCGGAATCACGAGAACGATCCGGAAGGCGACCTTCCAGCGGTTCTGGCGCTCGGCCGGCCCGATGAGCGCTTCGAACGGGTACGTCCCGGCGCGCCCCACGAAGCCCGGGAACGGGTTGGCTATGAGGTACAGGAAGCCGTACACGTGCAGCTGATAGCGAACGTAGGCCGACAGGAAGCGATGGAGTGCCTCCGGCGAGCGCCCCCGGACGAGCGTGGCAAACCAGCTCGCGATCACCGCGAGGAAGGCGAGGATCCCCCACAGCGCCAACCACACCAGGTGCGGGACCGCGAGCGGCAGGCGGAAGAAGACCGTCAGGCGGCTGCGGCGTCCCTCGTCCTCGAGCTCCGCGGCGATCGGGTCCGAGCGCTCGGGGATGTCCTCGAGCGCCGCGAGCGGATCGCTGTTCGGGTAGCGATCTGTCAGCAGCAGCGCATAGCCCCAGAACTGGGCGCCGTATGAGAGTCCATAGGCGGCCGCGTCGCGCAGGCCTCGAGGCATCCGCCCGCGCGCGAGGATCGCGAACCACCCGAGGAGGGCGACCACGTGGAGCAGGCCGAGGTTCGTGATCAGACTCCCTCCTCCTCCTCCTCCTCCTCCGCGCCCGGCACCCCCTCCCCCTCCCCCTCCGCCTCCGCCGCTGAGTCCGGTCGGCGAGCCGACCAGAACCCCGGCTAGGAGCGCGGCCGGGAGCGCCAGCAGCCCGCGGAGCGCGACCCGCCAGCGACTCTGGCGCGCCGCGGGAGCGATCACGAGGTCGACCGGGTAGCCGTCGGGGCCGTCGAAGGATGGGTACGGGTCGGCCGCGAGGTTCAGGTAGGCGTAGAGCTGTGTCACATATTTGACGTAGGCAGCGAGGAAGCGGTGCAGGAGGGCCGGTGAGCGGCCGAGGAGCAGAGTCCCGAGCCAGTTGGTGATCGCGGCGATGAGCGCAACGACACTCCACAGCACCAGCCAGATGTAGTGGGGAAAGGCGAGCAGCAGGCGAAGGAAGACCGTCCACCGGCTGCGCTGGAGGTCATCCGTGACGATCAGGCGAATGGGATGCTCGCTCACGGCGCCCCCACCCCACTCCCACGGCGCTCGACATCCGCCGCGCCGAGCCGCGCGCGCATGATGGTGACGGCCTGCGGGTTGGAGTCGATCAGCACGTAGCGACGACCCATGGCAGCGGCGACGGCGCCGAGCGTGCCGCTGCCGGCAAAGAAGTCAAGGCACCAGTCGCCCGGCCGGGTCGACGCGGCGACCATCCGCCTGACGATGCCCTCGGGCTTCTGGGTCGGGTAGCCGGTCTTCTCCGATCCTGCTGTCGGCACGATCGTGTGCCACCACACATCGGTCGGCAGCTTCCCCCGCGCGGCCTTCTCGGGAGTCACGAGGCCGGGCGCCATGTAGGGCTCGCGGTCGACCTCCTCGGAGTCGAAGTGATAGGCGTCGGGATCCTTGACGTAGACGAGGATCGTGTCGTGCTTGGCCGGCCAGCGCCGGCGCGTTCGCGCGCCGTAGTCGTAAGCCCAGATGATCTCGTTGAGGAAGCAGTCGGCTCCGAAGATCTCGTCGAGGAGAAGCTTGCAGCGGTGCGCCTCGCGGTAGTCGATGTGGAAGTAGAGCGTCCCCTCACGCGCCAGCAGTCGGCGTGCCTCGACGAGCCTCGGCTCGAGGAAGCCCAGGTAGTCGGCGTGGCTGTCGCTGTAGCTCGCTCGGCCGAGCACCTCCGTGCTGTAGCGCCGGCCCTGGAAGCCGACCCGCTCGCCGTCCTCGTCGCGGAGGACCCGAATCGTCTTGCGCGCCTGGACCTTGCCGGTGTTGA
This sequence comes from Solirubrobacteraceae bacterium, assembly GCA_036803745.1. GTDB lineage: Bacteria > Actinomycetota > Thermoleophilia > Solirubrobacterales > Solirubrobacteraceae > Palsa-744. The sequence continues at coordinate 6,464 of DAIRTT010000035.1, read as the reverse complement.
AGGGCGGATCTATGTAGATCAGCTGAAACGCCCCGCTCTCCAAGCCGGGCAGCAGATCGAGGTTCTCGCCGAGCAGGATCCGATCGATCCCGTGCGACTCGCTGACACGGCTCACGCCCCAGAGGTTACGGTCGCCGGCCGATGGAGCGGAATGACCTGTTTACTGCAACGTGATGTCTGACCAGGCAGATCGCCGCCTCACCCGCCGTGCGCTGCTGTTGCGGCGGCGGGTTGCAGCGCTGCTGCTGAGCGCGACCGTCCTGCTGGGCTTCGCGATGTCGGCGAGCGGCGGCTCGTCGAGCTCCGGCCCGGTGCTGGCGGAACTCACGGTGACGCTGGACACCCGTCATCCGGGCCGGCCCGTGGCGCCGGGCTATCTGGGCCTCTCGTTCGAGCTGTCGAGCGCGGGGCAGCTCGCGGCGCTGGCCGACCGCGGCGATCTCGCGGGACTGCTGCGCTCTCTGGGACCCGGGATCCTGCGCCTCGGGGGAGCCTCGGCGGACACGCGCGCGGCGTGGCGCGATGCTCAGACCCCCCTGCCGGCATGGGCCTCGGCGGTCGTCGACCCTCAGACTCTGCTCGGGATCGCGCGCCTCGCGGCCCGAAGCAACTGGCGTGTGCTGCTGACCATCGGGCTCGTCCACTTCGACCCGCGCTCCGCAGCCCGCGAGGCGGCCGCTGCCCGCGCGATTCTCGGGCCGCGGCTGGCGGGGATCGAGATCGGCAACGAGCCCGACTCCTATGCCCGCCACGGGCTGCGAGCGGCGCCGTGGAACCGTGCTCGCTACGAGTCTCAGGTCAGCGCCTACCGCCGAGCGATCGCCAAGTCTGCCCCGGGCATCGCGCTCGCGGGGCCCGGTGTGTCCGGGTCGAGGGCCTTCCAGCGGTGGGGGCCGGCCGAGGTGCGCGCACAGCACCCGCAGCTCCTGACCGGCCACCACTACCCGCTGCGCTGCGACGCGGTCCCGGCGCCGAGCTCCGAAGAGCTGCTCAGCCCCGGGACGCGGGCACTCGAGGGCCGCTCGCTCACTCGCTTCCTGTCGGTCGCCCGGGCGAGCTCGATCCGCTTCCGGATGGATGAGACGAACACGGTGTCCTGCGGCGGAAGGCCGGGCATCAGCAATACGTTCGCCGCGGCCCTGTGGGCGGTCGGCTACATCGGACAGACGCTCGCCGCGGGCGCCTCGGGCGTCAACCTCCAGGGCAACCCGGGCAATTGCTTCGGGTACTCGCCGATCTGCGCGACCTCAGCCGAAATGCTCGCGCGCGGCGAGCTGCGCGCCCAGCCCCAGTGGTATGGACTCCTGCTGATGCGCTCGCTGCAGGGCATGCGCCCGCTGCGCACGAGGCTGACCTCCCGGCAGGAGGCCAACATCTCGGTCACAGCACTGCACGGCCGCGACGGCGGGCTGCGCTTCCTGATCGCCGATGACGAACCGGCCGGCGCCCCGCCGACGCTGATCCGCCTCAGCGTGGGCGGGCGCTACCGCACCGGCTCGGTGCTGACGCTCGCCGCGAGCTCGCCCGGCTCGGTCTCGGGCGTGACACTCGGCGGCAGGACGGTGGCAGGCGACGGAAGCTGGCACGGACCCGCACAGCAGCCGCGTCTGCCCGTCCATGGCGGCGTCCTGACGCTCGAGCTGGCGCCGGCGCGGGCCGCGCTCGTCACCATCGTTCCGACCCGCGGGCGCGGACGCTAGCCGCGGAGCAGCTCAACCCACGCGTAGGAGCCGCCGCACAGGGTGCGCCACGCGGAGGACGACACTGTCGTCGGCGCCCCCTCGGAGGCGGACCGGGCGCGGGCGAGGAAGACCCCGGCGAGGACTGCCGAGCCGCCGTCTCCGGGCGCGAGCGTCACGCCCCCGCGCCGGATCGACAGGCGGTGCGGGCCTCGGGACAGTCTCAACGTGATCGTCCCGACGGTGTCCGGCACGAGCGAGTTGCCGCTCAGCTGACCGGAGATCGTCGTGCTCTTGCTCCCGTCGACGGCCAGCTCGATGGCCGCCATCAGCTGGCCGCGGACCCACACCTGCCACTCGCCGCCGACGGGCACCACGAAGGGAATCGTCACTGTGCCGGGATGCTTCATGGCGAGGCCGCCCCGCTCGCGCCCCCATCCCGCCGGCCGGGCCAGGTGGGCGAGCGAGACGGACACGGTCTGCGGCTGTGGAGCGGCGGTGAGCCGCGAGCCAAAGGGGCCGGCCGCTGCGAGTGCGCCGATCGCCGCACAGCGTCGCGCCGGCGGCCCGGCGAGCACAACGTGGGCCAGGGCCGGCCGCGCTTGCACGTTCCGCTGCCACACCTCGTAGTAGGTGCCCCGCCAGACGAGGTCGTAGGCGGCGGGTGGTCGTGCGGCCGACGGGTCGCGGCGGGTGACGATCAGCCGGTAGGAGCGCAGGGCGGCTCCCGACAGGCGCGCCAGCCGTATCGGCTGTCCGTAGCCGCTCGATGCGGGCGCGAGGGCCGGCGGCGGGTACACGAAGTCGGGTCCACCGACGTCGAGATCGCGCAGCTCGTACAGCGAGTATTCGTCGAAGTCGGCGAACAGCGTCGGGCCGTCGCCCGCGAAGCGTGTTCCGATCGAGGCCAGCTCGTCATACCGCGCCGTCGGCGCGAGGTTTGAGCTGTGGTACTGGAGCGCGTCCGACACCAGGACTCCGCCGCTGAGCAGCAGAGCCAGCGTGGCGGCGCCGATCCCGGCCCACCGCCGCGCCGGGTTCGGGCGCGGCCGGGCGAGGGCGCCCCACGCGAGCAGCACGACCGCAGGCGAGGTCAGCATCAGCGCCTTGGCACCGGCCCAGGTCGCGACGGTGTTGCTGACGAGGAGCCACGTGAGCAGCATGAGGGCGAACCACGAGATCAGCGCGAACGAGCGGTCCCGCAGCAATCGAACGGCTCCCACCACGGCCGCGAGCAGGGCGATCGAGATCAGCACGTACGTGGCTGTCAGCGCCCCGCCGGGCGGATCGAGCTTGTAGCTGCCGCCCAGCCAGATGCCGAATACCTGCGCCGGGTGCAGCGGCGTATGCAGGTTGCCCGGGTTGCTCGTGACAGCGATGTTCTGAGCCACCTGGATCGAGCCCGACACGTGCGTCCATGTCGGCCAGGCCGCGACCGCGAGCGCCAACGCCGCCAGGCCGGCCTGCGGGGCCACCCTGCGCACGCCGGGTGCCCATCGCTCCCGCTCCGAAACGGCCTCGCCCACCACGACGCCCCCGAGAACGAGCGTGGCTGCGAGCGCCCACGCGCCGAACGCGACACCCAGCGCCGAGACGCCGGCGGCCGTCACGAGTCCGAACGGAAGGGCGCCGACAGCGCCCTCTCCCAACCAGGCGCGGCGATCGACCGCCAGGGCGGCCAGCATCAGGATCATGAGGACAGCCGTGATCTCCTTGACCGAGCCGAACAGCTCGTAGCCGTACACGAGCGCCGGGAGCACCGCGCAGAGCGCGGCCAGGCTCGCGAGCGCAGGCGCGAGGCGCATGCGCCGGGCGATCGTCCAGGCCGGGCCGCAGGCCGCGGCGAGCATGAACGCGTTGAACGGCTGGAAGGCCCAGATCAGGGGCAGGCCGAGGAGCCGAGCGCTGCCGCCGAACAGCGTGTCTGCGCCCGACGGGTAGCTGGTGTCGTAGTAGTTCTGGATGAACTGGCCGTAGGAGTTGCCGAGGTCGAGATGGGCGTAGTGCTGACCGTGGGAGATGAGGTAGTCGGCGCCGATCATGTGCACCGCGGAGTCCGACAGCGCCATGAACGACGAGAAGGTCGGGCGTCCGGCGAGCAGAACCGGAGCGAGCGCGATCAGGTACGCGAGAGCCGAGACGATCGGCGCCAGAGGCCGCGCGCGCACCATCTTCGCGAGGGCGCGCGCTCTAGTGGGCGCAAGGCCATAGCCGGCGAGCGCGACCGCGACCATCAGGTACGGCGTCGCGGGAGCGATCGGGTAGGCGTAGGTGCTCAGCTGGGAGACGGCGATCAGTCCGGCCGCGCCGAGCGGGATCAGCAGCGCCCCCGGCAGCGCCCACCGGCTGACGCGCTCGACGAGCAGCCCCGTGCCGATGCACAGCGCCGCCAGCACGCACGGATAGAGCAGCGCGGTGGCGAACAGCATCATCGCCCTCGGCTGGAGTCGAACCAGCAGCCCTCACCCGAGGGCGCCACCGGGACGGGCCGCGCAATGCTACAGCGCCCTACCCGGCCGCCCTGACGGCGCTACCGCGCCGCTCCGACGGGCCGAGACGGTCAGATGGCGAAGAATCGCTCGCGACGCGCCGAGCGGGGAGCAGAGCGCGCCGCGAGCGGGACGGGACCGCCAAAATGGGGCTCCATCACAAGCTCGAGACTCCGAGCTGCCGGGTTCCTTCCCGCCTTCGTCGAGTGGTGCTGCGGCGCGCCCGGGACGGTCGAGCGCGCCGCACACCTGATCTGGGTGCTCCGACGCCTTCTCAGCCCGGTGAATGGAGTCCCAGGGCTGAGTCTGTGTGCGGCATCTGTCGGAGCTGGTCCCATCCTTCCGGGACGCGGGAACGGGGGGTTTCTCCGCGACCCGTCGTCGACATACCCGCGCGCACGGGCGGGGAAACGACGCTGGACGAACGGCCGAGTCGCCGAAACCGGAGCGGCCCGCCGCTAGAACAGCCGTACGGCGGTACGATGGGGGGTGTGACTCTCTACACCTGCCCGGCGCGCACCCACGGGGCCGACGCGCCGATCATCAAGCACCCATGCGGCGTCGCCGCACAGGCGCTCGATCGGGCCGGCTGCAAGTACGAGGTAAAGGTCGTCGGCGGCTTCAAGAAGATTCCCTTCAGCCGCCGCGGCAAGCGCGAGGAGATCCGGGCCCTCACCGGCCAGGATGATGTGCCGGTCCTGGTGCTCGATGGCGGCGCCACCGTGCAGGGCACCGGCGCGATCGTCGACTGGGCGTCTGCCCACAGCGAGCTCGCGGCGTGACCCACTTCTTCGTAACCGGCGTCGAGTCGGGCAAGGGGCCGGCCGAGCGGGCCTACGCCGACCTGCGCGAGCGTTCGCGACTGGTCGTCGGGTGCCCCGCAAAGCAACGGCGGATCTTCAAGATCAGCTGCCGGTTCGAGGGAGAGGACCGGGAGATCGCGGTCGGCCAGCCGCTGTCCGACGGCGGTGACCCGGTGGTCGCAATCCTCGACCACGGCCGTTTCGAGCCCTTCTGCGTGCACACCTCGCACGGCGCCGACGCTGTGCCCGAGCGGGTCAAGCACCCGGTCTACGCGGTCACCGAGTTCTCCTGACCGCGACGCTGCGCGCTACGGCGCCGGCGCCCTACGCCCGCACGCCTCCTTCGTGCGCCTCATGCCCCCGGCTGGATTCGAACCAGCGACCCTCGGATTAGAAGCCTGAGCCGGGTGTGGCGCTGAGTGTCGCTGGGTCGGAGACTTGGCTCTGCGCCGCCGGATCGCCCTCTACATCGGTAGGGCGAGTGTCGTCGGATGGTGTGGGGCATGTTCGCACCACCGTTCACACCTTGGCCCACCTTGCCCCTGATAGCCGCTCCAACTCCTCGCGGAATCCCTGGCGAAGCTTGATTTGGAATGTCTTCCAGGACGCGGTCCACTCAGGGTCTCTGGGCCGGAACGAGCGCAGCAGCGTGTCCGCCTCATCGACCAGCGCTTGGACAGCCGGTGACGCGACCAGTCGGAGGTGCGCAGTGGCCGCCGCCACGCGGTCGGCTAGTGCCTCGTTACGCGGACCATACGAGACTCTTTCGATGATCCGGATTACGAAGATTGTTATCACTTCGATGAGGGAACCACGGAGCAGGCGGTCGAGTGCTTTGTCGAATCGGCTAAGCCTCCAGTCTGGTTCGCGCTTGATGTCAGGCAGCCATTGCGATGCCTCGACCAGCCCGCTAAGCGCAGCGATGTACTCGCGCATCGCTCGCATGACGTCCTCGCGCTGAGCGCTCCGCCGATCCTCGATGCGATGGCGGTCCTCACGCTTGGCGCTCAGGACGAAGCCGATGACAGTGGTTCCAGCACCGAGGATTGCCCCGACGATGTAGCTAGACACTTTTCACGCTCAGGCTCACGAGGGCTTTGTAGCCGAAGTGGCGGTCCTACGTCGTTGTCGAGCAGGTGGACGTAGGTCGCCAGCGTGAACGCCGCCGAGTGGTGCCCGAGCCACCGCTGGACCTGCACCGCGTTCCTGCCCTCGGCGAAGAGCATCGTGGCGCACGTGTGGCGGAAGGTGTGGAAGCCGACCCACGCGAGGTCCGCCTCCTCGGCCGCCGACTTGAGCCCGCGACGGCGCAGGTTGCTCACGTCGAGCGGTGCGCCGTTCCCCGCCGGGAAGACGAGATCGTCCTGCCCCGGCCAGTCCGTGTCCCTCTGCGCCCTGCGGAGCGCCTGGACTAGCTCGGCGTCGAGCGGGATGCTGCGGCGCCCGTGGCGGCTCTTGGGCGGCCCCATACGGCCCTTCACGAGCGCCCGGCG
>DAIRTT010000034.1:0-18433 GCA_036803745.1 Solirubrobacteraceae bacterium | reverse complement strand
CCTCCCCGGAGCTGGCCGGATCCTCACCTACCCGTCGAACGATACAAACGACGCTGGCTGCCGCGACTATACGACAACCGTTTGCTCTCGGGCCCAAGGGCTCCCGTGGCGCCCGCCGCGCTCTCGCTTTCCATGCCTTGCACCAGTCTGCGACCAGCCGACGAGACGGTCGCCTTGGACGAGGAGCAGCACTCTCGCCCGGGGGGTCGCTCACGCCTGCCTTCTCGGCGGAGCGAGCGTCTCGCGGGTCGGTCGCGTTCGCTGGCGCGGTGTCGCGTCATGCAGGCGAGGGGTGGCCGGCCGGCTCCGTCTTGACTGCTCGAGCTGTGCCGGGAGAGGATCGCGCGCCGGCTCGCTGGGCTCGTGCCCCGACCTCCGGATGCCAGAGCGATCAAAAGCGACTGGCCTCCCCGGTTTCCCCTTGCATCTCTCCTTGACGCCCTTCGGGAAGACCAGATCGCACGTATCACGCTAGGACCCTGGCCGGGTGATCTGGGTGGGGCGATCCGCACGTCCGGTGGGGGCGACTACTTGACTGCCGCCGCCGAGCCACGGTCGCGCTTGAGCGCGCCGCGAGGCGGCGTGCTGCCGAACGCAGGTCAGCCGATAGAGGCGTCCGGCGGCAACAGGCCGTGGCGCTGGTACACCCGTGCGTGTCCGGACCGATGCGGCCGCGAGGGCATGAGCCGGTACTTCGCCGAGAGCGAGGAGACGTGGGAGACGTTCAACGCCTCGGCGGAGGAGTTCCGCGATCTCGGCGATAGGGTCCTGGTGCTCGGGCGGATGCGGGGGCGGGGCAGGGCGAGCGGGGTCGAGGTCGACACCGAGTACGCGATGGTCGTCGAGTTCCGGGTCGGCAGGGTCTGTCGCTCGCGGGGCTATCTCGACCGCGGCGAGGCGCTGCGAGCGGCGTTAGAGCACGCGGCGCGCCCATGCGAGTTGCTGCGCGAGCCAGCCTGACTTGAGCGGCAGGACGTTGACGCCCTGATCGGAGGCGTGGATCGCCCATTCGCTGCTCAGGGCGATCCCCTCGTGGGTGATGTCTGCCTCGGTGGCCTTCGAGCTGAAGTGCGCCGAGCCGAAGAACAGGAGGTCGCCGGGCGCGACCGCCGCGGGCCGGATGCGGGCGCTTCGCGGCACCTCGTCGCCCTGTTCGGCGGCGGTCCGGCCGAGGATCTGAGCGCCCCAGGCAAGCCCCGAGACCTTGTAGACGCGCCAGGCGAACCCGGAGCAGTCATAGCCCCCGTGTTCGAGACCGTCGGCGGTGTCGTCGGTGGTCCCTCCCCAGACATAGGGCATGCCGATCTTGGCGACGGCGATTCGGAGCACCTCGATCTGATTTGGATTGAGATTGGGGAGGGCGAACGCGCTGAGTGTCTGGCGTGCGCCTTCCACCGCCCAGCCTTCGGATTGCAGGACGACGGCGAGGGAGTGCGCTGCCTCCGCCCTGGTTATGGGGTCCCACGGGTAGAGCTCCAGCGAGTCTTCGCCGGCGGGGTGGTCATAGCGCAGGCCGAGATAGCGGGCGACGACCTCGCTGCCGAAATAGGAGGGAGGCTGCAGGCCCGCCGCCACGGTGGCCTGCTGTACATGGGCCGCGACGTCGGCGAGGCCGAGCTGGCGGACGAGGAGGGCATCGAAGCGGATGACGCTGACCCTCGAGGTTGAGGTGGTGCTCGCGGTGGCGGCGGGTATGCCCAGATGGGTCGAGAGCGCTGCGAGCGCCTGGCTCGTCGCCTGTGAGGTCATCGGGGAGCCTCCCGCGAAGCCGCCGGGCGGGGCTTCGGCCATCACGCCCGCTGTGACGACGAGGCGCTGCGCCGAGCGGTCCCAGTTTGCGGCCGTCAGCTTCTTCGCCGCAGCGGGACTCGCCGACGAAAGCGCTGCCAGGACCACCAGTGCGCAGGTGGGCAGGAGCGATCGTGCGGTGCCGGCGCGCAGGCCGTTGGAGGAATGGCGGATCACTCTGATCCATCGGACCATCTCGCACTGTCTCTGAACCTGCGGGCGCGCCGATGGACGCGTGGGCCACCTGGGCGGGTGCGCGGCCGAGGCCGTGCTTCACCCTGCGCCTGGGCACACGCGCAGGGTGAGCGAGCTACTCAGGGATGAGCGAGCCCGGCCGGGTGTCGGCCGGCGCCCGAGCTCGAGGCGCTGCTCGGCTCATCGCGAACGCGCGCGGCGCGCCTGGAGCTCCGCTCGGGTGTGGACTGAGGTGAGCGGACCGGAGCCTCGTGATCGGCCTCTTCGTTGGAATCGACCTCCATCAGCCACAGCACCGCGAAGACGACCAGCACACTGAAGATCGCTATGAACACGACCGCGAAGGTCCAACTCGTATCGACCATCGTGACTCACCTCGCAGGGACGGAATCGAATACGGCTCTGTCCGACACGCTACGTCTCCACCGCCACGAGGGGGAGGGTGTAACGGTGCATGGTCGAAGTGGCCAACTACTGATCGTCTGACGCCGGATCACGCCCGCCTGCGAAGGTTCCGGCGTGCAGATCGATCTGGTCATCCGCGGCGCGCGCCTCACAGAGGTCGCCGGGCGCGCCGCCGCGATCGAGTCACTCGGGTTCGACTGCGTCGGGGTGACCGAGACGAACGGCAATCCGTTCCTGGCCGCCGCGCAGGCAGTGCAGGGCACCTCCCGCGTTCGGGTTGCGAGCGCGATCGCGCTCGCGTTCCCGCGCTCGCCGATGGATGTCGCGTACACGGCCTGGGATCTGCAGGCGCTGTCAGGCGGGCGCTTCGCATTGGGGCTCGGCTCGCAGGTGCGGGCCCACGTCGAGCGCCGCTTCGGCGCCGCGTGGTCACGGCCGGCGGCTCGCATGCGGGAGTACCTCCTCGCGCTGGGTGCGATCTGGGACGCGTGGGAGTCCGGCGGTGCGCTCGACTTCCGCGGCGAGTTCTACACCCACACGCTGATGCCGCCCAACTTCCGCCCGCCGCCGCTCGGGCACCCTCGTCCGCCCGTGTTGCTCGCTGCTGTGCGCGAGCGGATGACCGAGGTCGCCGGGGAGCTCGCCGATGGGTTCCTCGGCCACGCCTTCTCCAGTGGGCCGGTGCTGCGGGAGCTGACCCTGCCGGCACTGGAGCGAGGACTCGAGCGAGCGGGCCGTGCTCGCGATGATCTCGAGGTCACGGCCGCCGTGTTCGTCGCGCTCACCGATGTCGAGTGGGAGGCGTGCCGCGCGCGCGTGGCCTTCTACGGCTCTACACCGGGCTACCGTCACGTCCTCGATCACCACGACCTTGGAGCGCTCCACGAGGAGCTCCATCGCCGCTCGCGCGCCGGCGAGTGGGACGCGATGGCGGCGCTCGTCGAGGACGACGTGCTCGAGCTGTTCGCTGTGCGGGGCGAGGATCCGATCTCGCTCGCCGCCTCGGTGACCGAGCGGGTCGGCGGCGTGGCGGACCGCGTGGCATTGGTTACCGAGCTGACCGATCCCGCCGCGCTGGCCCCGGTCGCGGCCCTGCTGTGAGACGGCGCTCTGCGCGAGGAGCCTGCAACTGACACGATGCTCGAAAGCGCGCGCCCTGCCGCCGTCGGGGGCCGCGCCGCTCATGCCAACGAACGAACGGAGGAGGGCCCGATGACAGGTGCTCCCGATCTGCAAGGCAGGGTCGCCGTGGTGACCGGCGCCGGCTCCGGCATCGGCCGCGCGACCGCCCTTCTGCTTGCACGCCACGGCGCACGGCTTCACGTCGCCGACATCAAAGCCGAGGGCGTCGAGGCGCTTGCCCGGGAGATCGAGGCGGCCGGTGGTGCCGCGCTCCCGTACACGCTCGACGTGTCAGACGCCGGCGCCGTCGAGGCTTTCGCAGAGGCGGTGTTCGCCGCCGAGGGTCACGTGGAGATCCTCCACAACAACGCCGGCATCGGATTCGGCGGTGCGATCGAGTCGACCACGATCGAGGACTGGCAGCGGGTCATCGCCGTCAACCTGCTCGGTGTCGCCTATGGCTGCCAGGCGTTCGTGCCGCGAATGCTCGCCCAGGGAAGTCCCGCGTCGGTGATCAACACGGCATCTCAGGCCGGGATCACCCCCGCGCCCAAAATGGCCCCGTACTGCGCGTCCAAGTACGGCGTGGTCGGCCTCACAGAGTCGCTCAACGCCGAGCTCTCGGGACGGGGCATCCACTTCAGCGCGATCTGCCCCGGAATCATCGACACGCCGATCGTCGCCACGGGGATCATGCGGGGAGATGTGGGCGCCAAACAGGGGAGGCTCGTCGACTTCTACGACAAGCGCGGCGCGTCTCCCGACGAGGTCGCCGAGGCCGTCGTGCGCGCCGTCCACAGCCACCGGCTGATCGTGCCGGTTCCACGGCGCCAGGTGAGTGCTCCGTATCTCCTTCACCGCATCTCGCCTCGCCTGATGCAGCCGATCGCACGCGCGGTCGACAGGTTCGTCAGCCGGCTGTGAACGGCGGCGCTCGGCGGGCGCCGCCGGCGCCCGGTGCCGGTCAGCCGCCGAGCGTGCGCAGCAGGCCGAGGTCGGCGCGATGGTGGCGGCGCGGCCTGTAGCCGGAGTGGGACTCGATCTGCCATGTGGCCGACATGCACGGCACGTCCTGGCCTTCGATGGCGCCCGTGGCGAACTCGAGCCGCTCGTGAGGCAAATGGGCGGGATGCACGTCGATGACCCGGCCGGCGACCTCGTTGTCCTGAAAGGCGGTGTAGCTGCCCAGCGATTCGTCGGGGTCCTCGGCGCTGAACCACTCGGCGTAGCCGAGATCGGTGAGAAGCCGGACAGCGAGATCGAGATGCTCGGCGTCGACCGCCAGATCGAGGTCGTGGTGGGTACGCGTCGCCCTGCCCACCAGTGCATCGACGCCCCACCCGCCGCTGATCCAGTAGCGCACGCCGGCGCCCTCCAAGACGCCCGCCACGCCCAGCACCACGTCTGCCGGCATCGGTGGACTGTGGTAGGCGCTGCGGCTGAGTCGCACGAGCACGCGGCGCGGGAGTGGCAGCTTCCACCACGAGCACGTTGAGCATCGCCCGCGCGCGGTAGACGGGCGCGGGCGAGCTGGGAGTCGGGGGCGGCCAGCTCCAGCGCTCGGACGTGCCCGTGCCGGCCGTGCCGGGCTCCTCCACGGCGTCGCTGAATGTGTTCATTTGGCCGTCTGTCTCGCTTTCCCCTCGGCCAAGGGTAGAGGCCGGCGGTATCGAGCGCAACAGGCTCGACCCGGGAACGCCGCATTGGCTCTCAGCGCGCGACCGACCAGGCGATCTGGCCGAGACCGGGGAAGCGCAGCGCCGCCGCGGTCGCGCCCGTGAGGTCCCACTCGCGCCCGGCGATGTAGGGGCCGCGATCGATCACCGGCACGGTCAGGCTGCGCCCTGCGTAGGTGAACGTGATCAGTGTGCCGCACGGTGCCGTCTTGTGCGCGACGCCGAGCTGGTCGCGTCCCAACAGACCCCCGCACGCCAGCCCGAGGCCGTAGTCGGTGAAGACCGACGCGACGCTCACCTGGACCCCCGAGCGGGGCTCCATCGACCACGGCAGCAGCCCGGCGAGGTTGGCGGCTGCGGCGCTCAGCTGCGCCTGGTACTGCTTGCGCTGGATCGCCGCCATCTGAGCGAGCTCTTCGCGCACTTCCGCGTCCGACCGCGCGCCCGGCGCCGGGCGGAAGGCAGCGGGGACGGGGTGCGCCGGGGCGATGTGCCGAGGCTTCTCTGGACTCGGTCGCGCCGGGTCCTTGCTGGGCGCTGTCGTCGCGGGTGTGGTCGCGACGCTCGAGCCGGGTGTCGTCGCGGGAGTGCTGCCCGACGAGGTCGCCGACGCCCGGGCGGCGCCCGAGGCGGCCCCCTGGGTCGAGGAGCCACAGGCGCTCAGCGCAAGCGAGACAGCGAGCGCGGCCAACGCGCCAACCCGCTCGCGCCTGCGGCACCTCCACGGTGGTCGAGCAGTGGCGTTGCGGGGCTCCGACGGGGTCAACTACGGGCTGAGCTTAACGCCACAGGTGGGCGCAACGGCTCTCGCCAACCTCTGCCCATCCGGTTCGGCGACGGTGATGGGTCGTTTGGTCGACCCGCCGGCGGGTAGGCAAGGAGAGACGACATTTCCAACTGAAGGAGGTCGCCCATGGTTCGCCAAGTTCAAGACAAAGATCTCCGCTGCGCCCCCGCCGCGCGCGCGGAGTGGAATTGACGGGCGCCGTCCCGGCAGGTCGAGCACGGTTGACCGCGGGTCCGGCCGGAGCCCCGAGGAGCGAGGAGCAGTTCGGGCGTCTCATCTCACACAGATGACGCACACGCACGTCGGCACGATCGGCCGCGGAGGCCGCCTGCACCTGACCGACCCCGAGGGATGGTCGGCGTGCGGACGCCAGGCGCGGAGCGCCGCCAGCCTCGAGCAGATCGGTGCGGCCGAGCGCGAGCGCTGGTGCGGAGCCTGTCTGCGCCGGGTGGCCACCAGCGGGTTCGCACAGATCGAGCGCTACACGGCCCGCGCAGAGAGCTAGGCGAGCGGCGGTCGCGCCCGGCTAGCGCCTGCGTCGCCTGCGCCTGACGAGTACCACCACGACGCCGGTGACGGCCAGCCCCACGGCGACTGCGCCACCGACGATGCCGAAGTCTGTCGCCGCCTCGGTGATCGACGGGCCGATCAGGTAGGCGCCGACGCCGAATGTGAGCGCCCACACGGCCGCCGCCGCGGCGTTCGTCAAGAGGAAGCGCGCGGGGCGCATGTCATGGATCCCTGCCATCCACGACGGCGTGAACAGGACCGCGACCGGGCCGTAGCGCTCATAGAAGCGATCGCCTTTGGCTACCAGTGCGAGCCGGAGCGACAGCAGCGGTCCTTTGGCGGTCACCAGTTCACGGCCGCCCTTGAGGCCGACGAGCCACCCCAGCGTGCCACCCGCGCCCGCGCCCGCCCACGCGACGGTGACGACCGAGGCGAGGTCGAGATGCCCGCGGGAGGCTGAGATCCCGGCCGCGATCAGCAGCGTCTCGCCGATGCCAGGCAGCCCCGCCCAGCTGGCGCCGGCAGCGAGGAACACACCGACGTAGTCCACGCCCGGCCCCCGGACGCGGTGGTGGAGCAGGGCAAGGAGGGCTGCCCCAGCGAGGGAAAATATCCGGATGCGCACGCCGTCATGGTGACGATCGTCGCCCGGGGCCAGGGGCGAGGTCTGCGACATCGAGGAGGGCGCGCGGCGGGTGAGCGCTCCGCACCTGTCCAAAGCCCGCAGCCGATTGCTGGCCAGGAGGCCGTGGCGATGGTCGGTCTCCCGGCGCATCATCTCCTAGATGGCAGAGCTTCCCGAGATCATCGGCGGCCCCACCCCGATCGCGGTCCCACGCGACGGCGACACCTACCGCTGGAAGGTCCAGCACGGGCGCGCCGAGCAGCACGTGTACGTGCAGATCGCCGGCGCCCTCACGCCGGAGGCCTTCGAGGAGCCGCTGCGCTCGGGGATCGCCTCCAAGGGCGAGTCGGTCCTTCGCAAGCTGCTCGAGCGCGGCAACGTGCCCACGCGTATCAAGATCACATCCGGCGGCATCACCGAAGTCGGCACCGACCGGCGCACCCGTCCGTGCTCTGTCTGAGCTGCTGAGCTCCGGCCGGCCGGCCGGCCCGGCAGCGCATTCTCGGTGGGGTATGCTCGGCCCGTGACTCAGTCCGACAGGCAGATCGCCGAGAAGGATCGCTGCTCGGCGTGCGCGGGCGCCGGATGGACCTGGTGGACGCCCGACGCGGAACCGGAGGGCAGGTGGATCGTGTGCCGAGAGTGCATCGGCACCGGCCGCACCGACCAGAAGGGCCGCAAGCGCCTGCGGCCAGAGTCTCCGCCCGGCGCCTGAGAGCGCATGGAGGCTCGTGCGATCCTCACCGCGTGGGCGCCGTCCAGTCGCAGACACGGAGATCGAGCATCTCTCCCACGAGTCCGGTGGTTGGTATTGTCCGGACAGATGGGCTTTGGGGCCAACGGCTGTAGCCGATCTCCCTCGGCCCGGCGAGGTCGATCGACGAGCGCACGCGGGCGACGCTAGATGCGCTTCAGGCAGGGTCATCTGCTGTATTTCGTGACGATCGCCGAGGAGGGGCAGATCACGCGTGCCGCACGCCGGCTGCACATGGCTCAGCCGGCGCTGTCTCAGGCGATCGCACAACTCGAGGCCGAGCTCGGCTTCCGTCTGCTCGAGCGCCATCCGCGCGGCGTGACCCTCACGCCGGCCGGCGCCGCGTTCTACGAGAAGGCCCGCGTCGCGGTCGCCACGGCCGACGAGGCGCAGCAGACCGCCGAGGCGCTCGCCCGCGCGGAGGAGGGGACGATCGAGTTCGGCTTCTTCGGCACGCCGCCCGGGGTCGACAGCCCGGGACCGCTCGAACGCTTTGTCCGGGCCTATCCGGCGATCGACATCCGCTACCGCGAGATCCCGTTCCCCTCGCTTCCCACCTCGACCTGGCTGGCCGATGTCGACATCGCGGTCTGTCACACGCCGCCGCCCGAACCGTCCGTCTGGTCAGAGGTGCTGCGGGTCGAGTCTCGAGTGGTGCTGGCGCCGGCTCGCCACGCCCTCACCGAGCACACCGAGCTCAATGTGGCCGAGGCGCTCGACGCGACGTTCGTCGGGATCCACCCGAGTGTCGCGCCCGACTGGGCCGGGTTCTGGAGCCTCGACGACCATCGCGGCACCGCACCCTCCAACGTGACGCCCGACCAGGCATCCAACCCTCAGGAGCTGCTCGCGGCGCTCTCGATGCGTGACGCGATCACCACGGTGCCGGCGTCGATGGGCGACGTGATCACACGGATGGTGCCCGGAGTGCGCGCGATCGCGCTCCTTGACGCGGAGCCGGCGAGTATCACCCTCGTGGGCCACGCCGACCGGCGCAACCCGCTCGTCGCGACGATGCTCGAGTTCGCACGCTCGGCCGCTCGCCGGGCCAAGCCGGCGAGCTGAACGGCTCGCGTCGGCTCAGAGGGGCTGGATGACGGGCGGCGTGCTGGCGGCCGCCGGAGCCTGCGCCTCGAACAGTCCGGTGACTGCGTCGGCGCCGAGCGGCTGCCCCGTGAACAGGCCCTGGGCCATCGTGCAACCCATCGCCTGGAGGCTCGACATCTGGTCGTAGTTTTCCACGCCCTTTGCGATCACCGTCAGCGACAGGTCGCGCCCGAGGATCAGGATCGCCTCCAGCAGCCAGTTGCGGTAGTCCTCGTCGTCGGAGGCGGCCAGGCAGCTGCGGTCGACCTTCAGGTAGTCGAGTGGCAGGCGCTGCAGGTCCGAACGGTAGGCGTAGGCATTGCCGAAGTCGTCGATCGCGATGTTGACGCCCAGGCGCTTGATCTCTTCTAGGCGCTCGGCCGAGGCGCTCACGTCGTGCATGACCGTCGACTCGGCGATCTCGAGCGTCAGCAGCGAGGGCTCGAGGCCCGACTGCTGCAGCGCACGGCGCACGTCGATGAGGAATCCTTCGCGGTTCAGCTGGTTGGCCGCGACCGTTACCGAGATCCCCACACGGGGACCGCCGACGTTCCAGGCCGCGGCCCGCGCACAGGCCTCATCGAGCACCCAGCGCCCGATCGGCACGATCAGACCGGTCTCCTCTGCAAGTGGGATGAACTCATCGGGCGAGACGACTCCCCGTTTCGGGTGCTGCCAGCGGATGAATGCCTCCAGGCCGACCACCTTGGAGCTGGCGAGATCGCGGATCGGCTGGTAGAGCAGGAAGAACTGGCTGTCCTGGAGCGCCGTGTTGAGCTCGGCCTCGAGCACCCCGCGGCCCTCGATGACCGAGCGCATGTTGGCGTTGAAGACCGTGTAGCCGTCCTTGCCGGCGGCCTTGGCGGCGGTCATCGCGAGGCGTGCATCGTGGAGCAGCTCGCCGGTGTCGGTGTACTGGCCGTAGGCGATGCCGATGCTCGCAGTGATGAAGAAGCTGGGCCCGAAGCCGTCGAGCTCGACCGGTTTGTGCATCGCCTCGATCACGCGGCGGGCGAGGGAGTCCAGGCGCACGCCGCGGGCCGCCGACTCGACGAGCACGACGAAGCGGTCGTCTTCCAGGCGCCCGACCGTGTCCTGGGCTCGCACGACGCGCCACAGGCGCTCCGCGACCGTCACCAGCAACTGATCGCCGGCCGGTGTCCCGAGCTTGTCGTTGACGTCCTTGAACCAGTCGATGTCGACGATCAGCGCCCCAGCGAGCACGCCCGACTGGCGCCCGGTCCGGGCGAGCATGCGCTCGGCGAGATCGAGCGTCAGCCCACGGTTGGGCAGTCCCGTGAGTGGGTCATACAGATCCTCGTGGCCCGACGACGGCGCAGGCGCGACACGCGCCGCCTGCGAGCTCTGTCCGCCCGAGCCGAGCAGCAGGATGAGGAGCGCGATCAGCGCGGTCACGACACATCCACCGATCAGCAGCGCCTGCGCCGAGGAGTTGGAGCCGATCGACGCGGATGCGGCCGGACCGAAGCTCTTGAGTGTCCAGCCGTCGCGCAGTGTGAAGGTTCGCGCCTGTGCGCCCGCCACCGGTGTGCCGCTGGTGAACACGACCGTCGAGCCGGATGCGCGATAGCGCAGCCGTGCCGCCGCAGCGGCCTCTCCGCGCAGCACCGCAGCGAGCACCACGTCGGGCACGATCACCTGGCGCACCCACCCGGCGAATGCGGCGCGGCGGCCGAGGGCCGAGACCGGCCGCGTCTCGCCGCGATACACGGGCGTTTGGATCGCGAGCGCCTTGCTCGTACCCGCGGCGACCGGGGTGTAGAGGGTTCGGCCGGTTTCGCGCGAGGCGAGCAGCCTCGGCGTGCGAGTGCAGTAGTCGAGTCCGGCGGGGACGGCGCGCAAGGCTCCGCGTCCGAGCCCGGCGAGCGCGAGGCAGTAGGAGGGGCGCGACCCGACCGGGACGATCCGCGGCGCGCCCGCCGCGGCGGGCTTGATGCCGCGCGAGACGAACGAGGCGAGGCCGCGCGCCGGCACGAGCTTGATCAGCCGCAGTTCCTGCAGCTCGGCGGAGCTGCTCGAGGCGTGCGCCCATTTTGCCCATGCATGGAATTCGGCGCCGGTCGCGTCGGGATCGGAGGCGAGGAAAGTGCTCGCCGCGATCTGCAGGTCTTCCTCGTGCTGGAGTGCCAGCTTCAGTGCAGAGGCGATCTGCCCGGAGCTCTGGTGAAAGCTCGCTCGCGCCGTACGCGCGTCGTTGCGGGCGACGGTGTGTGCTCCGAGGATCGACGCGATCACGCCGGCCGCGAGGCACACGGTCGCGACGACTGTGGCCGCGGCGCGTCTGGCAGACCACGCGCGCCGGGGCGGCGTGCCCTCGTCTTGCGCGTGGCCGGCGGGGGAGGCGGCGGGCACGGAGGGGACGGTGGACGAGGTGGGCTCGGCGGCCGTCGGCGCGTCGACGAGGGCGCCGTCGGGGCTTGGCTGCGCGCTGCTCGCGCTGCTCGCGTCCCCGTTCTCGGGCTCCTGCCGGGGTGCTTCGTGGTCCGACATTGTCAGTTTTCCCCCTAGTGCGTCCGGCGTGCGCAGATTCGCCCGCCTGGCATGATCGAGTCGGACGGCCGACTCCTATGCGCCACGCATCGGCATGTGGACGGAAAGCCGACAGGCCAGAGCGCTTCTGCAACGGCGCTTGCACCTCGGGGGGGCGTGGGAGGGCAGAAGACGGCTCGTGGCGCACTTGGCTTCGCGCGCCACGAGCTCGACGGGGGTCACGCGCTCCCCCTCAAGAGCGCTCTCAAGAGACCCCCTCCCCAAAGGGCCTGCGCTCGGGGTTAGCGCACGGCCCTGCACCCAGATTACCCCGTGCGCGCGCCGGTGAAACGGGGTGCTCTCCTCGATAGCGATGACGCGGCTCCTCGGCGCCGCGCTGCCTGCATCCTCGCCCGCGCGCGCCTCAGGCCGGCCGCGGCCGGTGGGCACTCAGCGCTCGTGCGACTCGTCCGCCAAGAGCCCGTAGACGTCAGGGCGGCGCGTGTCGAGGAAGGGAAACAGCTCGAGCCAGTCCGCGCGCTGGTCGAGGTCGAGGTCGGCGACGAGCAGGGCCGGTTCGTCGCGGGGCGCCTGCGCGAGCTTTCGACCGTACGGGTCGCAGATGAAGGACGAGCCGTAGAAACGCAGCGGCGGCTCCACCCCGATCCGGTTGACCGCGACCATGAAGAGGCCATTGGCGATCGCGTTGCCGACGATCACGCGCTCCCACAGCGGCTGGGTGTCGAAGTCCGGGTGGTCGGGCTCGGAGCCGATCGCCGTCGGGTAGATCAGCACCTCGGCGCCCTCGAGGCTGTACGCGCGGGCCAGCTCGGGGAACCACTGATCCCAGCACGTGGGCAGCCCGAGCCGGGCGTCGCCGAGCGACAGGATCGGAAAGGCGGCCTCGTCCGCGGGGCCGGGGCGGAAGTAGCGGTCCTCGTAGTAGCCGGCCGTGACGGGGATGTGCAGCTTGCGCGTGCGTCCCACCAGGCCGCCCGTGGGGCTCACGACGATCGCCGTGTTGAAGCCGAGAGCGTCGGCGCCGTCCTCGGCGCGCTCGTAGAGCGAGGCATGCACGTGGATCCCCGTCTCGTGCGCCATCCGGGCGGCAAAGCGATGGGTCGGGCCACCGGGCAGCTCCTCGGGCTCGACGCCGGCGTCCTGCGCGCCGCGCGGATCGGTCGCGAAGTAGGGGCTCAGCGTCAGCTCGTGCAGGCAGACGAGCTGCGCGCCCTCGCTGGCGGCGAGCCTGATACCGGCTTCGAGCGTCTCGGCATGCTCGTCGGGGTCCGGGTACCAGCGCTCCTGGAGCGCGGCGATCCGAAACGGCGCCCGCAGCGAGGACGCGGTGCGGGCGGGGGAGCCCATCGGGCCCAGCGCGGTGATGATGCGGATGTCCTCCATCGCAGGAGACTCTAGGCCCCCGCGTCGCTGCCCCCAGCGCCGGTCGTGCGCGCTCACCGGGCCGATCGACGCGCTCACCGGGCCGATCGAGGAGGCATCTGAGATATCTTCGCCGCGGTGAGCGCGACGATCGCCTCCACGCCGGCGGCTGACGGCTATCGCATGCCGGGCGAGCACGAGCCGCACGCCGGCTGCTGGATGGCCTGGCCGCAGCGTCCGGACAACTGGCGCGACGGCGCCGGTCCCGCGCGCGAGGCGTTCGCGGCCGTGGCCGGCGAGATCGCCGCATCCGAGCCGGTCACGATGGCCGTCTGCGACGCCGAGTACGAGCGCTGCCGCGATGCGCTGCCGTCGTCGATCCGCGTAGTTGAGATCTCCAGCGACGATGCCTGGATGCGCGACATCGGGCCCACGTTCGTGCTCGACGAGGAGGGCCATAGGCGAGGGGTCGACTGGCACTTCAACGCCTGGGGAGGGGAGGAGGGAGGCCTGTATGAGAGCTGGGATCGCGACGAGCGCGTCGCACGAAAGGTGCTGGAGGTCGAAGGCGCCGAGCGCTACCGCGCGCCGATTGTTCTCGAGGGCGGATCGATCCACGTAGACGGCGACGGCACGGTCCTCACCACCGAGGAGTGCCTGCTGAACCCCAACCGCAACCCCAACCTCTCGCGTGCCCAGATCGAGCGCTCGCTGTGCGACTACCTGGGAGCCGACCGGGTCATCTGGTTGGGGCGGGGCCTTGACGGCGATGAGACCGACGGCCACGTGGACAACCTCGCCTGCTTCGCTCGTCCAGGCGTCGTCCTGCTGAGCTGGAGCGAGGATCCGGCCGATCCCCAGCACGCGATCTCGAGCGATGCGCTCGCCCGCCTCGCGCGCGCCGCCGATGCACGCGGGCGGGCGCTCGACGTGGTCCGCCTGCCTGCGCCCGGGCCGCTGAGGATCAGCGAGCGCGAGGCCGCCGGCGTCAGCTCGGCGCGCGGCACGAAGCCACGGGTGGCGGGCGAGCGCATGGCCGCCTCCTACGCCAACTTCTACATCGCGACCACACGGGTGGTGTTCCCGCTGCTCGACCCGCGCCACGACGATGAGGCGGCGGAGGTGCTCGCCGGCTGCTTCCCAGACCGGGAGATCGTGGGAGTTCCGGCGCGGGAGATCCTGCTGGGCGGCGGCAACATCCATTGCATCACCCAGCAGGTGCCCGCTGTGCGCGCCGGCGCCTAGCATCGCGCCCCTCTCAAGCCGAAAAAAAAGATCGCCACAGACCGATGTGGGCGGCTGTGGCGGTCTTGCCTACTGTGTGGAGGGGGTGAGACGGATGCTTCACTATCCACCTGGCCAGTTGCCCGATCGCGATCGGTGTAAACATAAATTTCAGACGGTTCCCGGGTCGCGGCGATCTGGGAGACGAGAATGTACGTACATGTCTAGATGGCGCGGGGCAGCGAGGGGCTGGCCAGGGGGCGGCGCGGGGGGCGCCCGATGACGCTCGCCGATCGACTGGCACTCGTCCCGTCGGAGGAGCCCAACGATCAGCGCGAAGCGCGCGCGGCCGTGGCGATCGCGGGCGGCCTGTATCTGGTCGGCGCGTTGCTGTGCTCGACCGCTGTGCTGCTCCCGCATGTGGATTCACCCGCCGGGGTGGCGGCCGTAGGGATCGACGCCTCCCTGACAGGCGCCGGCCTGTTCCTGGCGGCGCACCGGCGCTGGGGAGGGCTGCGGCTCGCGTTCGCGGCCGACGTGTGGGGCGTGATCGTGATCGCCATCCTGTGCGCCTCCGGCGGGGGCGCAACGAGCCCGTTCGCCCTGATCTATTTCTTCGCGATCGGCCACGCCGCCGCCTTCCAGCCACGCGGGCGCTTTCTCGCCCTTTGCGTGGGCGGCATGTTCGCGTTCTTCGCGCCGCTCCTCTACGAATCGCACGTCTCGAGCATGTTCGGTGCGGTCGCCGTCGTGGGAATTGTCCTCGCGTTCCTGACCTCAGCGGTCGTGCACTCGGCGCTCAGCGGTATGCGCGAGCAGCGCCGCCGCCTGGAAATCCTGATCGCGGCGACGTCCGAGCTCGACAAATCGCTCGACCCCGCTGAAACGCTGCGGACGATCGCGCGAATGGCGGTGCCCGATCTGGCGGCCCTGTGCGTGATCGACGTGCTCGACGAGGACGGCTGGGCGAGTGCGACGGTTGCGGCGGGTGCCGACGCGGCGCTCGCGGCAGAGGTCGAGCGGTTGCACGAGCGCGGCTCGCCGGACACCGATCCCGAGCGTCTCGTGCGCGACGCCGGCTACGTCGCTTCGGCCGTGCTCCCGATGAGCGCCCGCGGGCGCACCCACGGGACGATCACCTTCTGGCAGCGGCGCCGCGAGGGGGCCCGCGACGCGGGCCTACGCGAAGTGCTCGAGGATCTGACCGGGCGCGCCGCGATGGCCCTCGACAATGCCCGCCTGTATGACGAGCGGGCGCTCGTCGCCCGTACGCTGAGGCGCAGCCTGATGCCCGCGGTCATGCCGAGCATCGCCGGGCTCGAGCTGGCGAGTTACTTCCGGCCGATGGGAGCCGGCGATGAGGTCGGCGGCGATTTCTACGATGCCTTCGGGGATCGCGGCGGCTGTTGGCTGGTGATCGGAGATGTGTGCGGCAAGGGCGCCGAGGCGGCAGCGCTGACGGGGTTCCTCCGTCACACGATCACCGCATACGCGCGCGAAGGCAGCTCGCCGGCGCAGGTGCTCGCGGAGGTGAACCGAGCGATGCTCGAGCAGGACTTCGACGGTTGCTTCGCCACAGCCGTGCTCGTGCGCCTGTGCTTCGGCGAGTCCGAGGCGCAGGCGACCGTCGCTCTCGCCGGTCACCCACCCGTGCTGCTGATGAGCTCCGCCGGCTCGGTGTCCGAGTTCGGCGGCCGGGGGACCCTGCTGGGAGTGCTCGAGGACGCCCGGTTCGCAGAGGCGAAGACGACGCTTCGTAAAGGCGACGCGCTCATCCTCTACACCGACGGACTGGCCGAGGCGCATGCGCCCGAGCGCGTCCTCAGTCCCGCACAGATGATCGCCTCGATCGAGCGCGGCTCGGCCGCGAGCGCCCAGGCGCCGATCGACTCGCTGCTGGACCTAGTCGACCTCAACGGTCGCGTGCGCGACGACATCGCGATTCTCTCCGCCCAGCTGAATCCCACCGCGACGCCGGCCGGCTGACTCAGCGAAGCGCTTCGGAGAGGCGAGCGGCGATGTAGATGAGAAAGCCCGCGCCGAGCAGGCGTCGCAGCCAGTTGCTGCCGCGGGCCGTCTCCTCGTAGGCCCACGCGGCCAGGGCGAGGTAGTACACCGCCTGCCAGCTGCGGTGAGTGCTGCCGTGCGTCGCGCGGGCGGCCAGGTCGGCGATCAACGCGAGGATCAGCGGGGGGTTGGGGAACTGGACGACTTCGAAGCCACGCGGCCAGCCCCAGCGGCTGACGCGCAGGAGGCTTGGTGGCATCGAAGGGGATCTCATGGTCGGGCGCTGTCGGGACGGCTCAGCCGTCGACGATCAAGCTGTCGAGCGGTCCGAGCAGGGCCATCGAGCGACGCGAGACGCCCTGCAGCTCGCTCAGCCTATGGGTCGCGGCCTCGCCACGGCCGCGCCGGTGGCGCTGCTCGACCGCGATCGGGCGCCAGAGCTCGTCGATCACCGCGCTCGGCTCGCCTTCGAGCTCGGCCACGGGGCGCCCGAGGTGCTCAGCCCACAGCCGCAGGCGCGTCCGACGGGCGAGCTCGGCGTCGCACACGACCACGTTCATCTCGGAATCGTTGAAGAACGAGTGCTCGTTGAGGTTGGCCGAGCCGATCGTGAGCCAGCGGTCATCGACGATGCCGATCTTTGCGTGGACGTAGAGCGGGCCCTGCAGGTGGCCGGTGAGCGCGGAGATGGTGCAGGCCAAGAACCTTCCCCCGCCGCCTTCGGCGTCCGCCTGGACGAGCAGCCTGAGCTGCCCGCGCGTCGTGTCGGCGCCGTTGTTGGGCTTGGCCGGGAGCAGCACGACGACGCGGAAGTCCTCATGAGGCGGCGAGCGCAGCTTGTCCGCGAGGATCGCCGCCACCTGAGCCGACCACAGGAACTGGCTCTCGAGATAGACCAGGCGCTCGGCCGAGCGAAGCGCGCGGGTATAGGACTCGAGGATCCGGAAATCGCCGTGAGGGAGGAAGTCATAGACCTCCTCGGGGACCGTCCGGACGATCTGGACCTCGTGCTCCCCGGCCGCCGGGGGTTGGGGACAGGGCGCCAGGCGCTCGCCGCTGACGGCCGCCCACCGTGCCGCGAAGTGGTCGGCCACGTCCGCCACGGCGGGCCCGCGCAGGCGGCTGGCGGCGTCGTGCCAGCCAAGGCGCCCGCGCATCGGGTGATCGACCGAGTCGAAGCGGTCGCCGCCGAGCGAGGTCAGGTCGATCCCACCGACAAAGGCAAGCTCGCCATCGACGATCACGAGCTTCTCGTGGTGGCAGTGCATCGGGCGCTCGTTGGAGTCGAGCTCGCAGCGCACGCGGCTGTCGCGCGTGAGCTCGTCGCGAACGGCGCGGACGGCGCTCCGGGCCGGCGTGAAGACAGGCGCCGGGGCGCCCGCCCACAGCAGCACTCTCACCTCGACGCGCTCGGCCAGCTCAGCGAGCAGGTCCCGCAGGCGCATCGCCGTGGAATCGCGGGTGAGGCCGAACTCGGGCGTCACGTGCCAGCCGGCGATGTGTACGTGAGAGCGCGCGCCGGCCAGCGCCTCGGCGATCGCCGGCAGCGCCTGGGCTCCGTCGATCATGATCTCCAGCGAGCAGCCGGCCCTCGGCGGAGGCTCGGCGGACGCCCACAGCGAGCCGTCGCGGGGCGGGTCGAGCTGCGCCAGGCGCCCGGCACGGCGCATGCGTCGACGGTGGTGCCCGCGGACAGCGGCCTCGAGGCCCTGCCCGACCCATCCGTCGAGCTCCTCGATCACGCCTGCTCCCATCTGCGGCACCCTACCCGCGAGCGGATGGGCCTGAACGCGTGCCCGTGGGCACGTCAGCTAGGCGCTGACGCGGTGCAGAGGACTGCGCGGGTGGTGCCGGCGCGCGTGCAGCCGGGATCCGCCACGGCACGGCGTCGCACGGGACCGGGGTTCCGGTCGGTCGCCGTGCGCCGCCGTCCGGCATGCGGCGATGACGAACATCATCATCGCAAGCCAGGCCGTGGAGATGAGGATGAGGAGCATCGGCGATCACGCTAAGGGCGGCTCGGTCGTCGGGCAATTGGGGAAAGCCGCAGACGGAGGTGACGAAGTACTCAAACCGCGACGGGTGCTCGGGGCCCCGGAAGCCGGAGCTGCTCGTGTCGCCACTCAGTCCGGACGGGCCGGCAGACGGTACTTGCGTGTGTTCGGGCAGCGCTCCAGGAGACCCAGCTCGACGAGCGTCACGGCATAGCGATGGGCGGTTGACGGGCTCATCTCGAGATCTGCGGCCATCTCGACGATCCCCCGCTCCTCCTGGCCGGCTCCAAAGCACGTCAGGACAGAGAGGCCGCGCAGGAGGGAGCGCGACAGGCGCTGGTCGGCGGCCTCTCGCGGCATGAAGCCGTGCTGCGGGCGCCGTCCTCG
>DAIRTT010000033.1:0-19141 GCA_036803745.1 Solirubrobacteraceae bacterium | reverse complement strand
CGCCGCGACGGAGGCTGCGCGCGCCCAACTCGCCTCCAATCCGGATGTCGCCTCGGTGGACAGCAACTTCTCGCTCGACCGCCCAGCCGACCCGCGGTCCGCCGGCTCTGCGAGCCCGCCCCCGCGCCGGTGAGGGCCGCGATCACCACGCCCGCCTGCTCGCGCGAGCCCTCGGGAACGTGTGCTTCGGCCAGCTCCCAGCGTCCGAGCTCGGGCGGCTCACCCGGCGCCGGGCGCAGCGCGTCCAGGATGCGGCGCGCGCGAATCGGACCGACCCCGTCGAGCAGCTGCAGCAGACGGAACCAGCTGATCTCATCTGCCGGATTGTCGGCCAGGCGGAGCATCGCGATCAGATCCTTGACGTGCGCGGCGTCGAGGTAGCGCAGACCGCCATACTTGACGAACGGGATCGCCCTTCTCGTCAGCTCGAGCTCGAGCAGGTCGGAGTCGTGGCCGGTGCGGAAGAGCACCGCCTGGGCGCGTAGGTCGATCCCCTCCTCGCGTGCCGCCATGACGCGCTCGCAGACGACATGCGCCTGCTCGGCCTCGTCGCGCGGCATCACCAGCTCGGGCGCCTTCCCGCCCGCGCGCTCGGTCCACAGCTCCTTGGGGAAGCCGAGACGGTCCTGCGCGGAGATCGCGTTGGCGACCTCGAGGATTGGACGGCTCGAGCGGTAGTTGCGCTCGAGCGTGGCGGTGTGGGTGCCGGCGAACTGCGTCGGGAAGTCGAGGATGTGGCGGGCGCTCGCCGCGCGGAACCCGTAGATCGCCTGGAAGTCGTCGCCGACGACCGTCAGCCCCTCGCCCAATCCCGCCAGCCCGCGCACGATGTCGACCTGCAGACCGTTGACGTCCTGGTACTCGTCGACCAGCACGTGGTCGAACCCGGAGGCGATGCGCGGGCCGACGACGTGGTCGGCGCACAGCGCGCGCCAGTAGAGGAGCAGGTCGTCGAGATCGAGCAGGCCGAGCCCGCGCTTGCGCGCGCCGTAGGCGATGAAGATCTCGGCGAGCGCGTCGCGGTGCTCCTCACACCATGGGAAGGACTCGGCAAGGACCTCGTCGAGCGCTGTCTGCGAGTTGACCGTCCGCGAGTAGATGTCGAGCGCCGTCTGGGGCCGGGGAAAGCGGCGGCGCCCCTCGCTGCGGCCCTGCTCCTGGCGCACCATATCCAGCAGATCGGCCGCGTCACCCGCGTCGAGAACGCCGAAGCCCGGCTCGATTCCGAGCGCCGAGGCGTGCATCCGCACCATCCGGTGGCCGACCGAGTGGAAGGTGCCTCCGAGCACTCGGCCGGTGTGCGGGGCGACCCGCTCGGCCAGCGCCGACGCCCGGTCGACCATCTCCCGGGCGGCCCGGCGGGTGAACGTGAGCAAGAGGATGCGCTCGGCGGGCGTGCCCTCGGCCAGCAGCCAGGCGACGCGCGCGCACAGCGTCGTCGTCTTGCCCGTTCCCGCTCCCGCCAGGATCAGGAGCGGACCATCGGGCTGGGTCGCAGCCGCGCGCTGCTCCGGGTTGAGATCCTCGAGCCAGGGAGGTATGTCGCGCACATCGAACATGTGTTCGCGACGCTAAGGCACTCCTCGGATGGAGTGCAGGCGCCCGTGCAGCGCGCGGCCCCGGCCGCGCCGCCTAGTCGAGCTTGAACTCTCCGCCTTCGTAGATGACCCGCTCGCCGCCGCCGCAGAGCGTCGCCGTCACGACGCGGTCGGTCGTCGAGACGATGTCCGTGTGGACGCTCGAGGTGTTGAACCCGAGCTCGGCCCACTGCTCCTCGCTGACCTCCGAAGGGTCGCCGTCGTAGGCGTCCTGGTAGGAGCGCCCGACCGCGATGTGGGTGTTGCCGAACGAGCCGCCCACGTTCTCGTCGTAGAGCGTGTGGGCCATGAATCGGGTGATCCGCGAGAAGCGCCTGTCGGTCAGCGAGAACTCGCCGATCCGGTCGGCCCCCTCGGTGGCGATCATCTCGGTCAGCACGCGCTCGTTCTCCTCGGCGCTCGCGCTACTCACGCGGCCGTCGGAGAACTCCAGGCGGATGCCGCGGACGAGGTTCCCGTAGCGGTAGAGCGGCTGGTTGCAGTAGATCCAGCCCTCGGTGCCGCGCCAGTCGGGGCTCGTGAACAGCTCGAAGCTGGGGATGTTGCGGCCGCGACCGCCGAGCCAGCGGCGGCGCTCCCCGAGCGACACCCACAGGTCGACGTCATCTCCGACCACGTGCACGCGCTCGATGTCGAGGGCGTCCAGCCGCGAGCGCGCCTCGTCGAGGCGAGCGCCCACCTCGCGCCAGCGAGCGACCGGATCCTCGGTATCGAGGAAGCATGCGTGGATGATCTGCTCCCAGTACTCCTCCTCGGTCATCTTCGCCTCGGCGGCCATCGCCGGCGTGCCGTACAGGCCGAGCGTCCACGTGAAGTGCCCCGCGTTCTCCTTCTCCCCGCGCCAGTCCATCATCGGGCGCATCGCCTCGCCGCGGCGCATGATCCTCGCGGGATCGACGCCGTCGAGAGCGTGCGGATCGCTGTCGGCGATCACCGACACCTGATGGTCCATCTCCTCGACGAGACCGCGCATGTACTTGCCCGGGAAGAACGCCAACTGCTCCTCGGCGGCGGACTCATAGAAGTCCCGCGAGAGGTTGAAGCGGTCGTCGTCGTCGGGCACATAGGCGCCGATCACGTGCCCTCCGGCCCGCCAGACCGCCTTCTGAAGCTCGACGTAGAGCGGCTTGGCGCTCTCGGAGGACGCTACGCGGACGACCTCACCGGCCTGGACTCCCTGCCCGCCACCGAGCGCGAAGTCGACGAGGACTGAGGCGTAGCGCTCGAGAATCACTTTCGGAGGGGTGTAGGCCATGGTCGGACCATAGTGCGCCCGCAAGCGTCAAATCGATCACCCACTCTCAGACCGGCACCGGAACCGCTCTTCCGCGCCGCGCCACGCCCACCGACGCCGCGACCACGAGCGCGATGCCGAGCAGTGCCTGCGCGCCGAGGCTCTGCCCGAGGACGAGAAAGCCGGCGAGGGCCGCGAAGGCCGGCTCGACGCTCATCAGCACGCCGAAGACCGCCGGCTCGATGCGGCGCAGCGCCTCGAGCTCGAGCGAGTAGGGAATCGCCGATGACAGCAGCCCAACCGCGGCTCCGACCGCGAGGGATTCGACGTCGAGCAGGTGTCCGCCCGCCGACGCCACGCCGAGCGGCAGCGCGACGACCGCCGCAACGCACATCGACAGCGCGAGAGCCGAGCCTCCGGCGGTGCTGCGGCCGAGCCGCGCGTTGAGCACAATGTACGCCGCCCACATGCAGCCTGCCAGGAGCGCGAGGGCGAGACCAATCCCGTCGAGGTGGTCACTCCCGCCGCGGGTGAGGGCCAGGACACCCGCTCCCGCGAGACCGATCCACAGGAAGTCCAGGCGACGGCGAGACCCCGCCACTGCGACCGCGAGCGGCCCGAGAAACTCGACCGCCACGGCGATCCCCAGCGGAATCCGCCCGGCAGCCGCATAGAAGCTCAGGTTCATGCCCGCCAGGACGAGCCCGAACGCGCCGATCAGCAGCAGCTCCCGGCGGCCGCGATCGCGCAGGCGTGGACGCCACAGCACACCGAGCACGATCGCGGCGCTCGCCAGCCGGAGCAGCACCGTGCCGCTGGAGCCGATGCGCTCGAACAAGGTCACCGCCAGCGATGAGCCGAACTGGACCGACGCGATCGCGCCCAGGACGAGGCCGCCGGAGGGCACACGCGCGAATCCACTGCCCCCTGGCGTCGTCGGGCCGTCGGCCATCGCCGCGATCGTAACGCGAGCGGCCGGCAGGCGGGACGGGGGCCGACGTCTCCCGTCCCGCCACCGAGGCGCCTAGAAGATCGCCTCTGTCGAGCCCGCCAACGGCTTATCGATGAAGCTCACCACCGGCGCATTGGGGTGCGTTTTGGCCACTTTGAAGACGACGGTCACGACGCCCTTGGGAGAGATGACCGCCGAGTACGTCAGCCGGAAGCCGCCGACGCCGTGGCCCTCGGTGTGGCGCGACGGTACCGGCGAGCGCTGGCCGGATTTGCGAGCTCAGCCCCGGGCCAGCGGCGCGACATAGCGCAGGAACGGCTCGATCTCGAGTGCCCTGCCCGTCGCGCTTTCGAGGAGCGCCACCGTGTCCAGGCGCCGACCGTGGCGGTGCACGTTCTCCGCCAGCCAGAGCTGAATCGGCGCGACCTCGCAGCTTCGCAGGCGCTCCCCGAGCGACCCCAGCTCGGCCTCCATCGCCTCCCACAGCTGGGCGGCGATAAGGCAGCCGAGCGCGTAGCTCGGGAAGTACCCGAACGCGCCGGCCGACCAGTGCATGTCCTGCAGACATCCACGGGCATCGGAGTCGACCTCGACGCCGATCAGCCGCGCCATGCTCTCCCGCCACGCTCCCGGGAGGTCGGCGACCGCGAGGCTGCCCTCGATCATCGCCAGCTCGAGCTCGAAGCGCAGGATGATGTGAAGGGGGTACGTCAGCGGGTCGGCCGAGACCCGAATGAGAGACGGCTCGACGCCCACGAGCGTGCGGTGAAGGTCCTCTGGCGAGACCGCGAACCCCGCCGCGCCGAGCTCGGCGGCGATGACCTCCGCGAAGTCACGGTCGCGGGCGACGTGGTTCTCCCACAGCTTGCTCTGGGACTCGTGCATCGACATCGACGTTCCCGCGCACAGGTTGGTCCGGTCGAGCGCAGGGTCGATCTGGCGCTCATAGAGGGCATGGCCGTACTCGTGTAGGGAGCTCAGCAGCGCCTCGACCTCACCGTCGCTGTAGCGGGTCGTTATCCGTGAGTCGCTGCGCCCGATCCAGGCGGTGAAGGGGTGCGCCGAGACATCGAGCCGCCAGCTCGAGGGATCCACGCCGAGCCGTCGCAACGTCTCCCCGACGGCCGCGCGCTGGGCGGCGACCGGCACGTCCAGCGTCCGGCGCGGAGTGCGCTCGCGAGCCTCGGCGACGAGCGGCGGCAGCTCCTCGGCGAGCGCGGAGAACACGGCGCGCACCTCCTCCACGCGCAGGCCGAAGTCGTAGTCGCCGAGCAAAGCCTCATACGTGCTCTGGCCGGACTCCGACAGGCATGCTCCACGCTCCCGCGCGAGCTCGACGTTGCGCTGAAGCGCCGGCGCGAACGCCGCGAAGTCGTCCTCGGTCCTGGCCATGTGCCAGACCTCCTGACCGTCTGTCGCGGCCGCGGCGATCTCACCCGCGAGCTCCTCCGGAACGCGGCGCGCACGCTCCCAGTCACGTCGAGCAAGGCGCACGACGTCACGGTCGAGCTCGTCGAGGGACTCGCCCTCCAGCTCGCCGAGCCACTCGCCCAGCTCCGGGCTCGTCGCTCGCTCGTGCGTGAGGCGCGCAAGGGCACCGAGCTGGTGCGCGCGGACACCAGCTCCCTGCTCGGGCATCATCACGAGCTGGTCCCACGTGAGCAGCATCTCGACCGACTCGAGGTCGGCAAGCTCGGCCAGGCGTAGGCGAAGACTCTCCAGGGCGCTCACGCGAACAGCGTATGAGGAGCGGCGGATCGCCCAGCTGGCGCGAGCCGTCCCGGGAACCTGCGCGCGGGCGGCGCAGCCCCGCGGGGGCGAGCCCTAACATCAGAGGCGATGGGTGTGACCATCGACCACCTCGGTCCGTCTGATGTGGCCGTCCTCGGCTCGCGCCTGGCCGCGAACGTGGCGAGCGCAGTCAAGGTTCCCGAGACGGTCCTCGCCGAGGTGCTCGTGGCGCTGCTGGCCGAGGGCCACGTGCTGATCGAGGATCACCCCGGGGTCGGCAAGACGGCGCTCGCGCGGACGCTGGCGCGGTCGATCGACGCCGACTATTCGCGTATCCAATGCACCTCGGACCTGCTGCCCTCCGACATCGTCGGCACCAACGTCTTCAACCAGCTCGACGCCCTGTTCGAGTTCCGGGCCGGTCCCGTGTTCGCCCACGTGGTGCTCGTCGACGAGATCAACCGCGCCTCGCCCAAGACGCAGTCGGGGCTGCTGGAGTGCATGCAGGAGGGACGGGTGACGGTCGACGGCGCGAGCCATCCGCTTGCCCGCCCATTCATGGTCATCGCGACCCAGAACCCCGCCGAATATGAGGGCACCTATCCCCTCCCCGAGGCACAGCTCGACCGCTTCATGGTCAGGGTCTCGCTCGGCTACCCCCCGGCCGAGGCCGAGGCGCAGATGCTCAGCGACCACGCGGCCGGGGATCGCGTGCTCGACGTCCCGGCGGTCACCACGATCGCCGAGATCCTGCTCGCCCAGCGGGCGGCCGTCGAGGTTCACTGCTCGGCTGCCTTGCGCGACTACATCGTGGCCGTGCTCGAGCAGACGCGCCGCGACCCTCGCACCGAGCTCGGCGCAAGCCCCCGCGCGGGGCTGATGCTGCTCAAGGCCGCCAAGGCACGCGCCGCGCTGGAGGGGCGCGACCACGCCCTGCCCGACGACGTCCAGCACCTCGCTCCGTCGGTGCTCTCACACCGCTTGATGCTGAGCCCAGGAGCCCTCGGCGTCGCCGGATCGGCGATCGTTCGCGACGCCCTCGCCGCGGTCCCCGCGCTGTGAGACGGGCACGGGATCTCGCCCT
Organism: Solirubrobacteraceae bacterium; assembly: GCA_036803745.1. Lineage (GTDB taxonomy): Bacteria > Actinomycetota > Thermoleophilia > Solirubrobacterales > Solirubrobacteraceae > Palsa-744. Next base: position 12,542 of record DAIRTT010000033.1, on the reverse strand, counting down.
CACCGGCGGGCTCCTGTGCGCAGCGGCTGCCCTCCTCGCCGTCCCGCAGCTCTACGTGCCGGGGCTGGCCGCGGTGCTCGCCGCGGTCCTCGCGCCCGCCTGGGTCGCACTCGGCATCTCGGGGGCGCGCGTCACACTCGCGCTCGGCGCCTCCGGTGCCTCCGAGGGCGAGCGCGTTCCGATGAGGATCGGCGTCGAGCGCGGGGCCGTGGTCCTACCGGGCGCGACTCTCACGCCGTGGCCGGGGGCCCGGGAGCGGACTCTGCGGCGGCGGCGCGAGGACATCGAGGTCTCGCTGCTGACGACGCGCCGCGGCCGACAGCCGGTCGGGCCGGCGCGGATGCGACTCGCCGACCCGCTTGGGGTTTGCGCGCGCGAGGTTCGCTCGCCTCCCGTCGAGCTGCTCGTGCTGCCGCGGGTGTTCCCGATCGACGCCGCCACCGTCCTGCTGCTGGAAGGCCGCGCGACCGCGCGGCGCCGCCACTCCCCGGAGGTCGACTCGCTGCGCCCGCACATCGCGGGCGCGCCCGCGGCACGCATCCACTGGCCGACCGTCGCCAGGACCGGCGAGCTGATGGAGCGCAGCCCGACCAGCGACCCCGAGCCCGCCGCGCTCGTCGTGCTCGACGCCAGCTCGCCCGAGTCACTCGACTCCCTGGACGCCGCCGTTCGGGCCACGGCATCGCTGTGTGCGCACCTCGCTCGCCGCGGCGACTGCAGCGTGCTGCTGCCCGGCGACCGCCGGCCCGGCGTGCTCCGCGGCGACGGCGGATCGCTGCTCGCACTGCTCAGGCGCCTGGCCCTCATCGAGCCCGCGAGCGCACCGCCCCCCGGTATCCGGTGGCGGCCCGACGGCGGGTTCGTCCTGTACGTGACGGCCGCCGGTAGTCACCAAACCAGCGCACCCGCGGCAAGCGGATATCGGATCGGCCCGCATCCGCTCGCGGGTGCCGGCGTGTCCTTCACGCTCGCCGGCTGCGCGGCGCAGCCGGTCGAGGAACCGGCATGGGCGCGGTCGGCCTGAACACGCCCGTCGCGATGCCCGCGCGGGGTGACGCGCGCAGGAGCACCGCCGCGCCGATCGCGCGCGGCGCGCTCGATCCGCCGCCGCGGGCACTCGCGCTGACGGCCTTCGCGGCACTCGCCCTGCTTGCGGGCATGCGCTTCGCCGCCCTGCTCGCCCACCCCCCAACGGCGCGGGTGCTCGCGCTCGTCGCCAGCGCGACCGCCTGTGGCGCGGCGCTCGCCGCCACCAGGCGGCTTCCCACTCGCGCCGGCATCCCGTCCGCCGGAAGGGTCGCGGCGATCGTGGTGTTCGGCTATCTGTCGCTTCGCGCCGCCGGCGCCCCGGCACGCGAGCTGTGGCCATGGCATCTGGGGCGGCTGGGCGACGGCGTCGGGCGGGGTCTGGAGGACCTCGACGGGCTGTGGCCCTACCGCGGCGGCGCGGCGCAGGCGCGCACGGTGATCATGCTCGGCGTGGCGGCCGCCGTGATGGCGGCGGCCGTGCTCGTCTTCTGGCCCGGCGCTGCTCGCCGCGGGCGCGCCCGCACGACCGGGCTGGTCATCCTGCTCGCCCTCTACGGGACCGCCGTCGCCAATCAGCCGCGCTCGGGATGGCAGTTTCAGGGCATGCTGCTCGTCGGGCTGCTCGCCGTGTGGGCACTCGCGTGGACGGGAGCGCCGCCACCGGCGCTCGGCCGGGCCGGCATGTGGGTGCTGGCGACGGCCGTCGGTGCGCTCGCGATCGGGGGTCTCGTGCACTCCTCTCGTCCGCTGATCGACTACAGGCACTGGAACCCGTTCGGCGCGACGTTCGCGGCCACCAGCTTCGACTGGAACCAGACCTACGGCCAGATCCCGTGGTCGCGCTCGAACGAGACGATGGTCGAAGTCGCCTCCTCGCACCGGCGGCTGCTTCGCGCGACCACGCTCGACCGCTTCGACGGCACCCGCTTCCTGCGTTCGGCGCGCCAACCCGGCGGCGCCCCCGCCGCCGATGCCGCGGCCGCCGCGAGCGGACGATGGCTCACGCATACGAGCGTCATCGTCCGCGGGCTCAGCTCGACCGCGCTGCTGAGTCCCGGCGCGATCACGGCCGCTGCGATCGCCGGGGCCGGGGTGCCCCGTCTGGCACCGATCAACGCCGATGGCACGCTCGCGAGCGCGACGCCGATCTACCGCAGCGGAACGAGCTACACGATCACCGCTTACGCCCCCCGCCCGACCCCCGCCCAGATGAGGCGAGCACCCCGGCGTGTGCCGGCCGCCTACCTCCCCTACACCCGCCTGTCGGTCCCGAGCGCGCACGGAGGTGCCGTCGAGGTCTCGGCCACGGGCGCCGCGGGCGGCGCTCGCATCGCGGCCTCCCCGTACGCGCCCGTCCTCGCGCTCGCACGGCGCCTGGCCGCCGGGGTGCACAGCTCCTACGACCGCGCTGCGGCGATTCAGGCGTTCCTGGGACGTGGCTTCAGCTACGACGAGACGCCGCCGCGGCGGGCCTTCCCGCTCGCGGCCTTCCTGCTGCGCGACCGCGTGGGCTACTGCCAGCAGTTCTCGGGCGCGATGACGCTGCTGCTGCGCATGGACGGTATCCCCGCTCGCGTCGCCGCCGGGTTCCTGCCCGGCGCCCGTGACCCCTCGAGTGGCCTGTTCAGGGTCACCGCCCGCGACGCCCACTCGTGGGTCGAGGTGTACTTCGCGGGCATCGGCTGGGTGCCGTTCGACCCGACCCCGCCCCGGCCGACGGGGGGTCGCTCGGCGCCGATCCTCGCCGCAGCCGCGTCCGGCGCCTCGACCGAAGCCGCGCTCAAGCACCGCGGCCGCACTCGCAGGGTCGCCGGCGCCGCCACCACGGCCACATCCACCGGTCTCACGCATCGCCGCTCCACGGCTCTGCTCGTCGCGCTCATCGCCCTGTTTGCGCTGCTGGCGGCGCTCGGCGCCCGGCGCCTGATCGCCGGGAGTCGAGGCGGGCAGAGACCGGACGACTGCGACGGGGCCGTCCAGCGGCTCGACGCGGCGCTCGCCTGCCTCGGCACGCCGACACCGACCGGGACCACGCTGTGGGAGCTCGAGCGTGGTATGGAGCGCTCGCACGGGTCGGGCGCGAGCACCTATGTGCGCCTGCTGCGCGAGCAGCGATATGGCTCGCCCGGCCGCGCCGGCGCTCCGGGAGCGAGCGAGACGCGGGACCTGCGCCGAGCCCTCAGCGCCGGACGCGGCCCCCTTCTGCGGCTGCGCCTGGCGCTCACCCTCGCGGCGTGGAGCAGAGTTGCTCGGACCGGGCGCAATCGCCGACGGCGCGCCCTGGAGGGATAGGCCAGAGCGCGCCGCCCGCAAAGATCCTCCCGGTGCTCCCGTCCGCGCTTACACGCTGGAGCGCCCGGGGCGAACCCATTCTCCGGACCTTCCCCCTTCCAGCGCACATCCGCACGCCGTGGGAGAGCCCCCCCTCGTGTACCCGATCCGCGTTAGAAAACCCTTATTTCTCATTTCGCGCAAAGATAGGGTTTGAGGAGCGCAGTCGAGGGGCAGTAATGGAATCGAGACTGCGTGGAATCAGTCTTCTACGGAATTGTTGGACCTTTGCAGCACCGGGCATCGCGTCCGCCACAGAAACCCCTCTACCGTGGCGGAGGCGATGCCCTTTTTCTTGCCCGCACCCGTGCGCGTACCCCAGCGATCGTGACGGCGGGAGCCTGTGGCTGACGGCGAGCGCCCGCGCGCCGTCAGGGCCGCCGTCCACGGCCGGGTCCAGGGCGTTGGCTTCCGTGAAGCCACCCGCCGGCGCGCCCGGGAGCTGGGCGCCCTCGGGTGGGTCCGCAACTCGGATGACGGCAGCGTGAGCGTGCACGCCGAGGGTCCGCCCGCGGCCGTCACGACGCTCCTCGAGTGGCTGCAGGCGGGGCCGCGCGGAGCCGCCGTGGAGAACGTCGAGACCGAGGACGTCCGCGTCGAGGGCCACGAGCAGTTCGCCGTCCGCGGCGTGAGCGCCGGGGTGTTCGTGGTCCAGGAGCACGCGGCCACCGCACGCCACTTCGATCTGCGCCTGGAGGTCGGCGGCGTGATGCGCTCGTGGGCGCTGCCCAAGGGCCCATCGCTCGACCCGGCCGTCAAGCGGCTCGCCGTCGAGGTCCCCGACCACGACCTCGGGCACAATGCCTTCGAGGGAACGACCGACGCGGGGGCCGTGATCGTGTGGGACAGGGGCAGCTACGAGCAGGGCGGCCGTGTGACGTGGCCGGAGGCGCTGAACCGTGGGCACGCCGTGTTCGTCCTCCACGGCCACAAGCTCCGAGGCGGCTTCGCCCTCCAGCGGACCCGCCCCGGCGCCAAGGCCCAGTGGCTGTTGATCAAGCGCCGCGACGAGCTCGCCGCGCCCGAGTCCGACATCGTCGCCGAGCAGCCGACGTCGGTGCTCAGTGCACGGACGCTCGAGGAGCTCCTCGACGACAGCTCGTAGGGGACGACCCGCCCGCCCAACCCCGCCCACGGACGGTCCCGCCGGCCTCCTCGCGGCGGGCGATCACAACCCCGTGGATAGGATGCACCCAAGGCGACCCTCTCCGACCTCGGCGCGTTGTCAGGGTCCTCACGGCGCCGCAATCGAGGGCACGCTCGAAGGTCGAGCGCCGCCAGTCTGGAGATCGAGGAATGACCGCCACGCCCGCACTCAGCGCCTCCTCCGCCGGGGCGCCCTTCGACACGACGACGATCCAGCGCCGCGAGCTCGGCGAGCAGGACGTGCTCATCGACATCAAGTTCTGCGGCATCTGCCACAGCGACATCCACCAGGTCAAGAACGAGTGGGGCGGCTCGATCTTCCCGATGGTCCCCGGCCACGAGATCGCCGGCGTCGTCGCCGCGGTCGGCGCGGGCGTCGAGCGCCACTCGGTCGGCGACCGCGTGGGCGTCGGCTGCCTGGTCGACTCCTGCGGCGAGTGCGAGCAGTGCAAGGCCGGGGAGGAGCAGTTCTGCGTCGAGTCGGCCGTGCCCACATACAACGGGCGCGAGTACGACGGCGATCCGACGTACGGAGGCTACAGCCAGCAGATCGTCGTGCGCGAGCGCTTCGTCGTGCGCATCCCCGACAGCATCGAGCTGCAGGACGCGGCGCCGCTGCTGTGTGCGGGCATCACGACATACGTTCCGCTCAAGCACTGGAAGATCGGGCCCGGCAGCAAGGTCGCGGTCATCGGCATGGGCGGCCTCGGCCACGTCGGCGTTCAGATCGCGGCGGCAATGGGCGCCGAGGTGACGGTGCTCAGCCAGACGCTCTCCAAGAAGGAGGACGGCATCCGCTTCGGCGCGACCGCCTACCACGCGACCTCCGAGCGCAGCACGTTCAAGGAGCTGGCGGGGAGCTTCGACTTCATCCTCAACACCGTCTCGGCCAACCTCGAGTTCAACTCCTACCTGCGGCTGCTGCGCGTAGACGGGACGCTCTGCAACGTCGGAGCGCCCTCCGACCCGGCCAAGGTCAACGCCTTCTCGCTCATCTCAAGCCGCCGCAGCCTCGCGGGCTCGGCGATCGGCGGGCTGCCCGACACCCAGGAGATGCTCGACTTCTGCGCCGAGCACGGCGTCAAGCCGCAGATCGAGCTGATCGGCGCGGGCGAGGTCGACGGGGCCTACGAGCGCGTCGAGAACAGCGCCGTGCGCTACCGCTTCGTCATCGACGTCGCCACGATCGGCCAGACAGCGGCGGCCTGAGCGTCAGGCGGCCGCGACCGCCAGCGACTCGTCGCTGTAGCTCTCGCCGCTCTCGGCCCTCTCGACGAGCGAGACCGGGGGCTCGAAGCGCTCGCCGTATGCCGCGGCCAGCGCACGGGCGCGGGCCACGAAACCCGCGACCCCTCCCTCAAATCCATTTATGTATTGGAGGACCCCGCCCGTCCAGCCCGGGAAGCCGATGCCGAAGATCGAGCCGATGTTGGCGTCCGCGACGGTCTCGATGACACCCTCGTCGAGGCACTTGACCGTCTCGATCGACTCGATGAACAGCATCCGCTCCTCGAGATCCCTGAGTGAGATCGAGGCCGGGTCCTCGGTCTCGGGGAAGATCTCCTTGAGTCCCTTCCACAGCCCGGTGCGCTTGCCATCCTCGTAGTCGTAGAAGCCCGCGCCGGCGAGCTTGCCGCCGCGACCCTCCTCGAGCAGGCGGTCGACGACCGCGAAGGAGGCACGCTCCTCGAAGACGGCGCCTTCGGCCTCGATAGCCGCCTTCGTCGCGGCGCGGATCTTCTTGGCCAGGTTGAGGTTGAGCTCGTCGCTCAGCTGCAGCACCGGGGCCGGATAGCCGGCCTGGCCCGATGCCTGCTCGATCGACGCCGCCGGCACGCCCTCCAGCAGCATCCCGACGCCCTCGTTGATGAACGTCCCGATCACGCGGCTCGTGAAGAAGCCGCGGCTGTCATTGACGACGATCGGCGTCTTGCGAATCTGCTTCGCCACGTCCAGCGCGCGGTAGAGCGTCTCCTCGCTCGTCTTCTCACCCTTGATGATCTCCAGCAGCGGCATCTTGTCGACCGGGCTGAAGAAGTGCAGGCCGATGAAGTCCGCCGGACGGGACACGCCCTCGGCCAGTTCGGTGATCGGCAGCGTCGAGGTGTTCGACCCGAGCAGCGCGTCGGGCGCGAGGTGCGGCTCGATCTCGGCGAACACCTGGGCCTTGACGGCCGGGTCCTCGAACACCGCCTCGATCACCATGTCCGCGCCGGCGGCCGCTGACGGATCGTCGGTCGCCGTGATCCTTGCCAGCAGCTGATCGGCCTGCTCCTGCGTGGAGCGGCCGCGCGAGACCGCCTTCTCGAGCAGGCCCTGCGAGTAGGCCTTGCCCTTGTCCGCCGCCTCCTGGGAGACATCCTTGAGAACGACCTCGATGCCAGCTTTGGCACACACGTAGGCGATCGCCGCGCCCATCATCCCGGCACCCAGCACGACCGCCTTCTTGGACGTGAAGCGCTCGATCTCCTCGGGACGGCCGCGGTCGCCACCGACCTGCTGGAGGTCGAAGAAGAACGCCTGGATCATGTTCTTGGACACCTGACCCGTCGCCAGGTCGGTGAAGTAGCGACCCTCAATCTCGATCGCCGTGTCGAAGTCGACCTGCGCGCCCTCGACCGCCGCCGACATGATGTGGTGCGGAGCCGGGTAGTTGGCGCCCTTGAGCTGCTTGCGCAGGTTGGCCGGGAACGCCGGCAGGTTCTGCGCGAGCTTCGGGTTCGACGGCACGCCGCCGGGCATCTTGTAGCCCTTCACGTCCCACGGCTGCACGGCCTCTGGGTTGGCATCGATCCACGCCTTAGCCGCCGGCAGCAGATCCTCGCGCGAGGGCACGACCTCGTCGACGAGGCCCATCTCCAGAGCCTTGGCAGAACGCAGTTCCTGGCCCTGCATCAGCAGGCCCATCATCGCGTTGACGATCCCGAACATGCGTACCGTCCGCACCACGCCGCCGGCGCCCGGGAGCAGCCCGAGCTTGACCTCGGGGAAGCCGAGCTTGGCCTTCGGGTCATCGACGATCACGCGGTGGTGGGTCGCCAGGCAGATCTCGAGGCCCCCGCCGAGCGCCGCGCCGTTGATCGCGGCGACGACCGGCTTGCCCAGCGTCTCGAGCCGCCGCAGCTGGCCCTTGACCTCGCGGATGCCCGCCGCGAACTCGGCCGCGTGCTCCTTCGTCACGGCCTTCAGGTCGTTGAGGTCCCCACCCGCGAAGAACGTCTTCTTGGCCGAGGTGATCACGACCCCCTTGATCGAGTCGCGCTCTGACTCCAGGCGCTCGACCGTCGCGCCCATCGAGGCGATGTAGTCGGCGTTCATCGTGTTGGCCGACTGGTTCGGGTCGTCCATGGTCAGGATGACGATGCCGTCATCGCCCTGCTCCCAGCGGATCGTCGTGCTCTCTCGCATTCAGATCGCCTCCACGACTGTCGCGATTCCCATGCCGCCGCCGACGCACAGCGTCGCCAGCCCGTAGCGCCCGCCCGTGCGGTGCAGCTCTTCGACGAGCGTGCCCAGGATCATCCCGCCGGTCGCTCCCAGCGGGTGGCCCATGGCGATCGCGCCGCCGTTGACGTTGACTTTCTCCATGTCCAGGCCCATGTCGCGGACGAAGCGCAGCACGACCGCCGCGAACGCCTCGTTGATCTCCACCAGGTCGAGCTCCTCGACTGTGATGCCCGCCTTCTGCAGCGCCTTGCGGCTGGCCGGCGCAGGGCCGGTCAGCATGATCGTCGGGTCGGCGCCCGAGACGGCCGTCGCCAGGATCCTCGCCTTGGGCGTCAGGCCCAGGTCCTTGCCCGTCTGCTCGTTGCCGATCGTCAGCAGCGAGGCGCCGTCGACGATCCCCGAGGAGTTGCCCGGCGTGTGGACGTGCTCGATCTTCTCGATCCAGTGGTACTTCTGAAGCGCCACCGAGTCGAAGCCGCCCATCTCCCCCATCGCCGCGAAGGACGGCTTGAGGTTGCCGAGCGTCTCGACCGTCGTGCCCGCGCGGATGAACTCCTCGTGGTCGAGCACCACGTTCTCGTTGAGGTCCTTGACGGGGACGACCGCGCCCGCGAAGCGGCCCTCGGCCTCGGCCTTCGACGCGCGCTCCTGTGAGCGCGCGGCGTAGGAGTCGACGTCCTCGCGGCTGAACTCCTCGATCGTCGCGATCAGGTCCGCGCTGATGCCCTGGGGCACGAAGGAGGTGTCGTAGTTCGTCTCCGGGTCCATCGCCCAGGCGCCGCCGTCGGAGCCCATCGGCACGCGCGACATCGACTCCACGCCGCCGGCGAAGACGAGGTCCTCCCAGCCGGATGCGACCTTCTGGGCGGCGATGTTGACCGCCTCCAGGCCCGACGCACAGAAGCGGTTGAGCTGGACGCCGGCCACGGTGTCGGGCAGCCCCGCCTTGATCGCGGCCGTCTTGGCGATGTCGGCGCCCTGGTCGCCCACCGGCGAGACCACGCCCAGCACCACGTCATCGACGCGCGAGGGGTCGAGTTTCTCGTTGCGGATGAGCGTCTCGTGCATCAGGCCGACCACCAGGTCGACCGGCTTGGTGCCGTGCAGAGAGCCGTTGAACTTGCCCTTGCCACGCGGCGTGCGGATCGCATCGAAGACCAGTGCGTCGGTCGCCATCGGTCGGACCTCCTGTGTAGGTGACCCGTCGGCCAGCGGCCCGGGTCCGGGGTGAAGACGGGTCAAAGACTGGCGCGCACGCTACCACACAAACGTTCGTGCGTGAACGCAAATATGTCTAAGATGGCGCAGTGCCCGCGACCGCCAAGCCCGCCCCGCGCCGCAGCCAGGCCGAGCGCAGCGCCGCCACCCGCGACGCCCTGCTCGACGCCACGATCGCCTGTCTCGTCGAGGACGGCTACGCCAACACGACGACCAGCCGCGTGGCAGAGCGCGCCGGCCTCTCCCGCGGCGCCCACCTGCACCACTTCCAGACCCGCCAGGCGCTGCTCGCCGCCGCCATGGAGCGCCTCGCCGAGCGCCGTGGCGCCGAGCTGCTGGCCGCCGCAGAGGAGCTGCCCGAGGGCCGTGAGCGGCTCGTCAAAGGCCTCGATCTGCTGTGGGCGAGCTACGCCAACCCGCTGTTCCAGGCCGCGCTCGACCTGTGGTCGCACGCCCGCACCGACCCCGACCTGCGCGAGCGCCTCGTGCCCGTCGAGCGTCGCCTCGACCGCCAGACACTCGAAGTCACCCGGCGTCTGTTCCCTGCGATCGCCGGCAAGCCAGACTTCGACCGCCTCGTCGAGCTCGCCGTCTCGACCATCCGCGGGCTGGCGCTGCTCGACACGCTGCACCCCGGGGATGCGCGCAACCGGACGCAGTGGCGCTACAGCCGGGCGCGACTCGTCGAGCTGTTCGAGGCGGCGGGGTGAGGTAGGGCTCGGGCGTCCGGAATGTCACGCCCTAACCGATCGGCGCGGTGTAGATCGCCGAGGATTCGACGTCCGGTGTCACGATCCTGGTCGTCGCAGTCCTGAAGACTGTGCGGGCGGTGTGCGTCGAGTAGCCGTAGGTCCCCGGGCGCCCTTCCGAGTCGCCCGCGACCTTGAAACGCGGCAGCTTCCAGCTCTCGCGCCGATGCGTCACGAGCGAATACGTGGACAGGCGTCCGCTGAACGGCGGGTACTCGCCGTGGTCGTGGACGCAACGCGACTGCCGGCCGGGTCACTGGTCACATCCTCAACACCGGCGCCGGGCCGATCGATGCGCAGCCAGTCGACCGGTTCGAGCCAGCGGTTTCACCGTCTCTTACATCTGCCCCCCGGATCCTGCAGCGCGCGGGCTAGAGTCGGAGCATGCCCAGACGCCGGATCGTCATCGACCACGTGACCGTAGGGGTCAGCGACCTCGCCCGCAGCCGCGACTTCTACGAACAGGTGCTCCTGCCGCTCGGCTTCAGCCAGATCGGGGCCTGGCACGCGGGCGAGATGGAGATCGAGTTCGGCCTCGAAGAGGCCCCCAACTTCGCCATCTCGATCGCCTACCCGACCGGCGCGCCCATCCACGTCGCCTTCGCGGCCGACCGCCGCGAACAGGTCGACGCCTTCCACGCCGCCGCGATCGCCGCCGGCGGGCGCGACAACGGCCCTCCGGGACTTAGGGCCGAGTACTCCGAGGGCTACTACGCCGCGTTCGTGATCGACCCCGACGGCCACAACATCGAGGCCGTCACCCCGCGGTGAGCCGGGTCGGCGGCGTGAGCGAGCCGTTCGTGATCCTGCTGCTTTCGGGCAGCCTGCGCGAGGGCTCGACCAACGCGGCCGCGCTGCGCACCGCCGCGAGCGTCGCGCCCGCAGGGATCGAGACCGTCGCCTACGACGGCATGGCTTGCCTCCCCCACTTCAACCCCGACGACGATCGCGAGGGCGAGCCGATCGCCGAGGCCGTCGCCGAGATGAGGGCTGCCGTCCATTCCGCCGATGCCCTGCTGATCTGCACCCCCGAGTACGCCGGCGCCCTGCCCGGATCGTTCAAGAACCTGCTCGAGTGGACCGTCGGCGACGGGAGCACATACGAGAAGCGCGTCGCCTGGATCAACGTCTCAGGCAGTGCCGCCCCCACCGGGGGCGCCGACGCCCACGACTCCCTGCGCAAGGTTCTCGGCTACGTCCACGCCCGCATCATCGAGGAGGCGTGCCTGCGCCTGCCTGTCTCGCGCGGAGGAGTCGACGAGAGCGGGCTGATCGCGGATCCGGCTGCGCGCGAGGCGATCGCCGGGGCGCTCATGACGCTCGCGAGGTCATAGAAGCGCCGCTGCAGCTCCTCGAAGAAGCCCTTCGAGGACCGTTCGGAATCGGCTTTGGTCAGCTTGGTCTGATCGCCGACCGCCCAGGCCGACGATCGACCGCTCCGGCGACGGCTCGATCTTCTTGTCCGCCCGCATGACACCTCCGTGGCTGATCAGCGAATCGACGACCAGTGCGGCCGGTTCAGCCGCCCGGTGAGAGGCTCTGAAGCGAATGCCCGGTCGCGTCAAAGACTTCTGAGGCGGGCGGCGCACTGATGCTCGGGGTGGGTCCGAAATCGAAGTATTCGACGCTGATGGCGACATCGCCGTGCTGGGCGCCGGCGCCCACCGACATCGTCAGCGAAACCTTGCGCACGAGCCCGTGGGAGTCGATCCAGACGCCGACTGGCAGCTCTCGAAGTCCCGTCTGGGCCTCGATCTTGCTGAACGCCGCGCGCAGCTTCGCACGGTCGCTCGACGGCTGCGCTTCGAGCGCCTTGAGGAGGTCGATGGTGCCGCTGTAGTGGGCCGTCGAGACTCCCCGCAGCGTCTCGTGGGAGACCAGGTGAGAGCTGCCGCCCGAGGCCTTCAGGAACCGCAGGTAGGCGGCCGGATCTGCGCCCCCGTTGGTGAGCGAGCTGGGATCGAGCCCGATCGCCTGCTGGACGCGTCCGATGTCGAGGCGCATCCAGCTGGCGCCCCTCGGGAGGCTCCCGGCGAAGAGCGGCGATCCGATGTAGATCGAGCCCGCCTTGAAGAGCTCCCGCATCTTCAGTTCCCTGCCCGAGAGCCGCGCGGTGACGCTCGGAGGGAAGCCGCCCATCGTCATCTCGAGATCGCCTTCGTCGGTCTTGAAGTTGAACGCTCCCCGCCCGGTGATCGTGATCGGAGTCGCGAGGCTCGATATCGACACCGATCCGGACAGGGCGACGTGCGCGCCACCGACGTGCGTCGTCGTCTCGGCGGCCTGCGCGACCGGGTCGAGCGATCCGCCCCTCCCGCCACCGCCGCCCGAGAGAACCGCGATCGCCGCGATCGCGGCGATCACCGCGACCAGGCCTATCCAGATGCGCCCCTTCATTGCTGCCGATGCATCGACTGACGCGCTTGGGCGCTTGAGCTAGGCGTGCGAACCTGGCCGAGCGGACAGTGAGGTGGCCGCGACCCGATCAGCGACGATGCCGAGATCAGACGCCGGCCTGCTGGAGATGATCCCATGAGGGCACTCTAGCTCGGGCCGTTGAGCGTGCCGAGCACGGCCTGGGACGCGGTCAGGCTCGAGGTCAGGATCTGTCTCGAGACCTCC
>DAIRTT010000032.1:0-19370 GCA_036803745.1 Solirubrobacteraceae bacterium | reverse complement strand
GTAGCGCAGCGAGGTGTTCTTGGCGAGGATCGTGATGCCCTTCTCGCGCTCCAGATCCATCGAGTCCATCACGCGGGTGGCGACGTCCTGGCCGACCCGGAAGGCACCCGACTGCCACAGCATCGCATCGACGAGCGTCGTCTTGCCGTGGTCGACGTGGGCGACGATGGCCACATTGCGGATGTCATCTCTGGGTAGGAGCACGGCTGGACAAGGCTAGCGGCGCTGGAGCACCGGACCTGGGACGGGGCACATAGGCGAGCGCTCGGCGGGCATTCGGCGCCGCGCGTCGGCGCCGCAGGAGTCGAGCTCAGCCGCGCACGCCCGCGGCCCGAATCCCTGTGCGCAGCCCGAAGCGGGCGAGTGCCCGCGGGTAGTGCTCGGCGCGCGCGACTGTCGCCTCGAGCGCCTCGGCGAACCGGCGCACGTCATCCTCCTCGATCGTGAGGGCCGGGAGCGCCTTGATGACGTTCATGTGGTGGCCCGCGACCTGGCAGAGGATGTGGTGTTCGTGGAAGAGCGGCACGGTCACGAGCTGCGAGAACAGGCCCGGCTGGCGCGACTCGACCGCATCCCAGAGTCGCCTGGCGGCCGCGCCGGCGGGGGGGCCAAACTCGATCGCCCACATCAGCCCCTGCCCGCGCACGTCGGTCACGGTCTCGAAGCGCTCGACCAGCGGCTCGGTCAGCTCGAGCAGCAGCGCACCCATGCGCCGGGAGTGCCCGAGGAGGCCCTCCTCGTCGATCACGCGAAGTGTCGCGAGGGCGGCCGCGGCGGCGAGATCGTTGCCGCCGAAGGTCGAGCCGTGGCGAACGGCCCTCTCCATGCCGTCGAAGACGGCGTCGAAGGCCGGCCGCGAGACGAGGACCGCGCCGATCGGGACGAGACCTCCAGAAAGCGCCTTCGCCAGACAGATCAGGTCCGGCTCCAGACCCCAGTGCTCGAGCGCCAGGAAGCGACCAGTGCGCCCGACGCCGGTCTGGACCTCATCGCAGACGAACAGCGTCCCCGCCTCCCGGCACAGCCGCTGCGCCTCGATCAGATAGCCGGGCGGCGGCAGGTTGACGCCCTTGCCCTGGATCGGCTCGAGGACGAGGGCCGCCACGTCGCCCGTCGCCAGCTGCGCGGCGAGGGCATCGAGATCGCCGAAGGGGATCGGATCGCAGCCCGCTAGCAGAGGACCGAACCCCTCTCGGAACTCGACGTTGCCATTGATCGACAGGGATCCGAGCGTCAGGCCGTGGAAGGCGTGATCGGCATAGAGGATGCGCGGGCGACCGGTCGCCGCCCGCGAGATCTTGATCGCCGCCTCTACCGCCTCGGTGCCCGAGTTGGCCGGCACCATCGCAGCCACGCTGCCGGGGGCCCGTTGCAGGAGCTGCTCGGCCAGCACGCCGCCGAGAAGTGTCACGCCGAGTTGCGGCAGGTTGCCCGTCCGCGCTGCCATGACCTCCTCGAGCGCCTCGATCGCAACGGGGTGGTTGCGGCCGATCGCAAAGACCCCGTAGCCGCCGAAGAGATCCAGGTAGCGCTCGCCGTCCGCGTCGATCAGGTGTGCTCCCTCCCCTCCACGCCAGATCCGGTCGAACCCGAGCGTGCGCAGGATGCGCCCCATCTGCGGGTTGAGGTGTCGGTCGTTGAGCGCCATCTCCTCGCCTGTCCTCGCCGCCAGGATCTCGGCGATGCTCGGCACGCGATCGGGGGCCATGACGTGAGCCTAGCTCCCGCTGTGGGCGAGCTCCGCCAGGCGCCGGGCAGCGGCGACGCTGGACCGTGCGCGCACCCCGGATAAACCACTGGTTCGACCACTGGTTCGAGCTGCTCGTGTCAACTTCGGTTTAGAAGCCCCGAGGTCGGGTAAAGCCCCCACGAGTACATAGATATCGGTACAATTCGGGCGCACGACGGGGGTTTGCGCCGTGGCTGGCGTCACTCACCCCCGAGGCACCAAGACCTAGGAAGGGAGCAGAGATGTCAGCAGTGGCTCTAGACACAGCAACGACACACGCCGTCCCTACCCAGGATCTGCGTGAGCTGTTCGTGCGCTGGCAGACCCGCGGCGACCACGAGGCTCGCGAGCAGCTCGTTCGGCGCTTCATGCCGCTCGCCCGTAGCCTCGCCCGCCGCTACGGTCGCTCCTCCGAGCCATTCGAAGACCTCTTGCAGGTCGCTTCGCTCGGTCTGCTCAAGGCGCTCGACCGCTACGACGTCGAACGCGGCCACGCCTTCCAGTCCTTTGCCGTGCCGACGATCCTCGGTGAGATGCGGCGCTACTTCCGCGATTCCGGCTGGGCCGTGCACGTTCCCCGCGGTGCCCAGGAGCGCGCGCTGAAGGTGCGCGACGCCCAGGAGCGGATGGCCAACGAGCGCGGCCACGCGCCGACCGTCAACCAGCTCGCCGAGTACCTCGAGTTCGACGTCGAGGAGGTCATCGACGCGCTCCAGGCGATCCAGGCATATGAGACCGTCTCCCTCGACGCGCCGCGTCCGGGAGCCGACGACGACGCCGGGTCCTCCTACGGCGACTCGATCGGCGGCGACGACGCGCGGTATGAGCTCGTCGAGCTCGACGCGACGGTGTCCTCGGTTCTCGGGCACATTCCGCCCCGTGAGCGCATGATCCTGAAGATGCGCTTCGTCGAGGATCTGACGCAGACGGAGATCGCCGAACGTGTCGGCATCTCCCAGATGCAGGTGTCGCGACTGCTGCGACGCTCGCTCGATCAGCTGCGGGCCCTCACGCGGGCGCCCGGAGCGGCGCGCTAAGGAGCGACAATGCGGCCGGGACCGCGTCAGAGCTGGCTCGTGCGGCTCTCACGCCGGTATGCGCAAATCGACCGCTAGTCGTCGGTGGCTGATATTCCGCATGTTCGCCTGAACCTCTCGAACCGGCCCGAGAATGTCCTCCTCGTGCGCCAGACCCTGAGTGGGCTGGCCGAGACGATCGAGCTCGACCCGATCGAGCTCAACGACATCAGCACGGCCGTCAGCGAGGCGTGCAACAACGTGGTGCTGCACGCCTATGAAGGCGCCAAAGGGCCGCTCGATGTCGAGGTGTGCGCCGGAAGCGAGGGGCTCGAGGTCGTCGTGCGCGACCACGGCGGCGGGATCCGTCCGCGGCTTGAGCCGCGCGACGAGAACGCCCCGGGCGGCATCGGCCTACCGGTGATCCACGCGCTCAGCACGCGGGTCGAGTTCCTCGAGCCGCCCGGCGGCGGCACGGAGGTTCGGATGGTCTTCGCCACGCCGGCGGGCGCCGACCTCGGACCGGCGCCCGAGGAGCTCGAGCTGCAGGCGGCCGTGCCCGACACCGAGCCTGAGGAGCTCGCCGACCTGATGGCCATCACGATCGGGCCAGGCTCGGTCGCACACGCCGTGCTCCCGCGGGTCCTCTGCGCACTGGCGGCGCGCGCCTACTTCTCGACCGACCGGATCTCCGACACCCAGCTCCTCGCCGACGCCCTCGTCGCCCACGCCGAGGGCTCGATCGACACCAGCCGGCTCAACGTGGGGATCCGCGTCGCGCCGCGGGTACTCGAGATGAACGTCGGTCCGCTGCGGGCCGGCTCAGCCGCCGACGGCCTCGGCGCGGTGCTCGAAACGCTCGGCGACGGACACGAGGTCAGCCACGCCGGCGCCTCGGAGATCCTCGCTCTGCATCTTGCCGCGCGTCGCTAGAGGCCCCTGGTCCCTTGCGACTGCCCGCCTGCGCGGGGGGCCGCGCCCACTTCTCTCGCGCCGCCCGGCGCCGGGCGCTAGTGGAAGCGGACCTTGACCTGCGCGCTCGCGCGCTTGCCGCTCGCGGGCACGTAGCTGATGTGGAGCTTGATCACGATGCCCTTGCGGTGATGGCGGCGCAACCGAGCCTTGCCCGCGCGGCTCAGCGGCAGGCTCACAGTGAAGATCTGCGCCTTGCGCAGTCGCCGCGAGGTGCCGCGCACGCCCGAGCCCGAGACGGTCACGCGCGAGGCGCCGGCGACTTCGAGCGTGATCAGGGCATGTTTGTGCTTGACGCGGTGGCGTACCACGCGCAGGCCGCAGCCGGTGAGCACGAGCGGCGTGTTGCGCACGATGCGGGCGCCCGACTGAGCCACCAGCGTCGTCGGCGCGAGGAGCCGTTTCCCGCACAGCTTGGCGTTCGCCGTGAGACCGGTCAGGACCGAGTTCGGGCCTGCCGGCAGACTGACCTCGACGTTTGTGATCGGGACGTCCGGCACCGATTCGAAGTTCGAGCTCGTGATGCCCGTCTTGGAGATGTTCGTGCGCCCGACGAGCACGACCTCGAGCCCGTTGGGACCGTGGAGGACGAGGTCCAGATCGGGGAAGGCACCGCCCCCGTGGGAGACGAGATAGGCCGGCCCGGTCAGCTTCCCGGGCAGGACGGGCGTCGTGACCTTGACGGTGCCGACCAGCCCGGTCGCATGGCACGTCCCGGGCGGCGGACCGGTGTCGAATCTCGCCGCCGTGCACGCTTTCTGCAGCGTCGTCAGCCGCGAGGGGAGCGCCTTGGGGAGCTGGAGGATGACCTGGCGGATGTTGGCCTGGTGGGCGCCTTGGTTGATGTCGACCTGGATGCCGGCGCCACCCGCTTTGGTCGTCTTGCCGCTCACGAGCGCACCCAGGACGGGCTTGAACGCGAGGGCTTCGCACGAGCCGACCTGGAAGGGGCTGGAGATCAGCTGCTTGGCGCCCATCGTGGACGTGAGCAGCGATTCGGTCGCCATCTGGTTGCAACTCGAGGGGTTGAAGATGAAGTTGTGGCGGTTGACCGCGACCGTCAGGCTCTTCAGGCGCAGGGGCACGCCTTCGACGACGGTGGGGATGCTCGCGCTGACCGTGACCCGGCCCGAGTAGAGCCCGACGCCGACGCCGGCGCGGGTGATCACGTTGCCGAGGTTGTAGGGGCCGGCGACCGCAGGCACCACGATCGAGAGACCGTACGGCGAGCCGCCGTAGGGCCCTGTGAGGTAGGCGTGGCCCGTGAACGAATACGGTTCGCTGCCGGCCCCGGCGGCCACGGTGACGGTGCCGATCTCACTCGACGCCGGGCATTTGCCCTGATTGGCGAGCGGTTCGCCGCACAGCGGCACCGACGGGATCGCACCGAGCAGACCGGCAGGCAGCGTGGTCGCGATCTGCGACGGGTACTGCTGGGCGTCCTTGCGCGAGATGCCAAGCGTGAAGGGGCTGTATGCACCCGCCCGCGGGGGGGTCTGGGCGGGGATGCTCTGCACGAGCGAGAACGGCAGGGGCGAGCCGCATCCGGTCACGCTGAAGCCTGTGCTCGCGGCGGCCTTCGGCGGCTCGCCGCCGTAGGGAGTGATGTTGACCGAGGGCGCGACCGCCGTGCAGGCGAGCGGGTTGGCCAGCGGCGCGCGCGGTCCTTCCTTGAACTGGAGGCGGAACTCTTCGAAGGGCACCTGCGGGGTGCCGGCGAAGACTGCCGTGAGACGGCCCGTCGCCTTGCTCGCGCGCACCTGTCCTTCGAGGCGCAGGCCGACACCGTACTGCGGCGCGAGCGCGGCGAGGAAGACCCGGTACTCGTGCCCCGTTTCAGGTCCCTGTCCCGGTTCGGGCGCACCCAGGTAGAGGGTGCCCGTGAGGCTGTTGTCGGGGATGCCCGGCGCATTGATCGAGACCGAGCCGATCACTGATCCGGCTGGGCAGCCGATCGGGTTGTCGGTGCCGATCCCGATCTCGGCGTTCGTGCAGCCTTCCAGGCCGTGAGCGGCCGACGGGTTGAGCGTCATCCCTTCCGGCAGCGTGACTTCGGTGCTCTGGAGGTCCGGCGAGTTCGGCTTGGACGGTTCGAAGGTCGTCTGTGGAATGTGCAGGTCGACGGCCGGTCCGTCGGGCGTGTCGCTCTGGGTCGCGCCGCCGCCGGGGGCGAGCGAAAGCGACGGGTTGAACGCGAGCGCGCCGCAGCCGGTGGCGATCACCGGGGCTTCGTTCTTGTAGGCCAGGAAGCTGCCCGGTGATTCCTGGGCGTCGACGTGCAGCCACGTGATCGGCTTGCTGTCGCAGGTGCTCGGCAGGGTGATGAAGCCGGTGGGCGGGCTCGTCGGCGCCGTCTGTTCTTCCTGGGGCACGCCCCAGAAGACGAGCCGCGACTCGACCACTTCCGGCTGCGCGGGGATGTTTTCGATTTTGAAGAACTCGTGGAAGTCGCCCGAGGCCACGCCGCTGTCTTCGCTCGTTTCGGGTTCGTGGTGCCAGCTGATGCCGCCTTCGAGGAACAGGTGGTTCTGCAGGCCGACCAGCGCGAGGGTGACGCTCTTGAGCTCGACGCCGAAACGCGCCGGTTGGCCGGGCTTGCGGACCATGTTGAAGACCGGAAACTTTTCCGTCACGGTCGATTTGACGCCGAGGGTGAATTCGGCTGTCCCCGTCGCTTCGTCGTAGCCGACCTGACTGCCAGCCGGGCAGTTCAGTTCGTTGATCTGGGCGTCGGTGCAGCGTTCGGTCGTCGCTTCGGGGTTGACCGCCAGGCCGGAAGGCAGGTCGACGCGGACGTCGCGGACTTTCCCTTCCGGTTCCTTCGCTTTGAGGAGGCCGACTTCACGGAAGTTGAACTCGAAGTCGGTGATCCCGAAGTTCGGGTGTCCGGCCGCCTGCGTGTAGAACGAGGACGTTGGCCCCGCGTCGGTGCAGTTGGCCAGCTTGCAGGTGCCGGCTTCCCACTTGGAGGCGCTGAGGGCCGCTGACGCGCCGGCGGGCGCGAGCGCGGCGAGGACGAGGATCGAGGGGAGGGCGGCGGTGCGCAACAGTCGCGCCGCTAGCAACCGGCCTCGCTCGCTCCGAAGCTTGCCCGCGGTGTCTGCTGACAGGACGGCCATGTCTCGATGCACCCTCTCCTCCCTCGCTTCCCGCCCCGCCATCGATTCGGATCACGGCCCGCGGCTCTCCTGGCGTGGGCCCGTGCAAGCTCATGGTCTCTCCGACATGGCGCCGGGCTGCGAAGGGCAACCGGCCGGCATGACGAGCAGCCGCACCCAAGGGACGACGGCCACGGGGGGCTCGTGACCGCCGCCCACGAGGGCGACTAACTGGCACTAGATGGGATGCCCGCTTCTGTCTCGCTCTAAACACCCGGCTCTTCCCGTGCGGTTCCGCGCGTCCGTCGTCGGGGAAGAAGGATGCGCAGGAAGCCGACCGTGGCTCTCATTGCCCTGGTAGTGATACTTGCGATCTTCGGCGGCCTCGGTTTCGCGGCGAACGTGCTCTGGTACGTGCTCATCTTCGCGCTGCTGCTCTGGCTGATCGGCTTCTTCGTCGGCGGACTGCCCGAGGGCGGGCGTCGACGCTGGTACGGCCGCTGATAACGTCGCATTCGTGGCATCCGGCGACGCGGCGCGCGTCGCCAGGCAATCCCGGTCGCATCATCTCCGCGTGGCGCGATTTCCTCGCCAATCAGACTGGCACGAGCGCCGCACCGCTTGGCATTGGCGAACCACTATGGCCTTCGCGCAGCCAAGCCGAGTTGACCGAGTGTTACCGTCATGAGGCGTTGCTCAACGCGGCCTTCGACGGTGGAGGGTCGTGGCGGCTCGTTTGTCCATATGACCTCGACGACCTGGACGACCACGTCATCGAAGCTGCCCGGCGCAGCCACCCCATCGTGACCGACGAGCGGGCCACCCGCATCAACGACGCGTACAGCGATGACGGCAGTGCCGGCGCGCTCGACGGCGAGTTCCCCCCACCCCCGCCCGAGGTGCGCGAGATGGCATTCACCGGCGAGGATCTCGGCATGCTTCGGCGCCTGCTCTCCCAGTGGGCCGCCGAGGAGCGCCTCGCATCAGACGCTACAGACGAACTCGTCCTGGCAGTCAACGAGCTTGCGACCAACAGCGTCCGCTACGGCGGTGGCAGCGGACTCCTGGCACTGTGGCGCGAGCAGTCCGCGCTCCTGTGCGAGGTGCGTGACGCGGGGCACATCGCGGACCCGTTGATCGGCCGCGAGCGTCCGATGCCCGAGGAGCACTCCGGGCGCGGCATCTGGCTCGTGCACCAGCTCTGCGATCTGGTCCAGATCCGCTCCTCGCCCAAGGGAACGACTGTCAGGGTCCAGAAGAACCTCGCGTGAGGCGGCACCGCGCCTCTATCCGACGCGCGGGCGCAAGTAACGCGATGCGGCCGGCTCCGGTGACGGGTGAGCGGCGAGGGGCCGACGAGGACATCGGCGTCGAGCTGCTCCTCGACGCGGGTGCCGTGTTGGCCGAGTCACTCGACCTGCACACGACGCTCGGGCGCGTCGCGCAGCTCACGGTCCCGCGGCTCGCTGACCTGTGCGTGATTGACCTGCTCGAGAACGACGGATCGATCCGCCAGGTGGCGGTCGCCGCCGCCCAGGAGAGCGTGGCCCACGAGCTGGCCGGCCTGCGCGAGCGCCAGAGCCTTGACCCGGGAGGCGAGCATCCCGTCGCGCGCGTGATCCGCAGCGGTGAGCCGGAGCTGCGCGAGGAGATGACCGGCGAGCAGATGCGCTCGTTCGCCGATGGCGCCGAGCACGCCAGGTTCATGATCGACAGCCGCTACCGCTCGGCCGTGGTGGCGCCGCTACTCGCGCGCAGCCGAACGCTCGGCGCGCTCTCGGTTCTGCGTCTCGGGAGCAGCCGGCCCTACCGTGCCGATGATCTCGAGGTCGTCTCCGAGCTCGCACGGCGCGCGGCGCTGGCGATCGACAACGCCCGCCTCTATTCCGAGGTGCGCCGGGTCGAGCAGCGGCTCGAGGCGATCCTCGTCAACATCGCCGAGGCGATCACACTCACCGATGCCGACGAGCGCATCGTCTTCGCCAACCAGGCGGCCGCCGAGCTGCTCGGCGCCGAGCACCCCGCTGAGCTCGTTGGGGCGAGCACACGGGAGATCATGGAGCGCTTCCTCGTCCTCGACGAAGACGGCCACGAGCTCGGCGCGGAGCACATGCCCAGGAGCCGCGTCTTCGAGGGCGGCGACGCGGCCCCACTGGTCGTGCGCAACATCGTGCGCGAGACCGGAGAGGAGCGCTGGCTCGTCGCGCGCTCCTCGCCCGTGGCTGACCCGGGCACCAGCGAGACGGTCTTCTCGGTCAACGTCTATGAGGACATCACCGAGGTCAAGCGGGCACAGCTCGCTGAGACGTTCATGGCCGAGGCCAGCCGGGTGCTCGCCTCCTCGATGGACTACGCGGCGACCCTCCAGCGGATCGTCGAGCTGGCGGTCCCGCAGATCGCCGACTGGTGCGCGGTCGACCTGCTCGACGAGGACGGCCAGATCGAGCGCGTCGCCGTCCACCACCGCGATCCGGCCAGGCTCGCGCTGGCCGTACGCCTCTCTGAGGGCTTCCGCCCATCGATGGAGGAACACACGGGAGTGCCGGAGGTAATCAGGACCGGGACGCCGCGCCTGCATGCCGACATCCCTGAGACGGCCCTCGCCGCCCACGCGCGTGACGAGGAGCACCTCCGGCTCCTGCGCAGCATCGGCATGAGGGCCGTTGCGATTGTCCCGCTGGCCGCACCCTCGCGCACGATCGGTGCGCTCACGCTCGCCACGGCCGAGTCGCGTAGGCGGCTCTCCCGGGCGGACCTGGCGCTCGCAGAGCGCCTCGGGCGGCGCGCCGGCACGGCCGTCGAAAGCGCGCGCCTGTACACGGAGCGCACGCACATCGCCGACATCCTCCAGGCGGCCCTGCTGCCCGACTCGCTGCCCGCCATGGAGGGCCTGGAGATCGAGGCCCTCTACCGCGCCGCCGGCGAGCTCAACGACGTTGGCGGCGACTTCTATGACGTCTTCGCGTACCGAAGCGGACGCTGGATGCTCGCCATCGGCGACGTCTGCGGTAAGGGTCCGCGGGCGGCCGGGGTTACGGCGCTCGCCCGACACACCCTGAGGACCGCCGCGATGCTCGGCCAGCAGCCGACCGCGATGCTTCAGACCCTCCACCAGGCGCTCAGCCGACAGAGCGCCGGAGCCGATATGTGCACCGCCTGCCTGATCGCGGTCGAGCCAGACGAGGGCGGGGCCCGGCTCTCGGTCGCTCTGGCCGGGCACCCGCAGCCGGTGCTCGTCTCGGCCGACGGCAGCGCGCGGCTGCTCGGCGAGCACGGCACCCTCCTCGGGGTCATCGATCCGGTCCTCATCACCGAGGTGCCTGCGGAGCTCCTGCCGGGCGAGACGCTCGTGCTCTACACCGACGGCCTTCCGGAGGCCGGTCCTACGGGCCTGCGCCTCGGCGAGCAACGGGTCCTCGAGCTGTGCTCCCCGGCGCCCACGATGGACCTGGCGAGCCTGCTGGGAAGCATCGAGCGCGCCGCCGTCGAGCGCGCCGACGGCAGACCGAGAGACGACATCGCCCTGATGGGACTGCGCGTGCGTGCGTAAGAGGCAAACTGCGCGCGCCGCGGGAACCGTGGGGTAGAATGGTCTCTAGATGGGGGAACAGGAGCAGCTTCGAATTGAGGTGGCACGGGAGGTCGACCGAGTCGTCCTGTCCTTGGATGGCGAACTCGACATGGCCAGCGCGCCGCTGCTTCAGAGCGCCTTGGAGGACGCTCACCTGGCCGCGCCGGAGATGGTTGTCCTCGATCTGCGCCGCCTGCAGTTCGTCGACTCAACCGGCCTGCGCATCATCCTCGCCGCCCGCAACCGCTGCCGCGAGCGCGGACAGGAGCTGGCGGTCACCCGCGGCTCCGAGCAGGTCGAGCGGCTGCTCAGCGTGACCGGCCTGTCCGACCACCTGCAGACCGTCGCAGCGCCCGACTGACCCGCGCCCGCCGCTCCCCTCACACCTCTCGCAACCGCCGCCTCAGGAAGCTCCGCTCGGGCTCGTGGCGCGCGAGCTCGAGCGCCCGCGCGTAGGCGGCGCGCGCCTCCTCGCGCCGCCCCAGCCTGCGCAGGAAGTCGGCGCGCGCGGCGTGCAGGTAGTGATAGGAGTCGAGATCGATCCGCTCGACGGCGTCGAGGCCCTGCTGCGGCCCGCCCGCCTCGGCCAGGGCCACCGCGCGATTGAGCTCGACGACCGGCGAGCCGGTCAGCCTCACCAGCTCGTCGTAGAGCGTCGCGATCCGCTGCCAGTCGCGCTCGTCCTCGGCATGCAGCGCGGCGATCTCGGCCTGGACGGCGTAGGGACCCGTGCCGTGGAGCGCCCGCGCCCGCTCGAGCGCCGCGCGGCCGGCGTCGATCTGGGCGCGGTCCCAGAGGGCGCGATCCTGATCGGCAAGCAGGACGATCTCGCCATCGCGCACCCGCGCCGCTCGGCGGGAGTCGTTAAGCAGCATCAGCGCGAGCAGGCCGAAGACCTCGGACTCGTCGGGCATCAGCTCCGCCAGCGAGGCCCCCAGGCGGATCGCCTCGCCCGACAGGCTCCCGCGCCCGTCATAGCCCTCGTTGAAGATCAGGTACACGACAGCCAGGACCGCGCTCAGCCGGTCGGGCAGCACGTGAGCAGCCGGGATCCGGAACGGGATCCCGGCGTCGGTGATCTTGCGCTTGGCCCGGACCAGGCGCTGGGCCATCGTCGTCTCGGACACGAGGAAGGCGCTCGCGATCTCCGCGGTCGAGAGGCCGCCGAGCGACCGCAGCGTCAGCGCCACCTGGGCCTCGAGCGAGAGGGCCGGGTGGCAGCACGTGAAGATCAGCTCCAGGCGCTCGTCGCGAAACCCGCTCTCGTCGATGTCGTCGACCTCCACAGCAGCCGGTACCTCGAGCAGATGCGTCTTGGCCGCGAGCGTCCGCTGCCGGCGAATGCGATCGACCGCGCGGTTGCGCGCCGTCGCGATCAGCCAGGCGCGCGGGTTCTCCGGCCGGCCATCGCGGGGCCAGCGCTCCGCCGCCGAGGCGAACGCTTCCTGCGCGGCCTCCTCGGCGAGGTCGAAGTCGCCGAGGAGCCCCACCAGCGTCGCGAGGACGCGGCCCCACTGCTCGCGGAAGACCTGCTCGATCAGTGCTCCACCACCGGACGAACCTCGATCGCGCCGCCCAGTCGCGCCGCCGGGATGCGCGCCGCCATCTCGATCGCCGCGTCGAGGTCGGGCGCCTCGAGCAGGTAGTAGCCGCCGAGCGCCTCCTTGGTCTCGGGGAACGGGCCATCGGTCGTCAGGGTCTGTCCGTTCTCGACCCGCACGGTCGTCGCCGTCTCGATCGGCTGGAGCTGATGTCCACCCGTCACGCCCGGCGCGTTCGAGATCGCCACGTACTCCTCGAAGATGCTGTTCTGCTCGGCCTGGGAGAGGCTGTTCCAACTGTCCATCGACGGTGCCGTGAAGATCTGCAGCAGGTAGGTCATCTCGCTCACTCCTTTGCGGTTGATTTTCGCCCATGAGACGAACCGCGCCGTCGCGCCTCGACAGCGCGACCCCTATATCTCTTGATAAATATATAATTGTCTGGTTAGATAACGGGCCATGGACTCAGGCTTCGAGGTGCTCGCCGAGCCGGCCCGCAGACAGATACTCGACCATCTGCTCGGCGGACAACAGGCCGTCGGTGACATCGTCGCGCTGACCGGTCTCAGCCAGCCCAACACCTCGCGCCACCTGCGCATCCTCAGGGATGCCGGCATGGTCGAGTGCCGCGTCGACGGGCAGCGGCGCCTGTACACGCTCCGCGGCGAGGGTTTCGCCGAAGCAGCACGCTGGCTGATCCCCTACGTGCGCATCTGGCAGACGAGCCTCAACCCCCAAACCCGCTTCGATGCCACTTCCGAGCAGGCCACGCCCCCAGCTCACGCTGACGCCGGCTCCTAGCCGAGTTCGAAGGCGACCTCATCGACCGCGCACCACGACCAGCCCTCGCCGGGCTCGATCGAGCTCATAATCGGGTGGGACTCGGCGAGCGCATGCACCGAGGCGTGGCGGTTGGGCGAGGAATCGCAGCAGCCGACCTTGCCGCACGTGCGGCAGATGCGCAGGTGAACCCAGCGCCCGCCGGACTTCAGGCACTCCTCACAGCCGGGCACCTCGGCCCGGCTCGGCACCTCCGAGACCGCGATCTGGTCGAGGTGCGAGCAGATCTGCTCGGGGCTCACGCGGCTGCTCGGTTCCTCGACACTGCGCCTGATGCTATTGCGTCTAGTTGAGCTTGCGGCCAGACGCCCGGCCGGTCCGTCCTGATGCTCGGCAGCGGCTTCGTCGGCATCGGACTGCACCTGCACGAGCCGTGGGGCGGCATCGTGGCGGGCATATTCGGCACGGGCGCCGGCCTCACGCTCGACGAGTTCGCCCTCTGGACGCGAATGGAGGACGTCTACTGGAGCGAGCAGGGCCGCTCCTCGCTGGAGGCCGTCGCGATCGTGTGCATGGTCGGCCTGCTCGTCGTCATCGGGGTGCGGCCGTTCGACCTCGAGACGACCGCCTCTCGTCCGCGGTGATCCTCCCGGCGTCTAGTCTGACTCGCCGTGGCATCTCTGCAGAGCGCACCCGAGAGCTCGGACCGACGTGCGACCGTCGAGGCGATCGCACGGGGCGCCGAAGCCGACACCGAGGCCCTCGTCGCGATCTCCAGCCCGTCGGGCGACATCGCCGCCGCCGACGCCGCCCTCGAGCTGTGCGCCGAACGCCTCCCGGACGCCGCGGTCATCGAGCGTGTTCCCTGCTCCTCCCCTGGCCACGCCCAGGACATGATCGCCCGAGTGCCCGGCAGCGGCCGACGCCGGATCCTGCTGCTCGGCCACGTCGACACCGTGATCGCCCACGCCGATCACCTGCCGCTGACCCGAGAGGGCGATCGCTGGACCGGATCGGGCAGTGTCGACATGAAGGGCGGCGTCGCGCTGGCCCTTGGCGTCGCGCGCGCCGCGGCCGTGCGTAGGGAGTCGTTCGCCGAGCTGGCCGTCCTGCTGGTCGTCGATGAGGAGTGGCGCCTGCGGCCGTTCGCCCATGCCGAGCGTTTCGCCGGCTACGACGCCTGTCTGTGCTTCGAGGCCGGCGAGCGGACCGCCGCCGGTGAGGAGGGCGTCGTCGTCCGGCGCAAGGCCGCCGGCACCCTCCAGGTGAGCGCCCGTGGCCGCGCCGCGCACGCCGGCTCGAACCCCGATGCCGGCGCCAACGCCCTGCTTGCCCTCGCCGACGCTGCTCTCGCGGCCGCCGCTCTCCACAACCCGCGCGGAGATCTCGAGCTGAGCGTCGTGCCGAGCAGGATCAGCTCGGGCGGGGCGATCAACGTCGTGCCGGCCGAGGGCCAACTGCACATCGACGTACGGGCGGCATCCGAGACGTCCTTCGACCGCGTCATCGAAGCGATCCCCGCAAGCTCCCGTGGAGCGAGCATCGACATCGAGCTCGTTCGCTGCTGGCCCGGCATGAACAGCCGAGCCGCGACTGCTCCGGTGCTCGAGGCCGCCGGCGTCCGTCTCGGTCGCCCGATCATCGGTGTCGGGCGCGGCGGGGCCAGCGACGCGAGCCACCTCGCCTCGACGGTCCCCGTCACGGTCGACGGCCTCGGGCCGCGCGGCGGGCACGCTCACTCGCCTGACGAGTTCGTCCACCGGCCCTCGCTGCTGGAGCGGGCCGAGGTCGCGATGGCGATCCTCGAGACGCTCCTCGATGAGCAGACAGTGCTGTAAGCGCCTCTCTCTCGGTGTCATCGGGCACCGAGAGAGATCCGTCGCACCGACCATCGCGTATACACCGCATGCGTATGAAGCCGATCGTACCGTGGTCGTGACCAACAAGGACAGCTCCGAGCACACCGCAACCGCGGACACACCGGGCGGATTTGACAGCGGCGCTCTGCAGCCGGGCCAGGCGGCACACATCAAGCTCTCGCAGGTCGGCACATTCGCCTATCACTGCAGCTTCCACGCGTTCATGCGCGGCGTCATCAAGGTGGTTCGCTAAGCAAAAAGCCCCGCCTGCGCGGGGCTCTTTGATATCGGGGCGCCGAGATTCGAACTCGGGACCTCACCGACCCGAACGGTGCGCGCTACCAGGCTGCGCCACGCCCCGATGTCCGCGTCAGTATCACACACCGGCGGGGGCGCTATCTTCGCCGGATGCCCGCCCCGATCGACGACATCCTGGCCGAGTGCGAGCGGCTGCTCGACGCGGCTGCCTTCGAGGACCACTGTGTCAACGGGCTTCAGGTGCCGGGCGCGGAGCTCGTCACCACGATCGCGACCGGAGTCTCCGCCAACGCCGAGCTGTTCCGTCTTGCGGCCGCCGAGAACGCCGATCTTCTGCTCGTCCATCACGGGATCTTCTGGGGCCCCGGTGTGCGGGCAATCGACGGAGGACTCGCACTCCGGCTGCGGCTGCTGTTCGACGCCGACATCGCGCTCGCCGCCTACCACCTGCCCCTCGACGCCCACCCCGAGGTCGGCAACAACGCGCTCATCGCCCGCGCGCTCGGCGCCAAGCGGATCGAGCCGTTCGCCGAGCACCTGGGTCGCGCGATCGGCTTCATCGCCGAGCTGCCCGGCGACGGCATGCCCTTCGCCGATCTGCTCGCGTCGGTCCGCGCGCTCACGGCGCGCGATCCGCTCGCGTTCGACTCGGGGCCCGAGCGCGTCAGGCGCCTGGCAGTCGTCTCTGGAGCCGGCGCCGACTTCCTCGACGACGCCCGCGCCGCTGGCGCCGACGCACTGCTCACCGGGGAAATCGCGGAGCGCTCGATGGCCGACTCGCGCGAGGCGGGAGTGCATCTGATCGCGGCCGGTCACTACGCCACCGAGACATTTGGCATCAGGCATCTCGGAGAGCTTCTGGCCGAGCGCTTCGAGCTGCGCCACATCTTCCTCGACGTGCCCAATCCGGTCTGAGCGCCGGCGGCTGCCAAAGCCCTCGCCACTCTCTAAGATCAAGCGTCAACTTGCCGTTCTCGAGGAGGGAGTTCTGATGGAGGCCACCACGGCCACGGCCACGGCGTCGACGACGGGGACACGGACGATTGCCGACCTGATCCCCCGCTCGGCCGCCGAGCACGCCGAGCACACCGCCGTGCGCTACAAGCGCGACGGCGCCTGGCACGACGTCTCCTACACGCAGCTCGCTGACATCGTCAACGAGATCGGCCTAGGCCTCATCGAGCTCGGCATCCAGCCCGGCGAGCGCGTCTGCATCCTCGCCAACACCCGCCCGGACTGGTCCTACGCCGACATGGCCGCCACCTCGGCCGGCGCCGTCGTCGTGCCGATCTACCAGACCAACTCGCCCGAGGAGTGCCTGTGGGTCATCTCCGACTCCGGCGCCTGCGCGATCATCTGCGAGGACGACGAGCAGCTCGCCAAGGTCGTCGCGATCCGCGAGCAGATCCCCGACGTCCGCACCGTCATCGTCATGGACCCGCCCGCCGGCAAGTCCGCCAACGGCAGCGCAGCCGAGCGCCCGCTCGATGCCATCACGCTCGATGAGGTCCGCGAGCGCGGGAAGAGCCGCTCGATCGAGGAGCTTGACGCCCGCCGCGCGGCCGTCAAGCCCGAGGACCCCTTCACGTTCATCTACACCTCCGGCACCACCGGTCCGCCCAAGGGCTGCGTGCTCACGCACGGCAACTACAGCGCCATGATGTTCATGCTCCGGACCGCCGGCGGCATCCACGAAGACGAGATCGTCTACCTCTACCTGCCGCTCGCCCACTCCTTCGCCCTGCTCATCCAGCTCGCAACGTTTGACCTCGGCAGCACGCTCGCCTACTTCGGCGGCGACACCAAGCAGATCGTTCCAGAGCTCATGGAGGTGAAACCGACCTACCTCCCATCCGTGCCGCGCGTGTTCGAGAAGATCTACACGCTCGCCCACGGCGCCATCGAGGCCAAACCGGCCGCCGAGCGCGAGCAGGCCGAGAAGGCGATCGCGCTCGGCGTCAAGGTCCGCAACATGATGGCCCGCGGCGAGGAGATCCCCGATGAGCTGCGCGTGCCGTTCGAGAAGGCCGACGAGGAGCTGTTCAAAAACGTCCGCGCCATCTTCGGCGGCGACGTCCGCCAGGCGACCAGCGGCGCCGCCCCGATCGCGCGGGAGATCCTCGAATTCTTCCTCGCCTGCGGCGTGCCGGTGCTCGAGGGCTACGGCATGACCGAGACCTCCACCGCCGCCACCTTCTCGACCCTCGAACACCACAAGTTCGGCACCGTCGGGCGGGCTCTACCGGGCGTCGAGCTCAAGATCGCAGACGACGGCGAGATCCTGATCAAAGGCCCCAACATCTTCGACGGCTACCACAACCGCGCCTCGACCAGCTTCGGCGCCGTCGAGGAGGGCTGGCTGCACACCGGCGACCTCGGCTCGATCGATGACGAGGGCTACCTGTCGATCACCGGGCGCAAGAAGGACATCATCATCACCGCCGGCGGCAAGAACCTCACCCCCGCCAACATCGAGAACGACCTCAAGCAGTGCCGCTGGATCTCACAGGCCGTCATGCACGGCGACCAGCGTCCCTACCCGGTCATCCTCATCGCTCTCGACGAGGAAGAGATCCCGATCTATGCCCGCGAGCACGGGCTGCCCGAGGACGTCGCCGCGCTGTCGCGCGCGCCTGCCATCCACGAGCTGATCCAGACCGAGATCGATCGCGTCAACGACAAATACGCCCAGGTCGAGCAGGTCAAGAAGTTCGCCATCCTCGACCACGATCTCTCTCAGCCGACCGGCGAGCTCACGCCCACGCTCAAGGTCAAGCGCAACGTCGTCAACGAGAAATACGCAGGCATCTTCGACTCGCTCTACGCCGGCTGACCCGCCCGCGACCCCATAGCTGCGAACATGGGTGAGGATGCGCAGCGACCCATCAGATAACGGCGGCCTGTTCGTCGGCCGGCGGCCCGGGACGGCACCTGTCCGCTTCCGCGCCCTCCCCCAACGCGGCGGCGAGATGCGCCAGCGCGTAGACGGCTCCTTTGCAAACATGCTGCTCGCCGGCATCACCCTTCTCTGCTTGCTCTGCTGGGGCCCCATCCCGCTCGCCTGCCTGTGGCTCGGCTCCCAGGCCGACTATCTCTCGGGCAGCGTCGGCATCGGCATCCTCGTCTCGTTCGTCGGGCTGTTCGTCCTGCTGTTCGGCGCCCTCGCGATCCTGCGCCGCATGGACAACACCTGGATCCTCATCCGCCGAGCCGCCGGCCACGATCAGCGCAGCGGCGTCCTCGGGCGTATCTTCGCGGTCACCGCGGCCGTCTGCGGAATCGTCTTCGCCATCTGGTTCCTCGTCATCCACGGGCCCGGCTCGAGCACCTTCTCGGGCAACGGAGGCGTGTGAGAGGCACCCGCCTCCGCGCCCCCCGCTGCACCCGGGCCACGATCAGGATTCGCTGCTAGAACGGGGCCATAGCCATGGGCCTGCTCGACTACTACCGCCAGTTCGAAGGGATGTCCGAGGAGGAGGTCAACGAGGGGCTGCGCGAGGCCGCCGCCGAGCGCAAGCGCAAGGCGCTGACCCGTGTCGAGACACTCGACCTCTCACACACGACCTGGCCCGAGCTGCCGCATCCCCGGATCGTCAACGCGATCACCTACATCGCCCGTCGCGGGATGCACCGTTACCCGCACCTCGCCGGCACCGACCTGCGCAGCCTGCTCGCCGAGCGCCACGGCGTCACCCCGGGCCGCCTGATCCTCGGCAATGGCGCCGCCGAACTCCTCGGCGCCGCCACGCGCGCGCTGATCGAGCCCGGCCAGAAGCTGCTCACCGCCTGGCCCTCCTACCCCCTCTATCCGCTCATGGCCCGCCGCGCCCACGGCCAGGCAGTGCGGGTCCCCGGTGGGGTTGACGCGCTCATCGAGGCCTCGCGCGAGCCCGGCGTCCGCGTGATCGCGATCGCCAGCCCCAACGACCCGACCGGCGAGCTGCTCGCCACGGGTGAGCTCGAGCGCCTGCTCGCGGCCCTACCCGAGGGCGTCGCCGTCCTGCTCGACGAGGCGCTCGTCGAGTTCTCAGACGCGCAGCCCCACACCTCCTCTCTGGCCCTGCTCGAGCGCCACCCGCGTCTGCTCGTCTTCCGCACGTTCTCAAAGGCCTGGGGTCTCGCAGGCCTGCGCGTCGGCTACGCCGTCGGCGGGCTCGGCTCGGAGGATCTGCTCAGCGAGCTCGAGCCGGACCTCGGCGTCTCGGAGGTCTCCCAGGCCGGCGCCCTCGAGGCCCTGCGCACCTGCTCGGAGATCGTCGAACGCCGCGTCAAGGCCATCTGCGTAGAGCGCCCGCGCGTGATCGACGGCCTACGCGAGCGGGGTTTCGAGGTCAGCGAATCGCAGGCCAACTTCGTCTGGGCCGCCCATCCCGCCGTCGAGGGCGCCGAGCTCGCCGCTCGTCTTGCGCGCGCCGGCATCCTCGTCGCCGCCGGCGACGCCCTCGGCGAGCCCCAGCACGTCCGTGTCGCGCTCCAATCGACGCCCGCCACCGACCGCCTGCTCGACGCGGTCGACAAAGCCCTGTAGGCGCTGGGGCGCCCGCCT
>DAIRTT010000031.1:0-19743 GCA_036803745.1 Solirubrobacteraceae bacterium | reverse complement strand
CTGAGATCACCTGAGATTCGCTCAGATTGGTACCTCAAGTGGTACCTCAGCGACGGCCGGGGTGTTGGTCGACTTCATGGGCCGCGTGCGTCGCGTCATCCATCGCCTTGTTCCTTTCGGCAGTACGCTGACCTGCTACATCGCGGTGCCCGATCCGATCGTCCGCGACCTTGTCCTCTATTTCAAGGTGACTCACCAGGATGGATACGGCGTCTTCAAGGGCCGCTACGCGACGAGTGAGCTTGGCGATGTCAGTGCTCATGCGTAGAGGCTACGCCTTCGCGACAGCCCGCTCCCACGAGGTTGTCGTCTCGGCCGAACACAGCGGCGGCCAGCTCAGCGTCCCGCGTGCGGGCCGCAGATCGTGGAGCGCACCCAGTCGACGTTGACAGCGGCGGCGAGTCTTCTGGTTCGTCCACATCGTGCCAGGCGCGCCTCGTCCTGCCCGGAAGCGGTCGCCTGCGCCTGGCCAGTTCAGGCGACCGGTTCGGACGACAAGCGCTCGTCCGAACGCCGGCCCGGCGGACTGCTGCTTAGCCCCGGGGAAGCGAGCGTCTCGGGACCACCGGGCGAGACGCCTGGGTTTCGTCCATACCGACAGTCTCGATCGCGACGGGTCGCGGGGGAGTTCCAGCCCTGCCCCCGGAGTAGAAACGCTGGCGGCGTATCCTGCATCGTCACGATGGGCGCGCTAGTTCCCGAGCTTGATGTATCCGACCTGGATGCCTCTCTGGCGTTCTATCTGTCGGGATGCGGGTTTGGCGTGCGGTACTCCAGGCCCTCTGAGCGGTTCGCCTACCTAGAGCGGGGGGCCGCCGAGCTGATGCTGCAGGAAGCCGACGGTCCGGGGCGCAGATTCCGCACGGCCGCCCTGGAGCATCCCTTTGGCCGGGGCGTGAATCTCCAGGTGGAAGTCGATGACGTGGAGATCCTCTACCAGCGATGCGAGCGATACGACATCGTCGTCCCGATTGAGGACCGCTGGTACGGCACTGACCGGGGCGAGGAGGGGAGCAGGCAGTTCGTTGTCGGCGACCCTGACGGATACCTGCTGAGGTTCGTGAGAAGCCTCGGAGTTCGCGGCACTACTTGAGGCAACCCCCACCCGAAGGGCCACCCCGTGTCACGACTAATCCGGTTGGCCGACCCCATATCTTCTCTCCCCCGGCGGTCTGAGCGTGTTAGGAAGGGGAGGGGCTCGAAATGGCCCTGTGGGTCGCCCTGCTCTTTCTTGCGCAAAGCGATAGCGATGCCCTCATCGTCGGCCAGTGCTGCTCGTCGTCCAATGCGGCAGCGCGGGCGTCGCGGGCGCGCGTCACTGCTTTGTCGTCGATGCGGAACAGCGAGCCCGGCCGGACGCATGCCGCCCGTCGTTCGATACGCGAGGGTGTCGCCGCTAGTGCGAGGGCGACCCTGCGGGATTTGTCAGATCGCGGGCTGAGGTCATGGTGAGCATCGCGGCAGGGGCGGTGATCCCGACGCCTGCGGCTGCGAGGAGCAGCGTCCTGATCGCGATGCCCTCGGTGAGGAGGCCCATGGCGATGGCGCCGATCGGAAATGCGGCGATGGCGGCGAATGCGCCGACGGCCGCGACCCTGGCGCGCAGCTGTTCCGGTACATGGTGCTGGCAGGTAGCGAATCGCGCTGCTGGACGGTAAACATCACCGCATCCTGCCAAGCCGATCGCGTCGACGCGATCGCAACCCACACCACCGGGCCGTTCGCGGCGATCTACTCGTGAAACGGCACCGTGCCGACGTCTGGGTTCCACGCGTTGGGCCAGGGCAGCAGATCAGCGATCGGAACGGCCCGGGCCTCCGAGCCGGTCCAGATGACGACCTGGATCGCTGGAAAGAGGTCCACCAGCACTTGGCGGCATCGCCCGCAGGGAGCGAGGATGCCGCGGCCCTCATCGGCCACGGCGACGATCTGGGTCAGCGCGCCTGCGCCCTGCGCCGCAGCGGTGCCGATCACCACAAGCTCGACGCATGGGCCGCCGGTGAAGTGAAAGACGTTCACCCCGGTCACGATCGAGCCGTCGCCGGCGCGGGCGGCGGCCGCTGTCGTGTGGTAGCGCCCGTCGGTCCGCGCGGTGATCAGCCGCTGCGCCTCCTGGAGGAGCTCGTCATCGATCGTGGCCACGGGCCCAGCCTACCCCCCCGGGCCGGACGCTTGCGAGCAGGCAGCGAGCAGCCCTGCGAGCAGGAGCTGCGGGTCATACACGGCGCGCAACCCGCCCGATGCCACCTCGCGCATGCCAGCATCAAGCGGCTGAACCGTGGCCCACGCCGGTGATCCCACGCCGACTTCGACCTCCAGGCCACTCGGCAGCGCAAAGCGACGCTCGGTCAGGGCGCCCCACCTAACCGTGCGGACCAGGTGCCGGCCACCGAGGTCGTGCACCCAGCCGTCGTGCTCAACCCCTCCCCGCCGGCGGAGCCGGGCGAGCTCTAGCCCCGGGCCGGCCGTAGACGCCCGCTTCACCGGCGAACCAGGACAGCCTCGCGACCCTCCGGAGACTGCCGCTCTGGACGAAACCCAGGCGTCCGGCGTGGACGGCCGGCTGCTTCCGCATTGCCCCGCAAAGGGAGAGCCGGTGCCCTACCGACCTGCCAGTCAGCTAGAACGCGAAAAAGAAGCTCTCGACCCCCTGCGGCTCGGCAAGATACGCCGCCTCTCGGATCGGCCGTATTTTCGCGCGCCACGTTTGCTGGGTCGCCGTGGCGCGTGGGCCGCAACTGTCGCACGGACTGTCGCGCACCCCCTCGCGAGCCCACATATCGCCAATGATCCTGGGCGATACGGCCGAATCCGCGCAAGCCTTGAAAACCGTTGGACGGGCGAACCCCGTCTCGGGGGTTCGAATCCCCCCCCTTCCGCCTACTCCTCCAGCCCCACGGCCTGGAGGGCTGCATCCCGATCGAAGAATGAGCGGGCACACGACGCCTGCCCGTCGCGAAACTCGACGACGGCGTCAAACGGCGCGTCGATGTCGACGCCGCTGCCGCGTGCGCGCCCCCGCTGACGGCCGAGCACGAGTACGCGGTCATCGAGATCACGAAGCTCCTCGACGATCACCTCGACTTCGACCCAGCTCTCGCGGATTTCGTCCATGAACCTTGCCACGCCCTCGCGGCCTCGAAAGGCACCGTCTCCAACCGCAACGCACATCGCGGGAAACCACTCGAAGCCAGCGGTCGCGCCATCCAGAAACGCATCGGCATCGAGCCGGTCCTAGCCCTCCAAAGAGCGACGCACGCTCTCCACGTTCTCCTGCGACATGCCTACTCCCGCTCCTCGGCGAGGCGTTCGGCGGCGGCACGGGCCTCGTCGATATCGGAGTAGCCAGTTATCCGAGCGATCTTGCCCTGCTCCCACTCGAACACCTGCAAATGCCGCATCTGCACACGAGCATCGCTGCCCTTCAGGCGGCCGTCTTCCCAGACGACGACGAACAGCACGCCGAGGCCGCAATCGAGAATCTGCTCGATCCTGTGATGGTGGTCTTCCCAGGTCGCCCAATAGCCCACGAGGAAGTCGCCGATCGCCTCTACGCCCTCGTAGATCCCAAGATGCGACTCGGACAGGTCCCACACCGCGCCGTGTGCGAAGAAGCCCGCGAGCGCATCGAAGTCCCAGTCGCGATCCATCGCCTCGTAAAAGGTCCATGTCAACCCGACCGGGTCGGGGGTCGTGGACTGCTCAGGCATCAGCCGGATCGGAGGTCGTGGACGCCTCGGACATCGCCCGGTGAGTATCCCGCAGAGGGCTCTCCGCGATCTCGCCGGGCCGAGCGAGGTCCCGGAAAGATCGTGTCCAGCTTGTGCAGCCGCCCGTCGCGGTCTGCGCAGGTGGCACCCACCGCAGCTTCGCGCGAAGATGACCGACGATGAGTGCATCGGTCAAATGCCGTCAATGCGAGGCGAGCAACCCTGACGGCGCGGCCTTCTGCATGAGCTGTGGCTCGGCGCTGGCACGCGCATGCCCGTCCTGTGGCGCCGCGGCACTCGAGGGAGCGCGCTTCTGCAGCTCCTGCGGAACGCCGCTCGATGGATCGGCGAGCGTGCCTTCGGGGAGCGTCGAGGCCGATGAGGAGCGCAGGACCGTCACTGTCCTGTTCGCCGACCTCTCCGGCTACACATCGATCGCAGAGCGACTCGACCACGAGACCGTGAAGGTGTTGATCGATCGCTGCCTCACCCGGCTGGCGGTCGAGGTCGAGCGCTACGACGGGCGCGTCGACAAGTTCATCGGCGACAACGTCATGGCCGTCTTCGGAGCGCCGGTGGCCCATGAGAACGACCCTGATCGCGCCGTCAGGGCGGCGTTCGGGATGCAGGCAGCGATGTCGGAGCTCAACCGGGACCTGCTCCCGGAGTTCGGCCTGGAGTTGGCCCTCCGCGTCGGGGTCAACACCGGCGAGGTGCTGGCCGGCAGGATCGGGGAGGCGTACACGGTCGTCGGAGACGCGGTCAACGTCGCGGCGCGCCTGCAGGCCGCGGCGTCAGTCGGCGCCATCCTCGTCGGCGAGCGGACCCAGCGGCTGAGCGCCCGCACGGTCGTCTACCGGGAGATCGCACCGCTCACGCTCAAAGGCAAGGCGGAGCCCGTGCCCGCTTGGGAGGCGATCGAGCTCGGCCACGCGGAGGGAGCCACCTCCGAGCGCGCGCCCTCCACCCCCCTGATCGGCCGCGATGAGGAGCTGTCGCGGATCGCTGGCGCCTTTGCCCGTGTGAGCCGCGAAGGAGCGCCCCATCTCATCACCGTCATCGGCCAGG
Organism: Solirubrobacteraceae bacterium; assembly: GCA_036803745.1. Taxonomy (GTDB): domain Bacteria; phylum Actinomycetota; class Thermoleophilia; order Solirubrobacterales; family Solirubrobacteraceae; genus Palsa-744. The sequence continues at coordinate 14,965 of DAIRTT010000031.1, read as the reverse complement.
CAGGAGTCGGCAAGTCCCGGCTGCTCAACGAGTGCGAAGCCCGGCTCGGCGACGCGGCCGGGGACGTGCGTATCCGGCGAGGGCGATGCATGGCGTTCGGCGCGAGCGCCGTGTACTGGCCGCTCGCGGAGATGCTCAGGGGCGAGTGCGACATCGGCCAGGGCGACGACGGCGAGCTCGTCGCGAGCAAGCTGACCGACCGCCTCGGACCTGCCCTGATCACGCTCGAGGGCACTGAGCACCTCGAGCGAAGGATCGCCCCCCTCGCGCGCATGCTCGGAGCCGGAGGGCATGTCGCGGCCGAGCTGGCGACCGAGGCCGAGGACCAGCAGAGTGCCCGGGAGAGCCTGTTCGGCGCCGCCCGCGCCGTGTTCGAAGCCCTCGCCGCAGAGCACACGCTGGTATTGGCGTGGGAGGACATCCACTGGGCCGACGACGGAACGCTCGAGTTGATCGAGTACCTCTCGCGCTGGCTGCGCGCCCCCGTTCTCCAGCTCTGTCTCGCCCGCGAGGAGCTGCTCGAGCGGCGTCCCGATTGGAGCACGCTCAGGCGGACCGTCACCTCGATGTACCTCGAGCCCCTGGCACCGGCCGAGGCACGCGAGCTGATCGACGCCCTGCTCGCAGCCGAAGGCGCCGAGGCGGGCCTCGCCGACGCCCTCGCCGAGCGCTCGGGTGGCAACCCGCTGTTCGCCGAGGCGATGGTCCGGCGGATCGGCGAGGTCGGAGGCGGGGTGGCGGAGGAGCTTCCCGACACCGTCCAGGGCCTGCTGGCTGCCCGGCTCGACGCCCTCGAGCCGTTCGAGCGCCAGCTCGTCACACACGCCGCAGTGCTGGGGCGCACGTTTTGGGAAAGCGGCCTCGAGCCGGTCGCGAAGGCGGCCGGCGAGCCGCTCGCCGGCGCACTCGCGCAGCTCCGCGAGAAGGACATCCTGGTGCCGGGCGACGGCGCCGGCATGCCGGGAGAGCGCGAGCTGGCCTTCAAGCACGTGCTCATCCGCGACGTCGCCTACGAGATGCTCCCGAGGGCCGCGAGGGCACGCAAGCATGCGGAGGTGGCGGCCTTCATCGAGTCTCGGTCCGGCACTCGCAGCGAGGCGACGGTCGCACTGGTGGCCGATCACTACGCCCACGCCGCCTCGCTCGCGGCGGCAGCGCACCTCCCGGCTGATGAGCTGGCCGAGCTGCGGGCTCGAGCGCTCCACTACGGCGAGGCCGCCGGCGACGCGGCGGCCGCCCTGTACTCGAACCGTGAAGCGCTCGCCCAATACGAGGCGGCAGGTCGCCTGGCCGGCGATGACCAGCTCAGCGCCCACCGGATCGCCGAGAAGCGCGGCGACGTCTCGCTCCGCCTCGGACAGGTCGAGCCCGCGATCGAGTCGTGGGAGGACTGCCTCTCCTACTTCGCCGAGCGCGGCGATCACGAGCACGTCGCCGAGCTTCACCGCAAGGTCGGCGCCGCGCTCGCCCACAAGGGCGAGCGCAAGCGGGCGATCGAGCATCACCAGCAGGGCATCAACCTGATCAAGGACAGCCCGCCATCGCTGACGCTCGTCCGGCTGTACGAGGAGGCGGCCTGGCTCTACATGCAGGTCGGCGACAACATGCTGGCGATCTATGCATCGGAGAAGGCGCTGCGCCTGGCCGAGAGTCTCGGCGAGCCGCGCGCGGCGAGCCGCGCGCACGGCATCTTTGGGCGCGTGTTCGGCCGCATCGGGGACGGCGTCAAGGCACGCGAGAACCTCGAGCGCGCGGTCGAGCTCGCGCGCGAGTCCGACGAGGCCGAGACCGTCCTGGGACTGCTCGCGCTCGGTCACAACCTCGAGCACGCCGAGGGCGACCATGCGAGCGCCGGCGACAGCTACCGCGAGGCGCTCGAGCTCGCCGAGCGCATCGGCGACGTGCCGACGCAGATCGAGCTCCACTCGGCGCTCGCGCAACTGGCCTTCCATCGCTGCGACTGGCCGGAGGTCGAACGGGCGACCAACGCGGGCGGCGAGCTCGCCGAACGCGAGGGACTCGTCGGCAAGCTCTGCCTTACCAACGCGCTCCGGGGCGGGCTGGGCTGGCGCGACGGGGACTGGGCGTCCTCGATACGTCTCTACTCGACAGCCAACGACCTCGCCGAGCAGGTCGGCTGGTCGGAGGTTGCCTACGGCGCGCTCATCGGCCTCGCCCGCACGCTCCGAGACCAGGGCGAGCTGAGCGCATCCGAGTCGACGCTTGAGCAGGCTCTGGCCGTCTGCGAGCGTGCCGGTCTCGTGCCGCAGTCGGTGCAGGTCTACGCAGCACTCGCGCTGACACGCTCGCTCGCCGGCGCCGCCGACGCGGCAAGGGCGGCAGCCGCGCAGGCACGCGAGATCTCCGAGCGCATTCACGATCCCGCGGGCGAGGCGGCCGCGCGAGAGGCCGACGGATGCACGGCAGAGCTTCCCGGCGCGCTCGAGGCGCTGGCGGCGGCCGGCGAGGCATGGCGGCGCCTCGGGCGCCCCCTCGACGAGGCGCGCTGCGAGCTTCTCGCCGGGCTTCGTCTCGCCGCTGCCCGGGACGCGCGCTCCGAGGAGTTCTTCGCGCGGGCAGCCCAGCACTACGAGGCGCTCGGCGTTCCTCACCTCGCGGCGCTCGCCTCAGCCCAGGCTGCAGGGATCGAGGGCTAGCCAGGCGTGGCGGACGTGCGCCTCACGACGCCGATCGCCACAAGCGCGATATCAGCGCGTGACCACTTCAAGTACGTACCGTCCATCGACAGCATCACCCCCAGCTCCGGCCCGATCACCGGCGCCACGGTCGTCACGATCACCGGGAGCGGGTTCTCGACGGCGCCGAAAGGCACGACGATCAAATTCGCTACCAAGCGCTCGGTCCTCGTCGAATGCTCCTCCAGCACGACCTGCGTCGCCAAGGCCCCGGCTCACGAAGCCGGCGCCGTCGAGGTCACGGCCACCGTCAATGCCGAGACGAGCGTGGTCAACCCTTCGGGCGACAGCTTCACCTACGGCTGAGCTCGCCCACGGGGCTCAGCGCAGGCCGAGCTGCGTCGCGACCGCCGAACTGCCGAGGATGTGACCGCCGGTGTCGAGCGCCTGCACCGACACATCCGGCCCGCGAGTACCGGCGGGCAGCGTCAAAGCCGTCTCAAAGCCGCTGCGAGCCGCCTGCGCGGCGGGTGCCATCGCGGCGGGCGTCCGCCCCGTCAGCGCCCGCCACGACGCGACCTGTGTCGCCCCGTTCCAGCTCGCATACACGGTCGCCGCGCCCGCCTGGCCGGCGGAGTAGGCGTAGGTCGGGGCGTGCGCCGGGGTCCCCGTCCAGGTGAAACGGAAGCTCCTGTAGGACTGGGTGTGAGCCGGGAAGTGCGCGTCGAACAGCAGCGCGCCCGTGGCACTGAACTCGGAGAAGTCGGGCAACTGTCCCCAGCCGAGGAACCAGTCGCCGTTGCCCAGCGCCTGCGCGTTGCCCTGGCTGTCGGCGATCAGCGGCGGCATGTGGGTGAACTGGCTGACGAGCGTAGCCGTCGCGCTCACGGGATCGAGCCGCAGGACGATGCCGCGGGACTGCCCGTGGACGGCCGGCGAGGCGCCGTTGTCGAACAGGCTGATCGTGCCGTCCGGCAACATGCGCGGGTCGTGCTGGAAGGCCATCCGCGTTCCGGGACCAGCCTTGAAGCTGCTGAGTCGCCCGCCCAGTCGCCATGCGATCTGGCCGCTGCGTCCGTCGAGGTCATAGACGGTCCAGGTGTTCCGGGCCGAGACGAGCAGTCCACCGTCGGGGTCGAGGTTGATCGAGTTGATGTGGAAGTAGTCGAACGGCAGCGCCGGCGAGGAGCGCGCGGGCCGTTCGTATGACTCGCTCAGGGCCACGTGGTCGAGGCTCGTCCATTCCCGCCTGACCAGCCCCGTGCGGATGTCGATCTCCTGGAGCACGCCGTCGGTCACGGCACCTTCGGTCGGCCCGCCGACGCTCGCCAGGTCGCACTTGATCGGGTCATATGCGGTGACCAGGGCCGTGTCGGCGGGCGTGACCTGGAACTCGTGGAGGTCGACCTGATCGCCGTTGCCAGCCCGCACGTGGGCTATGTCGGTGTAGCCGGCGTCGGCGATCACGCCTTCGCCGAGGCCGAAGCCGTGGACCGATATCTTGCCCTGCCACCACGTGAGGACCGGCTGGCCGAGGTACTGCTGGACGCGGAGGTCCGTCGCGAAGGTGTTGCTTGGCAGCGCCTTGAACCACACGACCGCGCCGCTCGGGTCGAGGATCATCGGACCGGCCTGCCCAGGCCCGGTGTACGGCGCGACGAACACGTCGCCCGTCGCCACGGCCGGCGACTGCGCCGTCACGGTGACCGTCGGGGGATGGAGGTCGGGCCGGGAGTGGAAGCTCTGGACGTCGCTCGCGCTGCCCGCGTGGATCGTCTCGGGCGTGGCGGTGATCGGGTCCTGGGTCGCGATGGCGAAGCTGTCGATGATCGGCGCTGAGGAGCCCCCCGCGCGAAGCCGGGCGCGAACCGTGACGCGCTCGCCTTCCTGGAAGGGCCGGGCGGGCAGGAAGCTCGCCCCGTCACCCTGCGAGTACGCCACGAGCCGACCGGCGTGGGCGCCACTCCTCGACCCGTGTACGCTGATCGAGCTGAGCTGCACCGCCGCGACGCCGAGAAAGCTGATCTGCGTCTGCGCACGCGCGTCGCGGCTCCCGGGAAGCGGCGATATCGACACAGCGCCGGCCTGCAGGGCGGAATTGTCCAGATGACCCGGAATGCATTGCGGCCCGGTCTGAGCCGCGGCGCCGACGGCGGCGAGCCCCAGAACCAGAGCCAGAACCACCGACGGCCCTAGGATGACAGCGCGCATGGAGAACATCGACCCGCAAGAGCATAGGAGAGTCGATCGACGCACCTTCGTCAAGGGTGCCGTCGCAGCGGGCGGCGTGCTTGCCGGCGCCGGACTCGGGATCAGGGCCCTGGCGGACGGAGGGGGCGACGCGGGCACCGCGACCCGGGCGAGCGCCCCTCCCGCGCCGCCGACGCGAGCCTCCTCGGGAGCCACGGGCAAGCCGAACATCCTCGTGATCCTCGTCGACCAGCTCCGCTTCCCGCAGTGGTTCTCCGCCGGCGCGCTCGGGATCGGCCTGCCACCCCACCTGCGCCACCTGCGCGAGGGCGCGGTCTCTTTCGCCCGCCACTACACGGTCTCAAACGACTGCACGCCCGCCCGGGCCGCGCTGCTCACGGGCCTCTACACGCACCAGACGGGCTGCATGATCACCGGCGGCAGCACGCTCGACCCCGGCTTCCCGACCTGGGGGACCATGCTGCGCGAACACGGCTATCACACGCGTTGGTTCGGCAAGTGGCACCTGACCCACCGCGACAACCACTGGACGCCCGCGGGCGGCGAGCGGGCACTCGAGCGCTACGGCTTTGCCGGCGGCGTCTACCCGTCCCCCGACGGCGGCCCCGGCCAGGGCTGGCGAGTCGACCCTGAAATTGCCGACACCTTCCGTCGCTGGTATCAGCACGAGGGCCGCGGTCAGCCCTGGTGCACGACCGTGTCGTTCGTCAACCCGCACGACATCGCCTGGTGGTATCGCTGGAGCGACCGCGTGCCGGCCGAGACCTCGGCGCGGCGGACCGTCCGGAGCCTGCCACCCAACTACGAGACGCCGGAAGAGCTCTCGATCCGAGGAAAGCCGCGCCTTCAGCATTCCTTCCAGGAGACCGCTGCGGCGTCGTTCGGGCCGGTGCCCTTCACGGGACCGGAGTCCGAGCGCCAATGGCTTGCCTTCCTCGACCTCTACACCAAGCTCCAGCGCGAGGTCGACGGTCACATCGGGCACGTGATGCAGACGCTCGAGAGCCGTCCCGAGGTGGCCGGGAACACCGTCATCCTGTTCACCTCCGACCACGGCGAGTACGGCGCCTCACACGGCCTGCGGGGCAAGGGCGCGAGCGCATACGAGGAGGCGATCCGCGTGCCGCTGCTCGTCAAGGACAACCGCCGGCGGCTGACACGCGCGCCCGCACAGGCCCGCACGCAGATGACATCGAGCGTGGACGTGGCGCCGCTCTTGCTGAGCATCGCCACCGGCTCCTCGAACTGGCGACGAGAAGCGCACTACAGCCACATCGCCGGCCGCGCCGACCTCGCGGGCATCCTCGCCGACCCCACGGCGCCGGGCCGCGAATTCGTCCTGCACGCGACCGACGAGGTGGTGACCGAGTTCGCCGTCACGCCCTACTCGGCCGACGCGCCTCTGCATGTCGTCGCCCTGCGGACGGCCGGGGCGAAGTACGCGGCCTACAACCACTGGCCCGACGAAGGCATCGCGCCGCTGAGCGCCGGCGAAGAAAACGAGCTCTACGACTACCGCACCCACAGCGGACGCCTCGAGCTGCACAACGACGCCGGCTCGAACCCACTGGAGGCGGCGCTGCGCCACGAGCTCAAGCAGGCCTTTCAGCACGAGCTGCGCGGTCCGCTTCCCCCCCGCCTCGGAGAAGCTCACGCCCGCGGATTTGCCGACTACTTCTCGACCGCGCGGCGCGCGGCCGAGAACGCGGCCGCCCGCCGCAAATTGCGCGAGGAACGCTCGGGCGTCACGCGCGAACCGGCGCCCGAAGCCCACGGCAACGTCTCCTCTAAGACTTCTCCGGGGGGGAAGTCCCGATGACCGCGCCGGAGGCGTCGAGCGCCTGAACGGCGAGATAGTGGAAGCTCACGCTCTGCGGGAGCGCGATCGCCGTCTCAAAGCCGCCGCGGGCGGCTGAAAGGACCGGCGCCAGGGTCCTGGGCGAGCGCCCGGAGAGAACCCTCCAAGAGGCGATGTCGGTCGCCCCGTTCCAGCTCGCATACAGCGTCCGCGCGCCGCCCTTGGAACGGGCCACGGCAAGGGCCGGCGAGCCTGGCGCCGCCGCGCTCCAGGGGAGCCGATAGGTCCGATAGGACTCATACGGGCGCGGCAGATGCGCGTCGAACAACAGCCGCCCGGACGAGTCGAATTCGGAGAAGTCGGGCACCTCCCCCCAGCCGATCATCCAGTCGCCGTCCGCGAGGGCCTGGGTGTTGCCCTGGCTGCCGGCGACGAGCGGCGTCGGATGCTGATCGGAGCGCTCGAGCGTCGCGGTCATCTGCCGTTCGTCGACGTTCACCTGGATCGCCCGCGACTGGGGGTGCGCGGCGGGTGTGGCGCCGTTGTCGAAGAACGTGATCGACCCGTCGGGCTGGCGACGGGCGTCGTGCTGCCAGGCGGTGCGGGTGCCGGGGCCCATCGTGAAACTGCTGTGCCTGCCGCCCAGGGCCCAGCGGACCTGGCCCGTATTCCGATCGACCTCGTACGCGGCCCACGTGTTGCGCGCGTCGACGAGCAGCGCACCGGAGGGCTCGACGTCGATCGAGTTGATGTGAAAGTAGTCAAACGGCGTGGCGCGGCTGGTGGGGACGGCCGAGGCGTAGGAGTCGGTGAGAGCGACGTGGTCGAGGCTGTGCCACTCGAAGCGCACGAGGCCGGTCTGGAGGTCGACTTCCTGGACCATCGTGTCGGCCACCGCAGCGTCGCGCGGGCCACCTGCGGCTTCGAGGTTGCAGTCGATTCCGTTGTAGATGGTCATCAGGGCGGTGCCCTGGGGCGTGATCTGGAACTCGTGCAGATCGGGCTGGTAGCCGTTGCCGGCGCGCACGACCGCGATCGTCCGATAGGACGTGTCGGCGATCGCGATGCCCGCGTCGCTGCTGGCGCCCGAGACGAGCGGGTCCTGCCACCACGTGAGGGCCGGCTTGCCCTGGAAGCTCTGGACCCGCAGGTCGGCTGCGCGCGTGCCGCGGGGGGAGAGCGGCTCGAACCACAGGAGGCTGCCGTTTTCGTCGAGGATCATCGGCCCGTACTGGCCCGGGCCCGAATAGGGCGCCAGGAACAGGTCGCCGGGCGTTGCCGCGGGCGAATGGGTCGTGATGCTGACGGTCGGCGGCTGCAGGTCCGGGCGCGAGAGGAAGTGCTGGTAGTAGCGGGGGTGCGGCGCCGGTAAACCGCTGGCGCCGGCCACGCCGGCCGTGTCGTGGACGGCGATCGTGAAGCTCCATGACAGATCGGTTGGAGAGCCGGGCCCGAGCAGCTGGGCGTGCACGCTGACGCGCTCGCCGCCGGCGAACGGGCGTGAGGGCACGAAGCTGGCGCCGTCACCCTGGGAGTAGGCGAGCAGGCGGCCCGGGTGCGCCCCGCTGCGCGATCCGCGAACGGTGACCGCGCCGAACGCCGCGGCGGGTGCGCCGAGCATGCTGATCTGGTTGGACACCGAGGCGTCACGGGTGCCCGGTGCGGGTGAGACGGTGATCGGTACTCCCGGCAGCTCCGCCGACGCGTTCAGCTTCGAGGGGACACAGCTCGGCGAGGCGGGCGCGGAGGCCCGTGCGACGGCTCCCGGGGCGAGCGCCATGGAGAGCAGAAGCGCGGCCACGCGCGCCGATCCCCAGGCCGCAGGGCGCACGCGGGGGTGCCTCAGGCCTTGACCGTCGCGGAGGTGCCGAGCAGCGACCCGGACGCGTCGAGCGCCTGGACGGCCACGTAGGGCCCCGCGCTCGGCGCCGACAGCGTCGTCTGGAATCCGGTCTTGGCAGCGCTCGCGACGGGCACGAGCGAGCTCGGCGTGGATCCGGCGAGCACGCGCCAGGAGGCGACCTGCGTGGCCCCGTTCCAACTGACGGCGGCGCTCACCGCGCTCGAGCCGCTGGGCTTGGCGAGGACCGTCGGCGGGCCCGTCGGCTGCCCGACCCAAGGCGAGAGGAACGTCTTGAAGTTCTGGACCTGCTTGCCGAGCGTCCCGTCGAGCAGCACGTGTCCGGCGGCGTCGAACTCGGTGAAGTCCGGCAGACGACCGTAACCCAGGAGCCAGTTGCCGCCGGGCAGGCTGAGCGTGTTGCCCTGGCTTTCTGCGAGCAGCGTGCGGCTCGGGTTGATGAACTGCTTGACCAGGCTGACGCGATGTCCTGCCGTGTCGGGTTTGAGGAGCAGGCCGCGGGACTGCTTCTCCTTGGGCGGGTCCGAGCCGTTGTCGAACACCGAGATCAGGCCGCCCGGCTGAAACTCGGCGTCGTGCTGCCAGAAGAATTGCGTTCCGGCGCCGGCGGCGAAGCTGCTGTGCGAGGCGCCGAGCCGCCAGCGGATCGCGCCGCTGTGAATGTCGATGTCATAGAGGGTCCACGTGTTGCGGACCGAGGCCAGCACGTCGCCTTCGCCGCCAGGGTCGGCCGAGTTCAGGTGCGCGTAGTCCCAGGGGTAGCCTTGCGGGACAGGGTTTTTCGATTCCGTGAGCGGGATGTGACCGAGCGTGTGCCACTCCCACATGACGAGGCCCGTCTTGATGTCGATCTCCTGCACGACCGAGTCGGTGAGCACGCCTTCGCTGGCGCCGTGGACGCTCGACAGGTTCATCTTGATCGGGTCGAAGACGTCGACCCAGGCAGTCCCTTGGGGCGTGATCCGAATCTCGTGGAGGTCGGCGTGATAGCCGTTGCCGGCGCGAACGCGCGCGAGGAGCCGGTAGTGCTCGTCGTAGATCACATCTTCGCCCTGGCCGAAGCCGACCTGCAGGATGCGCCCCTGCCACCAAGTCAGGACCGGCTTGCCGCCGTACTGCTGAACACCGAAGTTGGTCGCCGCCATGCCGGCGGCCAACGGGTGAAACCAGACGAGATTGCCGCTCTGGTCGGTCATCATCGGGCCCGGCGTGCCGGTCCCCTGGTAGGGGGCGAGGAACAGGTAGCCCGGTGCGCCACCCGCCTTTGCCGGGGTCGTTATGCGGACGGTCGAAGGGGTGAGGGTCGGCGCGGTGCTGTAGTGCTGGACCGCGCGGGAATCGCCGGGGTTGTCGGGGAACTCCTTCTGGCCGACCGTGACCTGGCTCGCGACGGTGAAGCTCGTCCGCGCGACGCCGCTCGTGGGGCCGGCGATCGTGGCCGTCACGCTCACGTGCTCGCCCGCGGCGAACTGATGCCTCGGGATGAAGCTCTCGCCGGTGACGGTCGAGAAGGGACGCAGAACCCCCGTGTGGACGCCGCTGCGTGAGCCGACCGCCCGCACCGTCGAGACCCTCGTGCCGAGGCCGCCCAGAAAGCTGATCTGGGTGTTCGGCGAGGCGTCGGGGGTGCCGGGTTGCGGCGAGACCGAGACGGGGTTGGCTGCCGCGACGCGGGCTGAGATCTCGGCGCCGGCTGCACCGGTGCTGCCGGCGCTGGAAGCGCCGCCGCACGCGGCCAAGGCCAGGGTGCTCGCGACGGCGAGCGCCCTCGCGCTCATGATGTATCGGTGCCCGTTCATGTGCGCGCGCCGCAGAATAGCTGGCGGCCCAGACCATCAGCGCCGGTTCGCGCGCGCCGGCGGCCGGCGACCTGCACACGGGCCGTGCAAACCGCACCGGCGCCCTCGAGGATCGCCTAGGCTGTCATTTGATGACCATGCGAGCGTCGAGCGCCCTCCTCCTGGCCGCCGCGGCGCTGTTGGCGCCGTCACCGGCAGGGGCCGCCGCGAGCGCCGTCGACGTGTCGGCCGGCGCCGAATACCTGCGCGCGAACTACGAACTCGTCAAGAACGCCCGCCGCCTTCTCAGGCCGGGCGAACAGGCGCCTCTGCGGGTTCTCGCCCAGGTCCGGCGCGACTGTCCGATGGCCGCCGCGGGCTCGCCCCAGAACAGCCAGTCGACACAGCTCAGCAACGAGGTCATCGGCGCGATGGTCCTGTCCGCCTACGACCTCGACGTTCCGGCGCTGCAGCGGTTCGTGGGCACGGTCCGGCGTCTGCGCTTCAGCGATTCGAGCCTGGCGCGGGCGGTCCGCTCCTACGCCGCGAAGATCGAGACGCTCGCCGTCCTCGCACCTCCGAACCTGTGCGCCGACATCGGCGCGTGGGCGGCCGGCGGCTTTCACACCCTGCCGTCCAGCACTGTCCGCTTCGTGGGGCGCTTCATGCCCGCCTGGGTGGCGCTGGGGCTGTTGCCGGCGCGGCTCGCCCGCTACGAGAACGGTGAATCACGCGCCCTCGCACACCGCTGCGACTCGCTGGAAGTCCAGCTCACCGACGGCGAAGCACGCGCGGTCGAATCGTGGGGCAAAATCATGAACGAGCTCGTGCTCAACCCCTGAGCGGCGGTCAGGCCACGGCCTTGAGGTGCCTGTAGGGGGTCCCGGTCAGCTCGCGGATGAGCGCGTCGACGACGCCCTCCTCGTCCTCCTCCCTCCCGTCGGTCACGGCGCCGATGACCGCGCGCTTGCGCTCGAGCAGCGTCGCGATCGTCTCATCGACGGTGCCCGCCGCCAGTAGGTAGTAGGCGTTGACCGCGTCCTGCTGGCCGATGCGGTGGCAACGGTCCTCGGCCTGGTCGTGCTTGGCGGGCGTCCAGTCGAGCTCCAGGAACACGACGTTCGAGGCGCGCGTCAGCGTCAGGCCGTGACCGGCCGCCTCGATCGAGCAGACGATCAGCTGGTTGGCTCGATCGTCCGGCGCCTGGAAGGCCTGCACGGCACTGTCGCGCGCGGCGTGGCTGTCTTGGCCGAGGATGTGCAGGGCCCTCGGAAAGTGCTCGAGCACGGCCCGCTGGATCTCGCGGTGATGTGCGAAGACGACCAGGCGCTCGCCCGAGGAGCAGAAGTCGTGGATCCACGTGAGCGCGGCGTGGAGCTTGCCTCGCGCCGCCAGCACCTTCAGCGCGTTCAGGCGCACGAGGCGCTCGGCGCGCAGGGCGGCCGCGACACGGGCGTCGAGCTCGCGCAGGTCAAGCGGCTGGCTGCGCAGCCACGCGACGAGGTCACGCTCGGCCAGCCGGTACTCGGATTCGTTGTCGAGCTCGACCGGCACGACCGCCCTGGTCTTTGCGGGGAGCTGTCTCAGCACGTCGGCCTTCAGGCGACGCACGAAGCAGCGGGCCCGCAGGTGCCAGTGCAGGCGCAGGTGGGCGTCGACCCCGCGGAAGCGCTCGCCGAACTTGACGCCCGAGCCGAAGTCCTCGAGGCGGCCGAGGATCCGCAGCTGGGAGATCAGCTCGGCGGGCCGGTTGACGACCGGCGTGCCAGTGAGGGCGAGCACGATCCCCTCTCGCGGAACCTCCTCGGCGAGCCGCTGCACGGCGCGCGTGCGCTTGGCACCCGCGTTCTTGCAGTAGTGCGCCTCGTCGAGGACGAGCGCCGCCGGCTCGAGCGCCGCCAGCTCGTCCAGGCGCGCCGCGACGATGTCGTAGTTGACGACCGTCACATCGGCAGCGGGGATCTCCTCCCCGCGACCGTTGCCGGCGAGCGCCTGGGCGCTGCGGTGGGGCAGCCAGCGGGCGATCTCACGCAGCCAGTTGAGCTTGAGGCTCGCGGGGCACACGACGATCGCCGGATAGGCCGCGTCCGCCTCGAGCGTCGCGAGGGCCTCGATCGTCTTACCCAGTCCCTGCTCGTCGGCCAGGAACGCGCGGCGCTGGGAGAGCAGGTAGACGACGCCGGCCCGCTGGAACGGCTTGAGCTCGCCGCCGAGACCCGCGAGCTCGAGTGGGGCGTCGGTCGCGGCCGACAGTTCGACCAGGCCCGCCGCATGCGCGTGCTCCTCGCGGATCTCCTGCAGCCGCTCGAGGGCGTCCTCCTCGACCCACACCCCGCCGTCGGCGAGGAAGGCGTCAAGGTCGGGGACGCAGAACGGATCGGCGCTCAGCTCCGGTGGGCTGCCACGCCGCCGCGCCGCAGCCCGGCGTTTTCCGGCACGCGGGACCGAGGCGCCGGGCAGCGCGGCGAAGCGTGCGCTCATGCCGTCGTCGTGACCCGGTGCGAGCACGAACGCCGGCGCCTCATCTGTCCCGGAGAGCTCGAGCACCGCGGCAGGCGCCGGGCGGCCGGCCTTCAGCGCGGCGACGCAGCGCTTGGCGCCGGGGCTCAGCCAGCCGTCGAGCTGGGACTCGATCAGAAGCCAGGAATCGAGCGTCAGCGCGACCGTGGCGCCGCCGGGCGCGCTCTGCGCGCGCTCGCGCAACGCACGGGGCAACCGGGAGACCTCACCGAGGAGAAGAAAGACGGGCTCCTCGCGCGGCCCCTGCACCTCGATGTTCCCGCGCCAGCTCGTCGCCCGCCGCAGCCACTCGTACACGCGCGGGTCGACGTCGGCGTCCTCCAGGTGGTCGAGCACGCCGAGGATGTCCTCGGCGTCGCCCTCGGCCGCGGCGAGGCCCACCGATCGCTGCGGGCCGGTGAGCGCACGCAGTCCCGCGCGCTCGGCGAGCACGCGCGCGAGCGCCGCATGTGCTCCGGAGATGAGGATCCAGTGCTCTCCGCGGCGGTCGCGGCGGAACTCGACGTCGTGTGCCTCCAGCGCCTGCTCGGGCGCGCGGTCGACCACGCCTCCCGACCGGCTGTCCGGCTCCTCGCCGTGGGCCTGGAGCGCGCGGCGGGCGACGGCCGTGAGGCGTAGTCCGCCGGGCTCGCCGAGGCCCTCGAGCAGCGCGACCGCGTGATCGTCGAGTGGGACCAGGGCGCGGCCGATCGCCGGTAGATCGCGCGCCGACGGATGCTCGAGAAGCGCCTCCACCGGCTCGGATGAGCAGTCGGTCGCGAAGCTGAGCCACCACGCCTCGTCGGGCCGCGCGAGGTCGATCAGGCACTCCTCCCGGCGCCTTCGCGCTCGGCGCCTGCCGATCGCGCGGGCAAGCTCTGCACTGATGTCGGGCTCGCCGGGTAGGCCCGCGAACAACCGGGCCAGTGCCTCGGCCTGGTCGGGGCCGAGCGGCACGCACCACGCTCGCGTCGCCGGATCCCAGCGACGACCCGGGATCGCGCGCAGGAGCAGGCGGAGCTCGTCGTCGTAGGGGAACCGCATGACGGCCTCGTCACGGTCGAGCACGGCGGAGAAGGGGGCAGCGGACACGAAGGAGTCACGATAGGCACACGGGGGGATGCCTGGAGGCTGCCGGGTCGTGGCCAGGCGGGCGCGACCCGACCTGGAGCGCGCTCAGGCGGCGCTGTCGACGGCCGGCAGGGCGGCCCTGATCGAGCGCGTCAGCGACGCACGGACGATCGCGGCGACGCCGGGGATCGGCGAAGCGAGGCGGATGTCATAGACGAAGCTGGTGCCGCCCGTGGGCGAGGGGCTGAACGTCATCACGCCGACGTGGCCCCGCAGAGGGCTTCCCTTGGTGATTCGGTAGACGATCCTCTGAGGCACGACGAACTCGGTGACCGTCTCCTCGAAGGGCGGCAGCGGACCGATCTGCAGCTCGCGAACGGAGCCCACGCCGTTGCGCTCGCCGTCCTCGCCGTCGCGCAGCCGAGTCACCTTGGCACCGAAGACCTCGGCCAGGTTCTCGTGCTCGGCGAGGTGGGCGAAGATCCGGGCGGGCGGCTTGGTGAAGTGGTGCTCGACGTGGACGTGGTGGGCGCGCATGCCCGCCATCCTATTGCCCGCCGCCCGACGCCGGGCGGCGGGCGTCGGAGACCTCCTCGAGGCGCTCGAGCGCAGTGGGCGTTCCCATCGCGAGGATCACGTCGCCGGGACGCAACTGCGTCTCGGCGGGAGGCTGGGGGTGAAAGCCTGCGTCGCGACGCAGGCCCACGATCATCGAGCCGCCGCGGATGTCGCCTACCGTCTGCCCGACCGCTTCGCACCCCTCGTCGACCTGTATCTCCTCGAGGCGGTATTCGGCGTCGACGTCGACGACCCCACTCAGCTGGGGGTGCAACGCGAGGCGCGCCATCTCGGTGCCGCTCGCCTTGTACGGCGAGATCACCCTGTCCGCGCCGGCCCGCTTGAGCTTCTTCTCGGTGTCCTCGATCGCGGCCCGCGCGACGATCGGGATGTCCGAGCGCAGCTCACGCGCGGTGAGGGTTATGAAGACGTTGTCGGCGTCGGAGTCGGCACACGCGATGATCGAGCGGGCGCGGGCGATGCCCGCCTGGACGAGCACGACGTCATCGGCGGCGTCGCCCTCGATGAAGCTGATGCCGAGGCCCTCGGCGCG
>DAIRTT010000030.1:0-20069 GCA_036803745.1 Solirubrobacteraceae bacterium | reverse complement strand
CGCGCGAAGCATCCGCCGCGCCATAAGCCCTGACCGAAACCGCGACAACACACCCGACCGCGGCCGGTAGCCCACGGAACGGAGGATGGGTTTGGTGAGCACGCGAAGTCGCTACGGCGACTCGATGCGGGCGAGGAACTGGTCGAAGCGTTGTCGCAAGACGTAGATGTGATCCAGGAGCGCCTCGGCGAACGCAAGCGCGTCCTCGGCATCCTCGCGAGTTACCTGCTCACCCGTGAAATGAGCGCCTTTGTTGCCGACGATCCGAAGCGCATCAGCCCAGCGAGCAAGCGTCTCGTCCATCAAACCGTTCTTCGCGAGCTGTTTCAGGCCTTGCGCCAGTGATCGGGCTTTGACGCCCTGATCCGCACAGGTGCCCTCAAGAGTGCGTCGGACCATCACCACGCATGCCGCGTACGCCTTCGCGCGGGAGCAGGTCTGCGCTTCGTCCCACTCGCGCCGCAGGCCGGCCGGCACGCTGGGGCTCAAGCGCGGCGGCACCGGAAAGACGATGACGGGATTGTCGTCATCGAAGCCACCACCGAAGTCCTCGCGAACCTGGAGGGTCGGCTCAAAACAACTATCGCATTGCACGAGCGCCCACTCGATAGGGGGTCCCTGGCGTTGACCGTCGCCATCCCAGTAC
Organism: Solirubrobacteraceae bacterium; assembly: GCA_036803745.1. Taxonomy (GTDB): domain Bacteria; phylum Actinomycetota; class Thermoleophilia; order Solirubrobacterales; family Solirubrobacteraceae; genus Palsa-744. The sequence goes on along the minus strand of DAIRTT010000030.1, from coordinate 19,423 downwards.
GCCCGCCCACGGACGACAGCGTTTGATGCTCGCTCACAATGTGGGCAGACAAACGGCCGGGTCTCCGGCGCCTCCTCGACAGACATAGCCGGAGTATGGCGCTCCACCACCTAGTCCGCTATAGAGGAGAGGTGGAGTATCTGGACGAACGGGACCTCAACATCTACACGGACGGCTCGTCGTATTCGGGTCCTCGACGCGGAGGCATCGGCATCCTGTTCGTCACCGTCGATGCTCAGGGCGACGAGCAGGTGGAGGCATATCCGCTGCCCGGCTACGACGGGGCCACGAACAATCAGGCCGAGCTGGAGGCGTGCGTCCAGGCGCTTCTCGCGGTAACGAAGCGCCACCCCTTTATCGATCCAGCACCGTTCCGTCAGATCGTTATTCGGACCGACTCGAAGTATGTGGTCGAGAACTACAACCGCGCGCTGTACCAGTGGCAGAGTAATAAATGGTTGACCCGCGACGGAAACCCGGTCGCCAACGCGCAGCAATGGGAGGAGTTGATCAAACTCGTGTTCCGCGCCGGGAAACGCGTCGAGTTTCGCTGGGTGAAGGGCCACCGCGAAAGTACTCACAACAAGACCGCGGACAAGCTCGCGAAGGCATCCGCTGCTCTGCGGAGCGGACAGCGGCTCTCCATCGTCAAGGTTCGGCGCAAGAAGACGGACCGCTCCGTCGAACCCGGCTCGGTCGGAATGCACGGCCAGCGCATGACCGTCCGCATCATCACGGACGAGTTCCTTCCTACGCAGCGAACGAACAAGTACAAGTACGAGGTCATTTCGACCGGTAGCGAGTTCCGCGGCTGCGTCGACGTCATCTACTCCGAGCCGAGCATCCACCTGAGCGCGGGCCACACCTACTACGTTCGGGTCAACGACGAGCCTCAACGCCCTAGAGTGCTCAAGATGTTTCGCGAGATCGTTGCTGGCGGGCAGACAGTGGCGGGAGGTTCCCCGGTTAACGGAACAGCGGACTCAATCTGAAGCACAGCCCCTCCGGGGAGTCGCAGAGTCGGGCCGACGGTGTCCGCTCCCAGCAGCACCAAACGGACCGTGCCCCTCTGTTGTCGCCTCCTGCGCTTCGACGGGTTCATACCCACTGCTGAGTCCGCGATTACCGCCGACCGGCGACTACTCTTCGCCTCGCGATGGACGGCAACACATGGGCGATCAGTGTCATTCGCGCGACGCGCGCGGAACCACCGGGCAAAGCGAGTGCCGACGCTGCCCGCCGCGCCACGTACGGCGCCTCGCTCCAGCAGTTTGACGAGTTGCTTGATGCAGCACGGGCGTCTGGACATGCCGCGCGCCCGCTGCCATTGTTCTATGCCCTGAGCCAGGCCGGGCGAGCAATCGCTGCGGCGCACTCGGAGGCTTGGCGTGTTCGTAGCCATGGCCTCGCTGAGGATCGTTCGGCCGCGGGCGACGATCCGTTGTTGCGCAGGGTCCAACGAAGTACGCGCCAAGACGACGCATTCAGCTTGGTCTGCGCCGCGCTGAAGCTGCCCGACCCGTTCGGATCCTCCGCCACCGCAATCGAGATCGGTGCGGCCTGGGCTGCACTTCCGTCACTCAACGGCCTCCTGCCGCATTGGTCTGACGAGTGGTACCCCGTCCTCCAGGCATTCAACGAAGGGCCGCGGGACGCGGACCGCGTGATGAAGCTCCATGCTCCAACCCGCGCGCCGCGGCCACGCGACGGTCTACCAGGCGCCGCATACCCGTCGGTTCCCACCGGCTTCGAGTTCGAGGCCGCCGAGTACCGCGAGTTACCGCTGACCCCGACCGCATTCCGCCTCGGCGCTGTGCGCTGGGGGTCGCCGAGCACTACCCCATCCGTGTTTGACGTGACCTACTCGGGCACGCGAGAACACGAGCGCTGGCTGCTGCCGGCTCCGCCCGGCAGCGATCAAGCCTTCGTGCCGCTAACCGCCTGGTGGGTCCTCCTGTTCGGACTCTCGATCTTCGCGCGGTACGACCCAGATCTATGGAGCGCGTCACTCAACCTCGACAGCTCGGTACCACTTCGACTGTTGCTCGACGATGCACTGGAAGCCGTCCCGGATCTGATCGCTGAAGCACTCATCAGCGCCGGCGACGATGAAGATGACGAGCAATGACTAGGTTCCACCGCGTACTGAAAATGGCCGAGGAGCCAGGCCAGAACCCGTGGATGCGAGGCCGGCTTGCGACGACCTCCAAACCCGCGGGGTAACCTCCCGGAGATCGAGCTGCCCGCTCTCACCGACAGCTGAACCGCAAGGAGCTCTCAAGTTGAGAGCGATCACCTGTCGAGACCATCGGTCGCCACTCAGCATCTGTTGACCGCGTGGGAGGACTGACGGATGTGGAGTGTCAGCTGCTCTTCGCTGAACGCCGCCCGCGTCCGGAGGAGGGGGCGGGGGAGGGCTCGAAAGCCTTAGTAAAGATCTCCGCCTCCTCAGCCGCCGGCTTCGCGTGCAGGTAGCGGCTCGTCGTAGACAGCTGGCTGTGGCCCATCGCGGCCTGGATCGTCACGAGGTCCACGCCGGCGGCAGCCAGCAGCGAACCGTAGGTGTGTCTGAGGTCGTGAAACCGAAGTGGGCGGATGCCGGCCGCGTCCCGCGCTGCCGTGAAACGCCGTCGCACAGCTGAGCCATCCAATGCTCGCCCGAGCACGTTCACGAACACGAGCTCGCCGGCTCCCGTGAAATCCTCGCGTCGGCTCACGCGATCGAGCGCAGCGGCGGCCTGGTCGGGCATTGGCACCCGGCGCACCCGCCTGCTCTTGGTGCTCGACTCGACGCCCGCCGACATCGCTCGCGAGACCGTCAGGGCATGGCCTGCGAAGTCGACGTCGCGCCACCGCAGCGCCAGCAGCTCACCTCGACGCAGACCTGCGTATGCGGCGACACGGACGATCTCCGCGTCCTGTTCGTCCTCGGCGCGCATCGCCTGGCGAACCTCGTCTCGCTCTTCGAAGTCCTGTGGTTTGCGGTGGCGCCCGTCGAAAAGCGCTCTCGCGAGCGCCTCAACCTCCTCGGGGGAGTAGTAGACCAACGGGCCGCGGCTGGGCTCGCGGCGTTTGTCGGCGTTCTTCGCGGGGTTCGCCGGGAGTCCGAAGGTGCTCTCGCGCATCCCGTAGTTGAAGACCGCGGAGACTCGCGCGCGGTACTTGTTTACCGTGCTTGCCGAGGCACCGCTCTTCGCGACCGTGTTCAGCAGCGCCTCGACGTCACGGGTGCTGATCCTCGCCGCCGGGAGGTCTCCCAGCGCAGCCATTGTGTGCCCCAGCAGCTCGCCCCCGCCGCGTCGAGCCGCGGTCCCCGGCTCCACCAGGATGCTGAGGTGATCGCGAAGCGTCGAGGGCTTCGCGCCACGAACATCCGCGAGCCACTCCACATATGCGTGAGCGACCTCGCGAAACGTGACCCCCGCCGTCTTTCGCTCCTGCTCGACCCGCTCTGCTTCGCTCGCTTCAGCGATGTATTCGCCGACCATCCCGGCCGCCTTGACGTGAGCCGTGCGCTCGTCGTAGACGCCGTCGGGCAGCCGTCCGCGGCGTGGCTGCCACGGACCGCCGTCTGCGTCCCGAACAAGCCACGCTGGTCCGATCCGGCGCTTGACCTGCTTGCCGCGGTAACGGAAGAACGCCTCATAGAAGGGCTTGCCGCGGTGCTCACGGACGATCAAAGACGCGAGCGGCGGAACGGTTGAATCCCGTGGGTAGCTCGTGGGTAGCACCCCCAAAGCCTACCATTTTGGGTAGCAAAATGGGTAGCAAATCAGGCTGATTCGACCCCATCGAAAAACTCATAGAGCCCGTGAACACGGGCCGTTCGAGTCTATCGGTGTGCGCGGCACTCGTTGCCATGGCGAAGGTCGAGGGTTCGAATCCCTTCATCCGCTTCCGTGCCTGTCGAAGTCCGGTCCTGCGGCCGGTGGCGGGTCGCGCGGAAGGTAGTGGCCGCCGACGCCCCGTATGAGCAGGCCGAGCAGCTCCAGCTCGCCCAGCGCCGACAGCGCCTCGCTGATGCCGACCTCGTCGGCCAGCTCCTCCGGGGTGTCCCGGCCTGCCGCGACGCGTTCGAGGACACCGGCCAGAGAAGGATCCAGACGCGTCCGCGGTGTCGGCGTCCAGGTCGGGCGCGGGCGGGATACTCCGTTGGGTGCCGGGAGCAGCTCGAGCACGTCGCCGGCGTCCCCGATGAGGCACGCGCCGTCGCTCAGGAGCGCGTGGCAGCCACGGGAGAGGGGAGAGGTGATCCGGCCCGGGACCGCGGCCAGCACGCGCCCGGCTCGCCGTGTGAGATGCGCGCCGAACAGGTCCGCGGAGGTGTCGCATGCCTCCACGACCACGGCGACCGAGGCCAGTCCGACGATCGTCCGCTGTGCGGCTATCGGGCCCCAGCGGCGTCCGCCGGTGTCGCTCGGGAGCTCCGAGAGGAGACATCCACGCGAGGCGATCCGGCGGCGCAGAGGCGCGAGTCCTCTGGGCGTGGCGACCTCCAGGCCGTCGCCGCAGACGGTCACGCCGGCTCCGTCGGCTTCCAGGACGCCCTCCTGCGCCGCCGCCCCGATGCCCTCGCGCGCCGCGCTCACCACGCACACCCCCGCAGCCGCCAGGCCGCGCCCGAGGCTGCGAGCCACGGTCACGCCGTAGTGGCTCGCCCTCTCGCTGCCCAGGATGGCGACCACCCCCGCGCCGGAGAGCGCTTCGAGTAGCTCGCTGCGTCCGGCGAGGCTCAACATGCACGGGGCGACGCAGCCGCGCAAGGCGGACGGATAGCAGGGGTCGTGGATGCAGATCTCCGCCGCATTCGCGTGTCGCGGGCGCCGGTCGCCGCGCACATCCGCGATCGCCCCGGAGAGCTCCTTGCGGCGGCGACCTCCGAGCGCCGCGATCAGCGCGCCGTCCTCGAGCGAGAGCAGGTCGATCAGCCGCCGGCGGTCGCGCGCCTGATGCTCGAGCGCCACTCCCAGCTCTCCGAGCAGCCAGCGGCGCCGCGCACATGCGGGGCAGGCGGCGGTCGCCGTGGGGGGCATCTCAGGCCGCGTGCCTGACCGCGCGTCCGCGCCGGCCTCGCAGCGTGAGCGCCGCCCCCACGTCACGCGCCCTCACCCGGGCACTTGCCTCGACATCGGCGATCGTGCGCGCCACGCTCATCACACGTGCCTCGCCGCGGCAGCTGAGCGCACCTTGCTCGCGCGCCATGCCCAGCAGGGCCTCGGCGCGCGAGTCCAGATGCACGTGCGAGCGCAGTGCGCGGGCGTCCATCTGTGCGTTGAGCTCGAGCCCGTCGATCTTCAGTCGGCGGGCCGCGCGCGCCCGTGCCTCGCGGACGAGCTCGCGCGCCTGGGCGGAGGTCGTCCTGCCTTCCTCAGACGCGGAGCTCACCCGCGGGCGACGGACCTCGACGAGGAGGTCGATCCGGTCGAGCAGGGGCCCGCTCAGGCGGCGTTCGTGGCGCGCGACATCGCCAGGACTGCAGCTGCAGTCCTCGCCTTCGCCCGCATATCCGCAAGGGCACGGGTTCGTCGCCGCCATGAGCATGAAACGTGTCGGGTAGACGGCGCTGTGGCGGGATCTCACGACCGCCACACGTCCGTCCTCCAACGGCTGGCGCAGCGCGTCGAGCGTCGGGCGCGAGAACTCCGAGAGCTCGTCGAGGAACAACACGCCGTTGTGTGCCAGGAGCACCTCGCCCGCCCAGCCTCCACGTACACCCCCGATCAGTCCCGCGGCCGTGATCGAGTGGTGCGGCGCGCGGAACGGCCGCTCGCTCGCCAGCCCGGTGACGGGGGTGCCGAGCAGACCGCGGATGCGCGTCACCTCGATCGCCTCCCGGCGGCTCATCGGCGGCAGGATCGAGCCGAGCCGCTGCGCCAGCATCGTCTTGCCCGTGCCCGGCGCTCCGCTCAGCAGGCAGTTGTGCCCGCCGGCCGCGGCGACCACGAGCGCTTGCACGGCGCCCGGCTGTCCGATCACGTCGGAAAGCTCGGGGCAGCGGTCCGCCGGCCGGGGAGCTCCCGGGTGCGCTGCCGGGGCCGGAAGCGGGTCGGGCGGGCCGCCCTCGAGCACCCTCACGGCGCTCCGAAGGCTCTCCACCGGAGCCACGCGCAGGCCGTCGATGAGTCCGGCCTCGCGGGCACTCGCGCTGGCTAGCGCCAAGAGCTCCAGACCCGCGCGGTGGGTCGCCTCGGCGACCGCCAGGGATCCGCGCGACGGCCGGACCCGTCCGTCGAGTGAGAGCTCGCCGAGCATGACTGCTCGGCCGAGCATCGCGCCATCGAGCTGGCCGCTCGCGGCGAGGACCGCGCAGGCAAGTGCCAGGTCGAGCCCCGGGCCGGCCTTGGGCACGTCGCCGGGTGCGAGGTTCGCCGTTATGCGTCTGGCCGGGAAGTCGAAGCCCGCGTTCCGGATCGCTGCCTGGATCCGCTCACGCGCCTCGCGCACGGCCGTGTCTGCGAGCCCGACGATCGTGAAGGCGGGCAGGCCCGCGCGGATGTCGACCTCGACCGTGATCCGGCGGGTGTGCAGCCCGTCGATCGTGAAGGCGTGGGCCCTCGCAAGCATCGTCTCGTCTCCTGTCGCCGCTCGAAGGAAAGGGGACGCCCGACGCTAGTCCGCGCCTGGGATGGGACGGACGCTCGGCCGGGCGGGTGACGGGCCGCCGGCCGAGCGTGCGCTCCAGATGTGAGTGGGGGTTGCCGGCTAGAGGCCGGCGGGGTGACGGGCGACGTAGGCACCCGTCGAGGTCATGCTGCTCGACCAGCGCGTGCCTGATTCGGCCAGTGCGACCGTGTCGAAGCGTTTGCCGTCGACGACCATAAACGCGTGTTCGGCGTTGGCGTAGATCGTGATGTGCTGGCCGGGGCCCGCTTCGCCGTAGGACTCCAGCGCGCTCGAGTCCTCGGGTGAGCTGAGCAGCCCGGCGCCGTGCAGCGCGTAGGAGACCGAGCCCGAGCAGTCATAGCCGTTCGACACGAACGAGCCGTGGCCGCCGCCCCATACGTAGGGCCGGGTGGCGATTTCATCGCCCGCCGCGATCACTCGCGCGACGACACTTCCGCCTTCCCCGCCAGCGGTGCTGCTCGAGCCTTCCGAGCCGGCCGACGCTCGAGACGAGGCGGGCGGCGTCAGCGTGCCCTCGGTCTTGAGGCCGAGGATGCTCCACGTGGCCGCGCCGACGACGCCGTCGGGCGTCAGGCCATGACGCGCCTGAAGGCGCATGACGGCCGCCTCCGTGGCGGGGCCGAATTCGCCGTCGGGCGCGATCTTGAGGGCTTTCTGCAGGCGCGCAATCGCGCTGCTCGAGCCTTCGCCGGCTTCGCTGCCTTCGCTCGTCGCGGCGGCGGCGTGATGGTGGTGGCGGTGGGTCGCGCCGGCGACCGCCGAGGCCGGCGGGGTGAGCGTTTCCTGGCCGTGGATCCCCAGGAGCGCCCAGGTCTCCGGGCCGACGACGCCGTCGACGGCCATGCCGTGGCGGGCCTGCAGGCGCTTGACGGCCGCCTCGGTTTCAGGGCCGAACGAGCCATCGGGGCTCAGGCGCAGAGCACTCTGGAGGCGGGCGACCGAGTCGCCGCCGCCTTCTTCTCCGCTCGCGCTCGAGGCCGAGCTCGTCCGCACCGCTGCGGTCTTGACGTTCGAGGCGAATGCCCTCGAGCCGCCGCCGGAGCGCAGCGCCGCGCTCGTCGCGGGACCCACGACGCCGTCGACGGTCAGGCCGTGGGCGGTCTGGAAGCTACGGACCGCTTCTTCGGTTTCGGGGCCGTAGACGCCGTCGATGCCGATGCCGAGCGCCTGCTGCAGCAGCTTGACCTGCCGCCCTTCGGCGCCTTCTGAGAGAACGATCGAGTGTTCGGTCGTGGTCGCCGGTTCGGGCCCCGGAGCCGCGGTGCTGAGCGTGCCCTGTCCCGCGGCGATGCTCGCCGTAGGGCCGACCGTGAAGGCAGCCAGAGCACCGATCGAGACCCGCTTGGCTCTCGAGCCGGCCGGGACAAAGCGCAGCTCGGTCGCGCGTCGGCGTGCACGCGAGCGTCCGAGCGAGAGGTGCCAGGCCTCCTCGTCGGCGAGGTCGCGGGCGTCGCGCAGCGCTCCGCTGTCGTCCATCAGGAGCGTGGGCGCGGACTGCTGTGAGGGGCTGCGGTGCGTACGTCCACGATTGGCGCGGTCACGGCGAGCGCGGGAGCGCTCCAACGACGCGTGCCAGTGGTCATCAACTGCAAGATCGCGGGGGGATCCCGACATCCGAGGGCGTCCTTTCTAATCCATTGCATGGCGCCTACGGGGTTAGCTGTCGGGCTCGCGTATGCATCTACGCTACGCCACAAGTTGTGGCGATTCGCCCCCGCAGTCTCGCGACTGCAATGGGTCCCCCGCTCCCCCATCCCATGAGATGGAGGACTCGGCACGAACGGGTGCAACGTAACAGACCCCGTTGCAAGATGTGTCACATAAGGAGGTCTGCAACGTTTCTTGCCGACGAGGGCGGGTACGCGCGCGGACCTGCGCTGATAAGTTCGCAGGTGATGAGCCGCCCCGCAACAGTGCTCCGTTCGGCCCGACGCCTGCTCCTCGTCGTGCTTGCTTCATCGGGCGTGGCACTGCTGGCGATCGGATGCGGCACGAGCAAGACGACGACCGCGAGCAATCCGGTCAAGTTCGCCGCTGAGGGCGTGCTCACCCCGGCCCAGGTCGCGCCCGCGCTCTCGCTGCGCAACTACCTCGGCGAACAGGTCGACATCTCCTCCTACAAGGGCAAGGCGGTGCTCGTCACCTTCCTCTACACGCACTGCCCCGACGTGTGCCCGCTGATCGCCTCCAACCTTCGAGTCGCACAGAACCTGATGGGTCCGGCGATCGCCGCCAAAGCGCAGATCATCATCGTCTCGGTGGATCCGCGCGGTGACACCCGCAAGGCGATCACGACCTTCCTCGCCCGCCACGAGATGACTGGGCGCACCAAGTATCTGGTCGGCTCGGCCCACGAACTTGCGGCCGTTTGGAAGGCGTGGGGAGTGGGCTCGGAACGCGACGCCAAGGAACCTCAGTTCGTGAATCACTCCGGCCTCATCTACGGCATCACGGCCTCGGGCAAGCGGCTGACTCTTTACGCGTCGAACTTCAAACCCAGCGACATCGCACACGACGTACCCCTGCTGGCGGCGCGCTAGCGCACAGACGATGCAGCGGCGGCGGCGATGGCTCGGATGGACGGTCGCCGTCGGGGCGGGCCTCCTCGCGCTGGCCGTGTTCGGGCTCTCCTCAAACGGCAAGGGTCCCACCGGGCGCGCTGCGCCGCAGTTGCCACGGGAACACCTCGTCGGGCCCGCCTCGACGACGATCTCGAGCCTCCTTTCGAGCGCTGCGGGCCGTCCGGCACTGGTCGTCTTCTGGGCGAGCTGGTGTGGGCCGTGCGCCACCGAGGCGCCCGCGCTGGAGCGTTTCTCCAAGGGCGTGGGGAGGGGCAGGATGGTCGGAGTGGACTGGTCCGATGCGCTGTCGGGCGCACGCTCGTTCGTCCGGCAGTACGGGTGGACGTTCCCCAACCTGAGGGACTCCGAAGGGACGGTCGGCAACGACTACCGCCTGACGGGGCTGCCGACGACGTTCGTGCTCGACGGCCGGGGTCGCATCCACGCGGTCCTCAGAGGCCCCCAGAGCGTCGGCTCGCTGCAGGCGGCGCTCGCCGCGGCGGCTCGCAGTTGAAGCGCTCGCGCGGCTGCGCGAGTTGCTTGGGGCCGGCCTTGGGGCCGGCCGAGCCTTTAGCCTGACGGCGACGGCCTATGGCGTCCAGGGGGGCTCTCATCGGGATAGTGGTGGTGGCGCTGTGCGCGCTCCCGGTCACGGGTGCCCGCGCCCGGCGCGTGAACCTGGGCCATCGGGGCGGAGCGACGGTGCTCATCCATGCTGCGCGCACCCGACTACGGCCGGGCTCGAGTGTGCGGGTGGCTGGCGTCCTCGAGCGGGCCCACGGGCCGATCGCCGGGCAGCTGCTCGAGATGCAGTTCCGCATCGGCACCACGCGGCGCTTCGTCGATGTCGCCCATACCTACACCGACGCCGCGGGCCGCTTCCGCTTCCCGCCTGTCCGTCTGTTCCTCGACACGCGCGTGCGCGTTGTGCGCGTCGCGGGTCCCCGTGCGATCAGCCGCGCGCTCTCGATCCTCGTGCAACGCCCGCCGTTCCGCACGTTGGGCGGCGTCATTGCCGCCGCCCACTACCTCGCCGGCCGGGCCGGGATCAAGGCCTTCGCCGTGGTTGATGACGACGGCCGGCTCGCCGGCGTGGCGGTCCGCCGTCGCTTTCACTCCGCCAGCGTCGTGAAGTCGATGCTGCTGGTGGCGTATCTGAGGATGCTCGACGAACAGCATCGGGCGCTCGACCCAGTCAGCCAGGGCCTGCTCTACCCGATGATCCACTCCTCGGACAACGGCGCCGCCTCGGCGGTCCTCGCGGCTGTCGGCGAGGCGGCGCTCAATCGTGTCGCGCGCGATGCCGGTATGCGCGACTACGTGGCTGCCGGTTCGACGTGGGGGTTCACCGAGGTCTCGGCCGCCGATCTCGCGCGCTTCTTCGCCGAGCAGGACGACCTCATCCCGAGACGCTTCGACGGCTATGCCCGCTGGCTGCTGTCGAGCATCGAAGCCGGCGAGAGCTGGGGGATCCCGGCGGTCGCCCGCCCGAGCTTCGACGTCTTCTTCAAGGGCGGCTGGCTGCCCGAAGTCGAAGGCCTCGTCAACCAGGCCGCCCGCCTCGAACGGCGGAGGGTGCGCTTCGCGCTCGCCGTCCTCACCACCCACGACCCCTCGATGGCATACGGCGAGCAGACGATCGAAGGGGTCACCGCGCGACTGCTGCAGGCCCGGCGCGGTCGCGCCGGTTGAACCACCCCCGAGTGTAGGATCCGCCGCAGCGGGCAGATCAGGGATATCCGGCCCGAGCGGGCCGGCACAGACACGACGACCCAAGGGGACGCTCATGGCCGCGCCGTACACGCTCAAGAAGCTCACCGACGTCGAGGATGCCGCGATCAAGTCGGGGTTTGACTCCGTCCAGGAAGCGCGCTTCGCCAAGGAGGACCTGCAGGCCGAGGAGACAGGCGTGAGCCTCCACCGCATCAAGCCCGGCCAGCGCCAGCCGTTCGCCCATCGGCACGACAGCGCCGAGGAGGTCTACGTCGTGCTCGCGGGTTCCGGGCGGGTCAAGCTCGACGACGACATCGTCGACCTGAGCGAGCTCGACGCGCTGCGAGTGGCACCCCAGGTGATCAGGGCCTTCGAGGCCGGCGACGAGGGGATGCAGGTGCTCGCCGTGGGCGCGCGCCACGACGGCGACGGGGACATCATCCAGGGGTGGTGGTCGGACTAGCGCCCGGCCCGGCTCGCCCGCGTTAGGCTCGGTCGCTCGAATCAGTCGAGAGAACCGACCGGTGGGGCAGGGAGGGAGACGGGGATGGCGCGCAGGGGAATGCTCGCAACGCCGGCCGCACTCACGTGGGCGCTGGCGGCGTTCGTTGTCCCCGCAGCGGCGACGCCCTCCGTCACGTTCCAGGCACGCGCCGTGCCGATCCCCGGCTTTCCGCACACCGGCAACCTGTTCGGCGCCGGCGCGATGTTCAGGCTCGACTACATGATCGCCGGGACCGAATTCGACGGGGCGCCCTGGCCGCTGGTCGGGATAAGCGTCCAGCTGCCCGCCGGCACGAAGATCCGTCCCGCGGGCTTCCCCACGTGCCCGGAGCCGCTCGCCGAACAGTCCGGGTCCGAAGCGTGCCCGCGGCGCTCGCTGCTCGGGAGCGGGGCAGGGGTGGCGTCGGTCGCGCCGGCGACGGGCGGACGCCTGGCCGAGCCCTTCGAAGTCACTCCCCTGGTGCTTCCGGGTCCCGGGCTGGAGCTGCGCGCCAGCGGACACTCGCCGCTCTCGTTCGCGACGCCGTGGCCCGGCGTGCTCACTGCGGGCGCCGCCGGGTCGGCTCCCGACCTGACCACGACGATCCCCACGACGGCGCCCGAAGGCGCCGCCGGGCCGTCCTCGATCGAATCGCTCGATCTCACGCTCGGAGGGGCGGGGAGAAGTGTGGGCACGCCATCTACGACACCAAAGGCGCGCTACTTCTTCGCGCTCCCGAAGACATGCCCGCTCGGCGGCCAGAGCGTCGGCGCCGTCCTGACGTTCGCCCAGGGAGGCGATCCCTCCAAGCCACTCGGCGTGAGCGTCTCGAGCCGAATTCCCTGCCCGCGCAGGGCCCTCGTCACACCGCCCCCGCCGTCGCCGCCCCCGCCACCACCTCTGCCGCAGACCCTGCTCCCCGGCACCGGGGGAGTGGCCACGGCCCCGGCCAACGGCGCCTGCGCGGGGGTGCGCCGCCTGATCGTGCACATCCTGCGGCCCAAGGGCCTGCGCTACCGCACGGCCGCCGTGTATCTGAACGGCAGGCGGGTGGCGCTCGTTCACCGCCCACGGGTGAGCGCTCGCGTCGTGCTCTCCGCGCCCGGCGGCGTCGGAGCCGGGCTGCGGGTGACGGTCACGACCAGCACGGGCCGGCGGTTGACAGGTGTGCGCGTATATGGCCCGTGCGCGGCGGTGGCCGGGACAGCGGCGGCGCTCGCTGCGCAGGCCCGGTTCGCCCGCGCCTCGGCGCTGATCAAAGGCCGCTTCAGCTAGCGTCTTCGCCTGTCAACCAACGAGACGGGCGAGAGGAGCATCGGCGAAGTGGTCAAAGATCCGGTCCATCGAGGTCAGCTGCTGGTGCGGCGAGCGGCGCACCTGCTGCAGGCGGGCGAGGCTCCCGAAACGACGCGCATCGACCATCTCGATGAGGACGGGCGCGCGCGCTACTACGACGACGCCTTCACGCAGTTCGCAAAGTGGGCCGACCGCATCGAGGCCCTCACGGGCAGCGCCGTCGACGGGCGCAGGGCGCTCGACTTCGGATGCGGGGTGGGCCGCATCGCGCTGCCCCTGGCCGCGCGATGCGAGCACGTCTACGGCCTCGACATCTCGCCTGCCGTCCTGCGCGAGGCCGGCAGCAACGCCAAACGCCTCGGCCTCGAGAACGTCGAGTGGCTGGACGCCGCGCGCCTCGGCGATCTGAGCGGCGACTACGACCTCGTCATCTCGCTGTACGTCTTTCAGCACATCCCCTCGCGCGAGGGCGAGCGCGTCTTCGCCCAGCTCGTGAAGGGCCTGCGTCCGGATGGCATCGGCGCGATCCACGTCACGATCCGCCCCCGTCAGCCGCTCACCGGACTCGCGCGCTGGGGGACTCGGTCGGGCGCCGCGAACGGCCCGGCCGAGATGCTCAAGGCCATGAACTGGTCCTACCCCTACATGCTCATGCACTCCTACTCGCTCAACCGCCTCGGCCGCATCCTCGCCGACAACGGTGTGAGCGCCTGGCACGCGCGCTGGGATGCCCGCGACGCGCGCGCCACGGCCGGACGCTCGTTCGAGACGGTCACGCTGTTCTTCACCAAGGACTGAGCTCGTCTGGGACCCCGGCGGGGCTTCTCGGCCGGGTGGCTAGTGGGCGTGGTCGTATCCGTGGATGGTGCGCCAGCTCTCGCGGGTGATCCGCAGGATGACGAGCGTCATGGCGAGGCCGATCACAGGATCGAGGATCGGCGCCCCCACGGCGATTGCGGCGGCGCTGGCGATGACGGCGAGCGACACGTAGGCGTCTGCCCGCGCGTGGGCGCCGTCCGCGATCAGCGCGGGGCTGTCGAGCCGCTGCCCAGCGCGACTTCGCACCTCGGCGGCGAGCCGGTTGCCCGCGAACCCCACCGCCCCGGCCACGGCAAGGATGGGGAGGTGACCCGGCGTCGAGGGTTCGATGAGCCTGAGCACCGACTCGTAGCCGGCGACGCACGCCGAGATGAAGATCGCCGCCACGACCGCCACGCCGGCCCAGCGCTCGGCGGCGTCTGAGCGCAGTGTGAAGGCGATGCCAAGAGGCACCGCGGTGAGGGCATCACCGCCGTTGTGAATCAGGTCCGCCAGCAGCGCCAGGCTGCCGCTGAGGGCGAACACGAGCGCCTGTGCTGCCGACGTGGCCGCCAGGATGGCGAGCGCGATCGCGACTGACCGAACGCCCTCGCGAGAGCGCTTGATGCTGGGGTCGACGAGGCCGTGGGAGTGGCCGTCTCCGCCGCGGTGCGCGTGGCCGGCGTGGTCGTGGTCGTGGTCCTGTGCGTGCTCGTGCGGGCCGCCGTGGGGATGGGCGTGCGAGCGGTCATCGTGGCGGTGAAGCTCGCCCTCGAGGTGTTCATAGGCCGTGGACATGTCCCTCGTGTCCATCATGGCCGCTCGGGCGGTCTGCGCCGCCGGGCGACGGCTCGAGATCAACGTGCTCGGAGAGGGGGCGGGGGTCGAAGCTCTCACGACAGTGCTCCGAGCAGAAGTAGAGCGTCCGTCCTGCGTGCTCGACGCGGATCGCCCTGGCCTTGTCGACCTTCATCCCGCACACCGGGTCGGTCGCCCCGCGACGGACGGTCAATGCGAACAGGACCGCGAAGACGGCCGCGCCGAGGATGTTGGTCGCGAGCTTGTAGTCCAGACCGATGTGACCGAAGACGTCTGCGCGGGTCGGGCGGGAGTGGGGGATGAGCCCGGCGGTCGAGAAGAGGCCGTCGATGATGAGCGCCGCCAGGACCATCGTGACGAACATCAGCGCGACGATCCGCAGCGCGTAGGCGTTGCCGTAGTACTTGCGATAGATCTGGACGATCGGGAGAACGATGAGGTCGGCGAAGATGAAGGCGATGACGCCGGCGAAGCCGATCCCACCCGACCACAGGACGGCGGCGAGTGGGACGTTGCCGACCGAGCAGACGAAGCTGAGCACGGCGATCACCGGGCCGACGAGGGCATTCTCGATCAGCTTGACGCCTGCGGGCGCTTCGGTGAGGAAGAGGGAGTTGAAGAAGCTGTCGGGAAGCTGGCCGATGAAACCGGCCAGGAGGAAGCCGATCACGACCTCCTTCCACACCATCGCCCAGTCGTTGCGGAAGTTGTGCGCCACGTCCGACCAGGCCGCGGCGCTCGTGATCCGGCGGCGCAGGCTGAGCTGCCCGCCGGCACTGTTGTGCTGATGGCCGCTGTCGGCCTCCAGCGCATGGGCGCGGGCCTGCTCTTCCAGACGCCGTGAGACGAACAGGCGCAGCAGCACGGTCATGATCGCGATCAGGATCAGACCGCCGAGGAACTCCGCCAGCGTGAACTGCCAGCCGATCAGGATCCACATGACGATGCCGAGCTCGATCACGAGGTTTGTGGAGCTGAACTGGAACGCGAGCGCTGATGCGGCGCTGGCTCCCTTGCCGAACAGGCTCTTGGCGATCGCGATCGCCGCGTAGCTGCACGAGGAGGAGGCGGCACCGAGGCCGGTGGCGAGGGCGACGGGTCGCAGCCCGGAGCCGCCGAGCGCGCTCTGGATGCGCTCGCGCGGAACCCAAGCCTGAACGATCGCCGAGATGGCGAATCCCAGGACGAGTGCCCACCACACCTGCCACGCCATCAGGAAGGCGTCTTCGAGACCGTGGCCGATCGTGGGCAGAACCTCCATGCCTCCACTATACCCCTCCCGGGTAGTGGTATGTTGGGGCAATGCCCATCCACAAGACTCCCCCCGCTGGGCGCGGATATGAGGCGAGCAAGGACGATCTGCTCGCGCGCCTCGCGCGCGTCAAGGGCCAGGTCGGCGGGGTCGAGCGGATGGTCGAGGAGGACCGCTACTGCATCGACGTGCTCACCCAGATATCGGCCGTCCAGGCGGCGCTCGACAAGGTCGCACTGGGGCTGCTCGACGGGCATGCGCGAACATGCGTCCTGGGAGCCGACGCGGAGGAGCAGCCTGAGCGGGCGGAGGAGCTGATGGCAGCGGTGGCGCGGCTGATGCGGCGGGGCTGAGGGCTCAGACGCCGACCGACGGACTCGAGCAGAGCATCATCTTCCAGGTGCTCGGTTCGAGGCGCAGGCTCAGCAGCTCAAAGCCGGGTGTTTCGAGGCGCTTGACGGTCTCGAGGATCGGCGGTGTGGGAGCTGGCTGGGCGAACTCGACGCAGAGGATGCCGACCGGGATGCTCTTGGCGAGCACGTCGCCCAGGATCTCATACTCCGAACCCTCGACGCTCACTTTGAGCAGGTCGATGTGGTCGTGCCCGAGCTCGCCCATACACGTTCAACCGCGGACGCGCAGCCAGCGCCTTCAGACGTTGGCGCACTGCTCGCGAGGTCCGGCTGGCCTGGGCCAGCGGGCCACTCTGGTGATCGGCGGTGGATGAGGTCAGGCCTGGGGTGCTCGCGCCGCGCGCAGTGCTCCTCTCCGCTCAGTGTCGCCTACCAGCTGCCGTTGGAGCAGCCCGTTCCGGCTTTGACCGGTGAGCAGGTTCGGCTGATGATGCCTTCGGCGCTGCGGAAGATCGTGAATTTGTCGCCGTTGGTCGATCTGGCGGTCACCGAGTAGCTGTTCGCCGTGTCGGACTCGACCTCCAAATACGCTTCTGTCGTGCTGCTCGTGATGCGAATCGACGGCTCGTATTTGTTGAGTTCGGCGAGCGACAGGACTTCGTAGTTGCCGCCAGTGCCGGTGGCGACCGTCTCGGCGGTCGTCTGGGCGGTGCGTGCGAGCTCCTTGGCCTGAGCGTCGACCGCCTTTCCCTTCTGGCTGAGGAAGGAGGGGATCGCGATCGCAGCGAGGATGCCAATGATGAGGATCACAACGAGGAGCTCGATCAGCGTGAAGCCGCGCTCGTCGACGCGGATTCGGATCGAGGTCCTCACGGGTCTGTCATCGGTCCTGTCCACCCAGGGCTTGAGGCACGCACGCAAACGGCGACCGCCCCGCCGCATCGTGCCACCGGGAGCCTGGAGCTCGACAGCCTCTGGGGCGGTGGGACACTGGGTGATGCATGGAGCTCGAGATCATCTCGCCAACCACCAGGCCCGACCTGAGGGAGGAAGCGGCCAGCGCGTTTCGCGAGCGGTGGCCCGAGTTCATCTTCCACGACCCGATTGCGCCGCAATACATGGACCGGGTCCGCGAGTACTTCGGTCAATACGACATCTGGTTTCTCGATGCCGGTCGCGTCGCCGCCGGAGGCTGGGGCGTACCGATTGCCTGGGACGGCACGCCGGATGGTCTCCCTGAGGGCTACGACGCCACGCTCGTCGCATCCGTCGAAGCCCGCGAGGCGGCCCACGTACCAAACACGTTCAGCGTCATGGGGGGCCGTAGTAGCGACTGCCTATGACAAGCAGGGACTCGCCGGGCGTGTCCTTGAGGCGCTGGTCGAGCGCGCCGGGGCTGCAGGTCTCGCTCATGTCGTGGCACCTGTCAGGCCGACCTTGAAGCACAGATACCCGCACGTGAGCATGACCGAGTATTCAACCTGGACCCGAGACCACGGGTTATCCATCGACCCGTGGATCCGTACCCATCAGCGGATGGGCGCAACGATCATCAAGCCGGCCCCTAACTCGCTGGTCATCCCGGGCACGGTGGCCCAGTGGGAGGCTTGGGCAGGCATGCCCTTGCCGGTCTCAGGCTCCTACGTCGTACCTGGCGCGCTCAACCTCGTCACGGTCGATCGCGACGGCGACCGCGTGGCCTATTGCGAGGAGAACCTGTGGATGCGCCACCGGTGAGTGGCTGGGTGGCTGGGTAGGCCGGCGGGCAGCGGATCGGCCACCATGTGAGTGGACGGAACGCTTAGAGGCGGCGACCGGAATCGAACCGGTGCAGTGGCCGACTCGGTCTGTTGAGCCAAATCTGCGACCTCCCTCCGCGGGGTCGTCGTGGCTGCCGATGTCGCGGATCTCGCCCGTCACGAACATACGTGCGCCGGCACGCGCTCCAGCGAAGAGTGCTCGACCGGGCCGCCGGTGAGCGAGCCTCTCCGGCGCGCCCAAGACCTGGGGGGGCGGCATAGTTCGTCACTGCCGTGGGTGTGGACGGAAGCTGTATGGGCCCGGCAGGCTGTGCCGCGCCCGGCGCTGCCCTGAGTACGGGCTCATATGGGCAGGCGATCAGCGGCAGAACCTGTTTCGGAACCTTGAGGCGGTCAACGGTGACGTCGTGCTCGGCGCGGTGACGGCTCCGGGTGCACGCGAGCTCCCATGGTATGAGAGCGGGTGCAACGGGCTCGGTGATCACCGGCACTCGGGGCGTCGCGGGTGCCGCGTCGATGCGGCGGCTGCCAGCGAGTGGAACAAGAGCGCTCCCGAACGCTGGCGCCGTCTTCATCGACGGGCGTATCAGAACACCGTCAAGCGGTGTGGACGCGACTCGGTTTGGATGGTGGCGCGGGCATGGGAGATGCAGACGCGTGGTGTCTTTGCACGTTCGTCCGGTCTTGGCGCTCGTAACCGCGCAGCAGAGAGCGGGTGCCCGGTTCTATATGGAACGGCTGGCGGAGCTCGCGTCGCAGTATGGATTCGGGTTCGTCGAGCGCAAGCTCAAGCCGCAGCCAGCGGTGAACGCGGCGGCGTACTTGTCGTCTTACTTCGTAAGGGGTAGGCGCGGCAAGGCGACGCTCTGGGAGTCAGTGCGCTCGGCTGCGATGCCACGCTCGATCGTGCATGTGTCGGTGAAGCTGACTCAGGAGACGGGCTGCACGATGCGACTGCTCCGTCTCGGGCGATTCATATGGGTGAACTGGAAGGTGGTGCTGCCGTACCGAGAGCTGCGGGTCATCGATGAGCAGGGGTTCCTGGAGTGGGCCGAACTCGTTACGGAGGCGGTAGACCGCGGGCCGCCGTATGCGGTTGCGTGAGCACGGAGGTGCGGCGGCGGTACGGGCGGACGGACGGACGGACGGAGCGCGTAAGCTCCCCGCCCGGACGGACGCCCGTACCGCCGCTCCCGCGCGTCCGCCGCGCGTCTATTGTCCTGGGGCCATGCCCGAGTGCCGTCACGGTCCGGCGTGCGCAGTGTCCCGATAGGCGGGCTGTGGGCCGGTTGCTCGGGCCAGTACGTCTGGCCGGCGCATTGGGAGGGGCTCAGCCACTCCGTCGGCTGGCGACCTGTACGCCCAGGACCGTCGAATCCGCGCGCGTCAGCCCTGGAGCGGCGGGCCACTGGCGAGGGCGGCAGTAGGGCTGTGTCGGCGCTGCCGCGGGGCGCCGATCGTGCGCTGCCGCTGTTGTGGACTGTCGGTTTCGGCGGCTCTCACGGCGTCTTTGTGCATCGTGAGGAACGCGGCAACGACCCGCGCGTCGAACTGGCTTCCGGCGGCGCGCTGGATCTCGGCGATCGCCTGCTCGATGGGCCACGCGGACTTGTAGGGTCGATCGTGGGTGAGCGCGTCGAAGACGTCGGCCACGGCGACCACCCGGCCGACCAGCGGGATGGCCTCGCCGGCTAGACCCTCTGGGTACCCCGTGCCGTCCCACCGCTCGTGATGGGTTGCAGCGATGACCGCGGCCATCTGGA
>DAIRTT010000029.1:0-20120 GCA_036803745.1 Solirubrobacteraceae bacterium | reverse complement strand
TCATCGAGGAGATCGACACGCTGCCGTGCATCATCGGCGGCGTCGGCCCGCGCTCGGGCGAGGTCGTCGCCGAGCTGTTCGGCGCCTTCCGGGCGCCGATCGTCCAGACGACGCCCGTGCAGGCCGAGCTGGCCAAGATCTGGGCCAACATCATCCGCTACACCCATTTCGCGCTGCCCAACCTGCTGATGATGGACTGCGAGCGCTACGAGGCCAACGTCTTCGAGGTCATCGACCTGATCAACCGCGACTATCCCCGCGGGGGGATCGCACAGCCCGGCTTCACCGCCGGCACCTGCCTGCGCAAGGACTTCACGTTCTCCGAGGAGCGCTCGGCGGCGCCCGGGATGCTGCTGGCGGTCTCCCGCGTCAACGAGTCGGTGCCCCTGTTCCTAGTCGAAGGCGCCCGCCGGCGAATGGGAACGCTCGCCAACCGCAAGGTCGCCGTCCTGGGCCTGTCGTTCAAGGCCGACACCGACGACGAGCGCGACTCGCTCGCCCACAAGCTCATCCGGCTGCTCGAGCGCGAACTGGCCGATGTCGTCGTCCACGACCCTCACGTGGCGACGCCCACCGCCGGCTTCGACGAAGCCGTCGACGGCGCCGAGCTGGTGTTCGTCGCCGCCAACCACTCCGAGTTCCGTGACCCCCGTGCGCTCGCCCGCATCGCCGAGCACGCCTCGGCGGACTGCCTCCTCGTCGATCCCTGGAACTGCTGGGGCGCGGCTCAGGTCTTCGCCTACGCGTCCGAGCTGGCGGCCCTCGGAGCCATCGGGTGATGGGGCGGGTCCTCGTCACAGGCGGTGCCGGCACGATCGGAGCCGCGGTGGTCAAACGGCTGCTCGCCGACCCCGACTACGAGGTGCGCGTGTCCGACCAGCGTCTCGCGCCACAGTGGATGCGGGAGGGATGTGAGGTCCACACCGGCGATCTGCGCGTCGTTGAGCAGGCGCGCGCCGCGATGGACGGGTGCACGCATGTCATCCACCTCGCCGCGATCGTCGGCGGGATCGCCAACTTCCACAAGCTCCCCCACACGCTCACCGAGGTCAACAACGCCCTGTACAACGCGGTCTTCCGAGCGGCCATCGACCTCGATGTCGAGCGCTTCGTCTACGTCTCCTCCTCGATGGTCTTCGAGCAGGCCGAGCTCTACCCGACGCCCGAGGACTACCTGCCGCGCTGCCCAGTGCCCATATCGGCCTACGGCTTCTCCAAGCTCACCGGCGAGGTCTACTGCCGCGCGGCCCATGAAGAGCACGGCCTTCCCTACACGATCTGCCGCCCCTTCAACGCTTACGGGCCGGGCGAGATGCCCGATGCCGAACCGGGCATCGCCCACGCCGTGCCCGACCTGATCGAGAAGGTCCTCTCCGGCCAACGGCCGCTGCAGATCTTCGGCTCGGGCGAGCAGACGCGCACCCTCACCCATGTCGAGGACATCGCCGACGGCGTCGTCACCGCGATGAGCTCGCCCGCAGGCCTCAACGAGGACTTCAACATCTCGGCCTCGCGCGAGATGACGATCGCCGAGATCGCCCGCGTCATCTGGAACGCCTGCGGCGAGGACGACGCCGACTTCGAGCTCGCCCACTTGCCGACGTTCGCCGTCGACGTCCAGCGCCGCTGGCCGTCCGTCGAGAAGGCCAAGCGGCTGCTCGGTTGGGAGTCCCAGATCGAGCTCGAGGACGGCATCGCCGCCACCGTCCGCTGGCTGCGCGAGCGGCGCGCAGGCGAGCCCACTGCAATCGCGGCGCCGTCGTGACCCTCCCCGGGGCGACCGGCAGGCCCATCGCCGTCGGTCGATAGGCTCTCGCCCCATGTCAGATCCCCGCAAAGCACTGATCACAGGTGTCACCGGCCAGGACGGCTCATATCTCGCCGAGCTGCTGCTCGAGAAGGGCTACGAGGTCCACGGCATGGTCCGCCGCGCCTCGACCGAGAAGTTCGAGCGCATCGAGCACATCCGCGATCGCATCACCTTCCACCAGGGCGACCTGCTCGACCAGCGCTCGCTCGTCGACGCGCTGCGCGCCTCGGAACCGAGCGAGATCTACAACCTCGCCGCCATGTCCTTTGTCGCCGTCTCCTGGATCCAGCCGACCCTGACGGCCGAGTTCACCGGGGTCGGCGTGACGCGGATGCTCGAGGCGATGCGCGAAGTCTGCCCCGAGGCGCGCTTCTACCAGGCGTCCTCGAGCGAGATGTTCGGCAAGGTCCTCGAGGTCCCGCAGACCGAGACGACGCCCTTCTACCCGCGCTCTCCCTACGGCGTCGCCAAGGCCTACGGCCACTTCATCACGGTCAACTACCGCGAGTCCTACGACCTGCACGCGACCTCGGGGATTCTCTTCAATCACGAGTCGGCCCGCCGGGGGCTCGAGTTCGTGACCCGCAAGATCACGTGGCATGCCGCGGCGATCAAGCACGGGCTGCTCAAGGAGATCCGCCTCGGCAACCTCGACGCCGAACGCGACTGGGGCTTCGCAAAGGACTACGTCGAGGCGATGTGGCTGATGCTCCAGCGCGACGATCCGCAGGACTACGTGATCGCAACCGGCAAAGCCCACTCGGTGCGCGAATGCTGCCAGGTGGCATTCGAGGAGGCGGGCCTCGGGGACTTCGAGCCCTACGTGACGATCGACCCGACGTTCGTGCGCCCGGCCGAGGTGGACCACCTGATCGGCAGCCCAGCCAAGGCCGAACGTGACCTCGGCTGGAAACCGGAGACGTCCTTCGAGGAACTGATCAGGCTGATGACCCGAGCCGACCTGGCGGCTCTCGCCCCCCGCTGAGCGCGGCGATGGGCGTTCCTCTGTTCGACACCGCGGCGCCGATCGCCGCGCTGCACGACGAGCTGCGCGCGGCCGTCGCCCGGGTGCTCGACTCCGAGCGCTACATCCTCGGTCCCGAGGTGAGCGCCTTCGAGGAGGAGTTCGCGTCCTACTGCGGCGTCGCCCACGCGGTCGGCGTGGCGAATGGCACCGAGGCGATCACGATCGCCCTGCGGGCGATGGGCGTCGGACCGGGCGACGAGGTCGTGGTGCCGTCGTTCACGTTCTACGCCTCGGCGGAGGCGATCCCACCGACGGGCGCGCGGCCGGTCTTCTGCGACATCGACCCGGAGACCTACTGCGTGACCGCCGAGACCGTCCGCGCGGCGCTCACGCCCAGGACGAAGGCCGTGATCGCGGTGCACCTGTTCGGCAACGTGGCGCCCGTCGCGGAGATCGAGGCGCTCGGCGTACCGGTGCTCGAGGACGCCGCCCAGGCAGCCGGCTCGAGGGCCGGCTCACAGCGCCCCGGTGCGATCGGGACCGCGGCGACCTTCTCCTTCTTTCCATCCAAGAACCTCGGTTGCTTCGGCGACGGTGGCGCGATCACGACCGGCGACGCGGACATCGCCGAGCGCGCGCGGACGCTGCGCTTCCACGGCTCCCGCGACAAGGTCAGCTACGAGCAGATCGGCTACAACTCGCGCCTCGACGAGCTCCAGGCGGCGATCCTCCGCGTGCAGCTGCCCCACCTCGACGACTGGGCGGACGGCCGCCGAGCGGCCGGAGGGCACTATCTAGCGGCGGGCCTCGGCGAGCTGGTCGACCTGCCGCGCCCGGTCTCCGACAGCTCGCCGGCATGGCACCTCTACGTCGTCGGCGCCGACGACGTGGCGGGGATCGAAGCGAAGCTGAGCCATGCGGGCGTCGGGTTCAAGGGCTACTACCGCACGCCCGTCCACCGCCAGCCGCCGATGCTGGGGTGGAGCGGCGACACGGAGCTGGCGGCCACCGACCGGGCGGCCGCCCGCCATCTTGCGATACCGATGAGCCCCGTCCTCACGAGCGCACAGGCCGACGAGGTCGTCGCAGCCCTCGCTTGACAGCGCTTCGCCGGCTCGCGTCCGCCCCCCTGCCTAGGGTTCGCCCGAGGCATACCGCGACGAGCGAACGGGGAGCAGAGACTTGAAGGCCGCTGCGAAGAGGATGCTTGCGCTGACGATCGTCCTCGGCGCGCTGCCCGGTCTGGCCGCCGCGCCACCCGCGCTCGCCTCGCCGCCGACCGTCACGCTCACCGGCGCGACCACCGACGGCACGACGCCCGACGGCGACCGCCATCGCGTGACCGGGGTCCGCGCGACGCTCAGCGAGGGCGTCGCCGGGGGCTATCTCGAAACCGAAGGCAAGGCCGGCGACGTCGGCGGCCCGTGGGACGGCTTCCAGGGCACCGTCACATGCATGACGCTCCAGGGCGATGACGTGGTCGTCGGCGCGCTCGGGACCGCCTGGCATCTCGCCGAAGAAGAAGGGGCGCAACGCAAAACGCTCCCCGGCCAGTACGTCCAGATCCTGAGCGTCCGCTTCGGCGACTTCGCCTCAGAAGATCCCTTCGAACCGCCCTTGCCGGCGGCGTTCACGATGCTCGGCGAAGACGACGAGGGCGTGCCCGGCTCGACGCCACCCGACTGCTCGACGGCGCTGTTCACGCCCCTCTTCACGGCCACCAACGGCGTCCTGCACATCTCGCCCGCGATCACCTCGCCGCTCGACGGGGCGACCGCGTCAGGTGGCAAGGTCGCGCTCTCGGGCACAGCCGAGCGCGGCGCGGTCCTCGCCGTCTATGACACCGGCGACACGTCTCGCTCGGTCGTCGTCACCGCCGACGACGAAGGCCACTGGACGGCCACGATCGGCGGCCTCGATCCGGGCCCGCACACGTTCGCCGCGTTCGTCAGGCCCGGCTCGGACATCTCCTCGAACACCGTCCAGGTCGAAGTCCTCCCGGCCGATCAGACGAGCGACGGTGCCGACACGAACACCAAGACCACCGCGACCACGACACCCACGACGGGCCAGGGCGTGCTCTCCGTCCAGGAAGGCCACCCGGCCCCCCACATCCCCTACGCCAAGCTCGCGAGCACGTCGGTCGTCGTGGCCCGCGACGGGACGCTCGAGATCTCGGTCAGCTGCCCGACCGGCGAGACGAGCTGCAGCGGCACGATCACCCTGCGCACGCTCGGAGCCTTCAGCGCGACAACCGGAGGTGCCGCCGGCCCGACCGGTCGGGCCTCGACCATGCGCCTCGCGATCGGCTCCTTCCGGGTGGCCGGCGGGCATGTGCGCTCGATCAGGCTGCGCCTGTCGGGGAAGGGTCGGGCGCTGCTCGCCCGCCGGCGGCGGCTCCCCTCGCGGGCCACGATCCTCGCGCGCGACCCCGCCGGCGCGACCCACACGACCCAGGCGACGCTCACCCTGCGCGCCGGGCGCCGCTAGCGCCAGCGCTCCAGCAGCTCCTCATCGGCGACCTCGCGGACGACCCGCGCGGGCACGCCCATCACGAGCGCCCGCGCGGGCACGTCGCGGGTGACCACCGCACCGGCCGCCACGAACGCCTCCTCGCCGATCTCCACGCCGGGCGTGAGGACCGCTCCGCCGCCGACCCGGCATGCGCGCCTGAGGATCGCGCCACGGGCACGGACCTCGACGGGGTGGCGGCCCATCGTGTCGTCGTTCGTCGTGATCGCCCCCGGGCCGATGAACACGTCGTCCTCGACGAGCGTGTAGGCGGTCAGGTAGACGCTGCTCTGGACCCTCACGCGGGCGCCCACGCTGACGTCGTTGTCGACGGCACTCCCGCGGCCGATCACCGAGCGCTCGCCGATCGAGGCGCGCTCGCGCACGAATGCCTGGTCGCCGACGATCGCGCCGGCCGCGATGCTCGCGCCGGCGAAGACGACGGTCCCCGTGCCGATGCTCACCCCCGCAGCGAGGTGCAGCGGGCCGACATCACCGACCGCGCGTGAATGGCGCGCCAGACGCGGGCGCTTGCCGAGGACGGCGTGATCCTCGATCGTGCAGCCCTCGCCGATCACGGTGCCGTCGTGGACGACGACATGGGAGCCGAAGGAGACCCCGTCGGCGATGCTCACCCCAGAGCCCAGCAGCGGCCCGCGAGCGCCCGGCGGGTTGTCCTGCACCCCGGCGCTCACAGCCGGACGACGTCGGCGGCGTTCGAGGCGCGCGTGACGCCGCGCAGGTCGACGACCAGCCGGGCGCGCCTGGCGATCAGGTCGTGGTCGACGCCCGGGTGGGCGGTCACGATCAGGGCGAGATCGGCGTCGGCGAGGGCCTGCTCGAGCGGGGTGCTCTGTAGGCCCGACTCGGGCAGGCTGGGGACATGGGGATCGTGGTAGATCACCTCGGCTCCGAGGCCGCTCAGGAGCTCCATGATCTTCAGGGCCGGCGACTCGCGGACGTCGCCCACACCGGGCTTGTAGCTCACGCCGATGACCGCCACGCGGGCTCCTTTGACCGACATGCCGCGGTCGTTGAGCGCCCGCTGGGCCTTGGCCACGCAGTGGTAGGGCATCTGCTGGTTGACCTTGCCGGCGAGCTCTATGAACTCGGTCGCCATGTCGAACTCACGCGCCCGCCAGCTCAGGTAGAAGGGGTCGACCGGCAGGCAGTGCCCGCCCATCCCCGGTCCCGGCTCGAAGCGCATGAACCCGTACGGCTTGGTCGCGGCCGCATCGACCACCTCCCAGATGTCGATGCCCATGCGATCGGTGAGCATCGCCAGCTCGTTGACGAGGGCGATGTTGACCGAGCGGAAGATGTTCTCGAGCAGCTTCGTCAGCTCGGCCGCCTCGGGCGTCGAGACCCGAAGGACCTGGTCGCACACGAGCCCGTAGAGCGCCTCGGCCCGCTCGGCGCATGCCTCGGTCAGGCCGCCCAGGACCTTGGGCGTGTTGCGCAGCGTGAAGTCGGTCCGGCCCGGATCGACGCGCTCGGGAGAGAAGGCGAGGTGGAAGTCGCGGCCGGCCGCCAGGCCCGACTCCTCCAACAACGGTGCGACCCGCTCGCGGGTCGTGCCCGGATAGGTCGTCGACTCGAGCACGACCAGCTGGTCGGCTCGCAGCACGCCTGCGAGCGCGCGTGTGGATTCGATCAGCGGCCCCAGGTCCGGCTCGCGGTTGCGGGTGAGCGGGGTCGGCACGCAGATGAGGACCGCGTCGGCCTCGGCCAGGTCGGCGTAGCGGGTGCTCGCGCGGATGCGTCCGGCGACCGCGCCGAGGGCCTCGTCGGATACGTCCTCGATGTAGGAGCGCCCGGCATCGATCGCCTCGACCTTGCGCGCGTCGACGTCGACGGCGATCACCTCGCAGCCCTCCCGGGCGAACGCGACCGCCAGCGGCAAGCCGACATAGCCCAGCCCGATGACGCCCACGGTGGTCATCCAGGCCGCCAGTCTAGGGCCTGGCAGGGACGGGCCCTGAGCGCGTGCATAGGCGCCGGTCGGCTCGGCGGGGACCTCAGCGCGGTGCCGCGCCCGCTCGCAGCTCGCGCAGATCCGCGTCGAGCATGCGCTTGACGAGCGCCTCGAAGTCGACCTCCGGGCGCCACGCGAGACGCTCGCGGGCCCTCGTCGGGTCGCCGACGCTCGGCGTGCTCTCCTCGACCCGGACGAGCGATGGGTCCACACGCAGATGGCTCTCGGCGTCGAGCCCCGCGCAGGCGAACGCCGTCCGCGCGAGCTCGGCGACGGTGTGCGGGATGCCGCTGGCGAGGACGTAGTCCTCGGCCGTGTCCCGCTGGAGCATCATCCACGCGCCGCGCATGATGTCCCCGGCGAACGACCAGTCGCGGATCGCCTCGAGCGAGCCGAGCGTCAGCTCGTCCTGCAAGCCGAGTGAGATCGCGGCAACGCCGCGGGTGATCCTCCTGGTCACGAAGTGCTCGGGCCTGCGCTCGGACTCGTGGTTGAAGACGATGCCCGAGCAGGCGAACAACCCGTCGTGCGCGCGCATCAGGCCGACGAGCTGATGGGCGGCGAGCTTGGCGACCGCATAGGGCGTGGTCGGCCGGCAGACCGTGTCCTCGCGCTGCGGGCTCTCGGGTGCCGCCCCGAACATCGCACCCGAGGCCGACACGAACACGCGCGCATCGGCGCCCTCGTCGCGGACGGCTTCGAGGATCGACGCGCACGAGCCGACGATCGCCCGAATCGTCTCGGCCGGGCGCTCCCAGGAGGCAGGGACGAACGACGGTCCGGCGAGGTGATAGATCTCATCGGGGCGCGTCCGCACGATCGCCGCCCTCAGCGTGTCGGGCTCGAGCAGCTCGCCCTCGATCAACTCGATCCGCTCGCGCAGGTGCTCGCTGCACCCGAGCGGCGCCGATGCGGGCGCCCTGCAGAGACCGGTGACCGTGTACCCCTTCTCGAGCAGCAGCTCGGCCAGGAACGAGCCGTCCTGTCCGCTGATGCCGGTTATGAGCGCGTGGGGCGAGGTGGACACGGCCGCAGCTTATGACCTCGACGGCGCGCACTCGCGCCCGTCGTAGACGGCGGCGAGCGACTCCGCGACGCGCTCCGGCGCGCACAGCTCGGCGATCCGCACCCGCCCGCGAGCCCCCGCCGCACGGTCGCCCGCGAGCCGCTCGATCGCGGCGGCCAGCTCCACCGGGTCGCCGGGCGCCACCAGCGCGTCGTCCTCGAGCAGCTCCGGCAGAGCCCCCACGCGGCTCGCCGCGACAGGCAGCCCGGCGGCCATCGCCTCGGCCACCGACGCGCCGAACGTCTCGGCCGACAGCGACGGCGCGAGCGCGATCGAGGCGCCCGCCCGCAGGGTGGCGAGCTCGGCGTCATCGACGCGGCCCGCGAAGCGGACCGCGCCGGCCCCGGCGCGCCGCTGCAGCGCCTCGCGCTCGGGCCCGTCGCCGGCGATCACCAGCGCCACCCCCGCCAGGCGGCAGGCGTCGATCGCCACGCCCACGCCCTTCTCGGCCGCCAGGCGGGCCACGAGCAGCGCGTGCCCGCCCGCCGGGGCCTCGGCAGCCGGGCCGTCGAGCGCGACCCGCACTGGCGGGGCGATCACGCTGACGCGCTCCCACGGCAGCGGCGCCCCCAGCGCGCGGAGGCGCTCGCGCGCGAAGACGCTGGGTACGAGGATCGCGTCGGCCTGCTCGAGGAGGCGGCGCTGCCACAGGGCCAGGGCGGCGCCGTAGGCGAGCGACTCGGGCACGCTGCCGCGACAGTTGAGGCGCACGCCCGGACGGGTGTCGCGCCCGTGGCAGCGCGTGCACTCGGCGCCGTCGGTGAAGCAGACGCCGATCGCGCACACGAGCCGGTACTGGTGCAGGTGGAGCACGACCCGCGCACCCTCGGCGCGTGCCGCCGCGAGCGCGCGCCAGCCGAGGGAGGGGTGGAGGTTGTGGGCGTGGACGACGCGCGCGCCGCTCGCGCGTACCGCCCGTGCGACCTCGTCCGGGTGCAGGCCCCCGCGCAACAGGCCGGCGGCGGCGGTCGCACGGCCGAGGCGAGCGGAGTCGCGGTCGAGCAGCTCGGAGGCCTCGCCGAGGTGCTCGCCGACGAGCCAGCGCAGGTCCTCGACCACGCGCTCCTCGCCGCCGCTCGTGCGGTAGCGGTTGTGCAGGAACAGGATCATCCGCGCTCAGCGTATTGGCGGCGACGGGCGCAAACCTAGACTGTCTGACACGTGAAGCCCGCCTCGATCGTCATCCCGACCCGCTCCCGACTGCCCTACCTGGAGGTCGCGCTCGCATCTATCGCCGACGCGGCCGACCGTGAGGGCGCCGAGATCCTCGTGATCGACGACGCCGGCGCCTCTCCCGCAGCGGCCGCCCTGGCAGCGCGCTACGGCGCCCGCTACGAGCCCCATCCCGAGCCGCTGGGCCTCAACGTGGCCCGCAACACGGGCGTCGAGCGCTCGACCGGGGAGCTGGTGGTGTTCCTCGACGACGACATCCGCGCACCCGAGCCGTGGCTCGGAGCATTGCTTCGGGCGGCCGCCGAGCATCCCGACGTCGACGTCTTCACCGGGCCGATCACCGCGCGTCTGGAGGGCCCCGCGCCGCGCTCGTGCGGCCGCGAGGGACCGCCGATCACGACCCTCGAGCTTGGCGAGCACGACACCGACACGAGCTTTGCGTGGGGCGCCAACATGGCGATCAGACGCAGCGCCCTGGAGCGGATCGGGCCCTTCGACGTCTCACTCGAGCACGGCGGCGACGAGCAGGAGTGGCAGGAACGGCTGCGCGCCCTCGACCCGGGTGCCCGCGTGCTCTACGTCGCCGAGGCCGGCGTCGAGCACCGCCGCGCCGGAGCCGACGCGCGCCTGGCCGCGCTTTCGCGCGGCGCGCACGCCCGCGGCCGGGCCGCCCGGCGCTTCGATGCGAGGCGCGGTCGCGCGCCGTCGCTCGGCGGCGAGGTGCGGACCCTCGCCCGCTGCGGCGCGCACGTCGTGCGAAGGCGCTGCCCGGCCGGTCTGACGAGCGTCGCGCACAGCGCTGGCAGGCTGCGCGAAGGCCTGCATGAACGCCTCTCGGGTGCGAGCACCGACCCGCCCGACCTGCTCCACGGCGAGGCCGAGGACTTCCTCTCGGGGGCGAGCGGCACCGTCGGCGGTCTCGATGCCGTGCGCCGTGGCGCCACCGACCGAGCCGTCGACGGGTGGCAGCTGTTGAGTGGAAGTGGGACGCGCCTCGCGAGGGCGGCCGCAGCCTGGCCGCCCCGGCGCAGCGTGCTGGCGCTCGGCGTCCGGCGCCCCGAGAACGCGCCGATGGCCGACGCGATCGCCGCGGAGCTGTCGCGCTCCCGCCACGCCGTCGAGCTGCACACCTGCCCTCCGGGCCGGGGAGGGAAGTTCGAGAACCTCAACCTGCTGCTCGACGAGCACCCGGCCGAGGGCCACGACTGGCTGCTGCTCGTCGACGACGACATCGAGCTCCCACGCGGCTTCCTCGACCGCTTCGTCTTCCTCTGCGAGCGCTTCTCGCTGGCGCTCGCCCAGCCCGCCCACCGGCTCGACTCGCATGCCGCCTGGGCGGTCACGCGCCGGCGCCGGGCGAGCGCGGTGCGCGAGACGAGCTTTGTCGAGATCGGCCCCGTGACGGCGTTCGCGGCGGTCACGTTCGGTGAGCTGCTGCCGTTTCCGCCGCTGCGGATGGGCTGGGGTCTTGACCTCCACTGGGCCGCCCTCGCCCGGCGCAACGGCTGGCGCTGCGGTGTGACCGACGCGGTCGCCGTGCGCCACCGTGCCGCCCCCGCGGCGGCCGCCTACGGGCGCCGCGAGGCCGTCGAGGAGGCACGCCTGTTCCTCGCCTCGCGTCCCTATGTGACGGCGGCCGAGGCCGAACGCACTCTGACGACCCACCGGCGCTGGTGAGCGGCCCGCGAGCAGGCCGCCCGCGCGTGGCGGTCGTGGCCGAGTTCTATCCGAGCCGCCACGACCCGGTGCTGGGCATCTGGGCGCACCGCCAGGCGATCGCCGCGCGCGACGCCGGCGCCGAGGTGAGGGTGCTCGTGCTCAACCGGCTCGTCCCGCCGCGCGCCTCGCTCGCGTCGGGCCCGGCCGCCGCGGTGACGGCGCTGGCCGAGCGCGCACGCGAGCCGCTGAGCCAGCTCCGAGACGGCATTGCAGTGACGTACGTCCCCTACGTCTCGCCCCCGCGCTCGGGCCACTATCCGAGCTGGGGGGCATGGGCCGCCGCGCCCCTCGCGATCGCCCTTCGCCACCTCGCGCGCACGTTTCCCTTCGACCTCATCCACGCCCACAACGCCGTCCCCGCGGGTGACGCGGTCCGCCGCGCCCGCATCGCCCGGCCGATGATCGTCTCGGTGCACGGCGGAGACGTGTTCCACACGGCCGGCCTCGGTCCGGCCGGCGCCGCGGCCGTCGCGCGCGGCCTCGGCGCGGCCCGCCTGGTGGTGGCCAACAGCGAGGGCGTCGCCGACCTCGCCCGGGCCCACGGCGCCGGGGAGACACGGGTCGTCCACCTCGGCGCGAACCTTCCCCCAGCCAAGAGCCACGGACATGGCCGCGGGCAGGGCCCGCCGACCCTCGTGACCGTCGCCCACCTGATCGCCCGCAAGCGCCACGGCGACGTCCTGCGCGCCGTCTCGGTGCTCGGCCATCGCCACCCGACGCTTCGCTACGCGATCATCGGCGACGGGCCCGAGCGGGTCGCGCTCGAAGGCCTCGCCGCCCGCCTGGGGGTCGCCGACCGGGTCGACTTCCTCGGCCAGCTCGACCCCGACGAGGCGCTGGAGCGCTCGCGTCGGTGCACGCTGTTCGTGATGCCCTCGACCGACGAGGCCTTTGGCGTGGCCTACGTCGAGGCGATGGCGGCCGGTCTGCCCGCGATCGGCTGTCGCGGCGAGCCCGGTCCCGAGGAGATCGCCGCCGCAGGCGACGGCTTCCTGCTCGTGCCACCCGGAGATATCGAGCGTCTCACCCAGCGCATCGACGAGCTCCTGTCCGACCCCCAGCGTCTGCGCGAGGCAGCCCAGCGCGCACGTGCGACGGTCGCGGCCCAGTTCACCTGGGAGCGCTGCGGCACCCAGACGCTGGCGGCGTACGAGCACGTCATCCGGTGAAGCCCGTCCTGTTCGCCACCGGCCACGTCCCCGCCTACCGGGTGGGCGGCTTCGAGCGTCTGCACGAGCTCGAGGGGATCGAGCTGGCGCTGTTCGGCGGGCGCTCGCTCCACGCCGGCCCCGACCGCACCGAGCCGCTCGCCGTGCCCCACCGCAGCCTTCGGCCGGGAGAGCTGTTCTCGCTGGCGGGAAGCGGCCGATACCGCGCCGTCGTGTCCCCGACCGGCGGGCGCCTGGCTCCGCTTGCGGCCTGGGCGGGCGCGCGGCGCGCTCGCGTGCCGCTGCTCCTCTGGGCCTCGCTGTGGGCGCACCCGCGCAGCGCGGCTCACGCCCTCACCTACCTGCCCCTGCGCCGCCTGTACCACTCAGCCGACGCGGTCGTCACCTACGGACCGCACGTCAGCGCCTATGTCCGCGCCCGCGGCGCCCGCAACGTCCACGTGGCGCCTCAGGCGGTCGACAACGCCTTCTGGGGCTCCCCCGAGCCGGGCGCCCCCGTCGCGCCCTCGTGGCCCCCGCAGGAGCGCGTGCGCTACCTGTTCGTCGGGCGCCCCGATCGCGAGAAGGGTGTCGAGGTCCTGCTCGAGGCGTGGCGGCACAGCGGCCTGGCGGCGGGCGGGGCGGCACTCGTCCTCCTCGGCGCCGGGACGGCGGCACGCGCGGGCGATGAGGGCGTGCTACGTCTCGACGCGGTCGAGCCGCAGGAGCTGCGCAGGATGTACGCGGCCGCCGAGGTGCTCGTCGTACCGTCGATCCCGACCGCGACGTTTCGCGAGCCCTGGGGCCTGGTAGTCAACGAGGCGATGAACCGGGGACTGGCCGTGATCGCGAGCGACGCCGTGGGCGCGGCTGCCGGTGGCCTCGTGCGCGACGGCAGCAACGGGCTGATCGTCCCCGCGGGCGACGCCGGCGCGCTGGCCCGCGCGATGAGCGGCCTTGCCTGCGACGGTGCGATGCGCGCGCAGATGGGCGCCAGGGGCCGCGAGGACGTGGCGGCCTATGGGCAGGACGCATGGGCCGAGGGCTTCTCGCGCGCCCTGGGAACCGTCGGGGTCTCCCGCGTCCGTTGGTAGCGTTGGCAAGTCGATCTATGAGAACTTCGAGCACAGAGAGCCGATCGAGGCGCTCCTACGCGGCCCTCGTGTCGGCGCTGCTGGCGTGTCTCGCCCTGTTGACGCCCGGCACCGCCGGGGCCGACATCGGCGAAACGATCATCTTGCGCTGCACCCAAGGCCAGTCGCTGGCCGGCTTCAGCCAGGCCGCCTACGGGCGGGCGCTCAAAGAGCTGAGCGCGGACACCGAAGAGTACACCGACTGCTCGCAGATGATCCGCCAAGCGCAGGCCGCGGCGGCCGCCGGCAGAGGCGGCTCGAGCGGGGGCGGCGGCGCGGGGGCGGCGCCGACTGCGGCGATCGCCGCCACGCCCACCGAGCAGCGGGCGATCGCGCGCGCCGGGTCGGCCGCCCAGCCGGTCAACCTCGACGGCCAGGTCATCCACCCGGGCGTCATCCACGCGAGCATCGCCTCGGCCTTCAGCTCGCTGCCGACGCCCCTGCTCCTCATGCTTCTGTTCCTGCTCGCGAGCCTGCTGCTCGTCCTCGTAGGCAACGTGCGCGATCGTGTCCGTGACCGCCGCTCCGACTGAGGAGTGGACGACTCCGGCGCGCCCTGCGCCGGAGTCCACAGACGGACGCGGGACGCGCATGTGGGCGCCGGCGCCCCGTCCGCGACGGGGGCTCGGGCTGTGGCTCTCGACGCTCGCGGTGGCGGGGGTCGTGTGCTTCATCACCTTCTACGCCAAAGGCGGCCTGAACCTCGAATCGATGACGACGGTCGAGATGGCCCTGACGCTCGCGGCGGGAGTGGTGATCGCGGCGAGTGTGGCACTCACGTCCGGGCGACGCCGGCTCTACGGCGGCTGGGCGCTCGGGCTGCTGCTGGCCTTCACGTTCCTGACGGCCATCTCGGTCGTGTGGTCTGTCCAGCCCGACAGCAGCTGGCACGACGCCGGGCGGATGCTCGCCTACAGCGCGGTGTTCGCGGTCGGCCTCGCGCTGGTGCGCATCGCCCCCGAGCGCTGGCCGGCGGTCCTCGGCGGCCTGACGCTGGCGGCGGTCGTCGTCTGCGGGTATGCGCTCGCCACCAAGGTCTTCCCCGGCAAGCTGGCTCCGTCGAACTCATATGCGCGCCTGGAGGAGCCGTTCGGCTACTGGAACGCGATCGGCCTGACGGCCGCGATGGGCGCGATCTGCTGTCTCTGGCTCGGCGCGCGGCGCACCGGTCATGCGCTGCTGAGCGCGCTGGCCTATCCGGCGATGGGGCTGCTGCTGCTGACGCTCGTGCTCGCCTACTCGCGCGGCGCGCTCGCGGCCTTCGCCGTCGGAGCGGTGCTGTGGTTCTGCATCGTGCCCCTGCGCCTGCGCGGCGCGGGCGTGCTGATCCTGGGCGGGGCCGGGGCGGCGGCGGTCGGCGCGTGGGACTTCTCGACGCACGCGCTCAGCTCCGAAAAGGTCCCCCTCGCCGAACAGGTGACGGCCGGGCACCAGCTCGGCGCCCTGCTCGTCGCGATGCTGCTCGTGCTGGCGATCGTGGGGGTGGGGATCGGCTTCGTGACCGGCAGGCGCGCGCCCACCCTCGCCGCCCGCCGTCAGGCCGGCGCCGTGTTGCTTGCGCTGATCGCATTGGGGCTCGTCGCGTTCGTGGGAGCGCTCGCCCACAGCCATCGCGGACTGACCGGGAGCGTCTCGCATGCGTTCGACTCGCTGACCAACCCGAACGCCAAACCGCCGTCCAACACGCCGGACCGGCTGACGGCGGTGGCAAGCGTGAGGGCGAGGTACTGGAAGGAGGCACTCCAGGTCTTCGAAGCCCACCCGGCGCTCGGCTCGGGCGCCGAAGGCTACGCGACGGCCCATCTCCGCTACCGGACCGAGACGCTCAATGTCAGGCACGCGCACGGCTTCCTCGTCCAAACACTCGCCGACCTCGGCCTGGTCGGGCTGCTCGTCGCGCTCGCCCTGCTGGCGAGCTGGATGGCGGCAGCCGGACGCGCGACCCATCCGTTCAACCGCGGCTGGTCGAGCTGGGCGGCGTGGCGGCGCCCCCGTGGCGAGCGCGCACTCGGATGGCGGGCCGTCGCCCTCCCCTACACGCCCGAGCGGGTGGGCCTGCTGAGCATGCTCTGCCTGGTCGTGGTCTTCGGCATGCACTCGCTGATCGACTGGACGTGGTATGTCCCGGGCAACGCCTGCGTGGCGCTGCTGTGCGCCGGCTGGCTGGCGGGGCGTGGGCCGCTCGCGCCCGACGGGGAAGCCGTCGCGCTCGTGCGACGGTGGCCGCCGCCCGCGCCGAGCCGCACGCGGGCGATCCTCGCCGCGGCCGTCGTTGCGGGCGCGCTGCTGGCGGCGTGGACGCAGTGGCAGCCGCAGCGCTCCGAAGACTCCCGTCAGCAGGCTCTCGCGCTCCTGGCCGCCAATCCGCCCGGCGCACGCACCGCGGCCGAAGCCGCCGTCTCCCGCGACCCGCTGTCGGCCGAAGCGCTCTTCACGCTCGCCAACGTCGAGAACACGAGCGGCCAGGCGGCGGCAGCGAGAGCAACGCTCGGCAGGGCCGTGCGTCTGCAGCCGTCCAACCCGCAGCCGTGGCTCGAACTCGGGCGCTTCGACCTGAGCGCCAACCCGAAGGAGGCGCTCGGCGAGCTCGATGCGGCGATCTACCTGAACCCCGAGTCGATCGCGCCAGAAGAGATCGGCGGACCGAGCCCGAACGGCGAATCGATCGAGATCTACAACGACTACATCCAGGCGCTCCGCGCCTCGGGCAAGGCTCATGCCCGAATCAGAAGCGGGAGCGCACGGCACTGAGCAGCAGGACCCGGCGCGCCCAGGGCGGCCCCGCGACAGCGTCGATCTCGACGCTGTCGAAGCCGAAGTCCTCGATCAGTCGGGTGAGCGTCTCGCGGCCGTAGAAGCGCAGGTGGTCGGCGAGCGGGTCGAAATGGGCCGCGAAGGCGCGTCGTGAGGCGGCCAGGCCGAGCAGGCGCCCACGCCCGTTGGCGGGCGTGCTGAGCAGCAGCCGCCCACCGGAGCGCAGCACGCGGCGAAGCTCCGAGAGCCACGCGGCTGTGTCGGCGACGTGCTCGATCACCTCGCCCGCCCAGGCGACGTCGAAGCTCGAGTCCTCCAGCGGCCAGTCGCCCGCCTCATCGATCAATCGCACGTCGAGCAGGCCGTCGCGGCTGCGAGCCCGCTCGAGCGGCTCCTCGGCGACGTCGATGCCGACGGCCTGCGCGCCCGCCAGCCGAAGCTCGGAGGTGAAGCGGCCCTCGCCGCAGCCGACGTCGAGAACCCGCTCGCCGGGTGCGACGCGGGCGAGCAGGAAGTCGCGCCGCAGTGCGAAGTCCGACGGCTCGAGGCCGGCCGGGACGGACCTCCAGAGCGACTCGTGGCGCTCGCGCGCGGCCATCGGCCAAGGCTAGCCGTGAGCGCTCCGCGACGCCGCATCGGGCGAAAAGACGCTCGACGCGTGCAGCGAAGCTGTCATCCCTATCCAACGCTGAGCAAAGACAATATGTTCGCCCTATGTGCCGCTCAAGGGTTGACATCAAGGTTACGGAGCGGCCATGAAGGTTGCATTCGACAGCCGGCCGAAGTCCGATCCAAACGGCGTCGGGCGCTACTCGCGCTCGCTCTCGAGGGCCCTCCGGGAGACCGGCGCCGAGCACGACGAGCTGCTCGAGACGCCGCACCCTTCGGCGACGGTCCGCTCGCGCAGGCCGGATGTCTTCCATTCGCCGTGGATGGGCGGCGCGATGCTCCACAGCCCCTGCCCGATGGTGGTCACGATCCACGACCTGGCGGCGCTCAAGCGCCGAAGCGAGCGCCTGCGCACGAGCCTGCGGCTGCGCCACCTGGCCGTCCAGAGGGCGCTGCGGGTGATCGTGCCGACCGAGGCGGTCAGGGAAGACGCGGTCACCCACCTGCGCCTCGACCGCGACCGCGTGTCGGTCATCCCCGACGCGGCCGACGCCTCGATGTATCCGCGCGAGGCGGGAGAGATCGAGGCCGTCAAGGCGCGCCTGGAGCTCCCCGAGAACTACCTGATCTGGGTCGGCGGACTGCAGCATCCCGACCCCACGAGGCAGATTGCCAAGCTCGCCGCCGCCCGCCGCGAGCTGCCGCTCGTGCTCGTCGGCCCGACCCGCCCATGGGCCCACGAGCTGCCCGACGTCATCCTCACGGGCCAGGTCTCAGACGAAGACCTCGCGGCGATCTACAGCGGCGCTCACGCGCTCGTGCTGCCCTCTGAGGATGCCGGGTTCGGACTCTCGGCCGTCGAGGCGCTCGCCTGCGGCACGCCTGTGGTGGCCTGCGACGTGCCCGCCCTGCGCGAGGTCCTCGGCGAGCGCGCCACGTTCGTCGAGCCCGGTGACATGGACGCGCTCGTCGATGCCGCCCAGGACGCCCGGCGACCCGCCCCCACCCCGGGCGCCTGGACCTGGCAGGACGCCGGCCGCGCGACCTGGAAGGTCTACGCCGGGGCGATGGCCTGCGCCTGAAGGGCTTTCAGTAAGCGCCGCGCCGCGAGAACACGGCCGGGATCGTCTTGAGGAGGATCGTGAGGTCGAGCGCGAGCGACCAGCGCTCGAGGTAGATGAAGTCGAGGTGCACGAGGTCGTCGAAGTCGAGCTCCGAGCGGCCGGAGACCTGCCAAAGGCCGGTGATGCCGGGGAGCACGAGGTAGCGCTTGCGGTGCCAGTCTTCGAGCATCTCGTAGTCGCGCTCGGGCAGCGGGCGGGGGCCGACGAGCGACATGTCGCCACGCAGGACGTTCACGAGCTGGGGCAGCTCGTCGAGCGAGAAGCGCCGCAGGAAACGCCCGACCGGCGTGAGGCGGGGATCGTCGCGGATCTTGAAGAGGGCTCCCGAGGCCTCGTTGAGGTCTTCGAGGTCTGCGTGGCGCTCCTCGGCGTCGGTGTGCATGGTGCGGAACTTGAGGCAGTCGAACGGTCGCTGGCCGATGCCGCGGCGCACAGAGCGATAGACGATCGGCCCGCGCGAGGTCACCCATACGGCGAGCGTGATCGCGATCAGCAGCGGGCTGAGCAGGATCAGGAAGAACGTCGCCCCGAGGATGTCGAACGTGCGCTTGAGGGCGAAGTCGACGCCCTCGAAGACGGGCGGCCCGAGTTCGAACAGGGGCACCGACTGGCCGGGGACGAACTCGGCGCGGTGAATCAGGATCTCCATGGTCGACGGCGCCAGGCGCACACGGATGCCACGGCGGTGACACTGCTCGACGAGCTCGACGGCCTCTAACTTGGGGAAGTCGGGGTCGGCGATGATGACCTCGTCGACCCGGGCGGTCGCGAGCACGCGCTCGAGATCGCCGAGCGCGCCGAGTGGGGTGACGCCGTTGGCGGGCAGCGGATTGGGCGAGAGGTAGCCGACAACTTCGATCGGCGAGTGCGGGGCGTCGGCCAGCGCGTGCGCGACGTCGCCGATGTGCTTGCCGCGGCCGACGAGGATCGCCCGTCGCTGGTAGCCGGCGGCGCGCAGCAGGATCGCGGTCAGCTGTTCATAGGCGGCACGCAGAGAGGAGATGAAGAAGAGCGCGAAGGCGAGCGAGCCGTAGAAGAGGTAGTAGCTGGAGAAGTGTTCGCCGCTGACGACCGCGAAGACGAGCGCGACGCAGGCGACCTGGAACAGCGAGCCGACGATGCGCGAGAGGCCGGGACGCTGGGCACGCTCGGCGTAGAGCCCCGAGCGCGCGAACAGGAGGGCGGTGAGGAGGTAGGCGAAGGGCAGGAACTGCTTCGTGCCGTGGGCGGCGGTCGTCGCGTTGACATGGCCCTGGACTGCCTGCTTGAGGACGAGGGCGGTGAAGATCGCGAGCGCGAGGCCGCCGAAGTCGAGGGCGAGCAGCGAGACGACGCGCCCGAGGCGGCGAAGCGTCGACATGCGGAGAAGGAACGAGAGGACCGGCGGGCGCTTGCGCCTGATGTCGTGGTCGGGGAGCTCGACGATCGGCGGCGGGTCGGCCAGCACGGCGCGCGTGAGCGAAGGACGCGGCGCGAGCGGGGTCGGGGCGGCGCTCACGCGGCGGGCAGGCGGAGTCGATGTGGCCGGGGGGCGGGATCCCATCTCTCTGCTCACAACACCTCACCCTCGCATACGGATCGGTTGCTCGACCGGCGGGCGACCCCTGGCGGACGGCGCTTCAGCGCTAGCCGCCGCCGACGAGAAGCTCGATGCCCGAGTCCTCGATCGTGCGCTGGAGGCCTTCGCGGAGCGACACCTCCGGCGACCAGCCGAGCATCTCGCTGGCGAGCGTGATGTCGGGCTTGCGCTGCTTGGGGTCGTCGACGGGAAGGGCCTCGTAGATGATCTCCGAGGTCGAGCCGGTCAGCCCTTTGACCTGCTCGGCCAGTTCGAGCAACGTGAACTCATCGGGGTTGCCGATGTTCACGGGGTTGTGATACCCGGACTCCGACAGCGCGATCAGCCCGCGGATGAGGTCGCTGACGTAACAGAAGGAACGCGTCTGGCTGCCGTCGCCGAAGACCGTGATGGGGCGGTTGGCCAGCGCCTGGCGCAGGAACGTGGGGATCGCGCGGCCGTCGTGGGGGCGCATGCGGCTCCCGTACGTGTTGAAGATCCGCACGATCGCCGTGTCGACGCCCTGCTGGCGGTGGTAGGCCATGGTCAGGGCCTCGGCGTAGCGCTTGGCCT
>DAIRTT010000028.1:0-20452 GCA_036803745.1 Solirubrobacteraceae bacterium | reverse complement strand
CGTCGGGCGCGCCGCGCCAGTGGAAGGCGGCGATCGAGTCCTTGTCCTCGCTGCGGACTCGGATCCGCTGATGCTCGGCCGTGTAGGCGCGGGCCGCGAAATCGCGCACGCGCGCCGTCCACGCGGCGAGATCGTCGTCGACCTCCGGGCGGCTTGCGCCCGGGCGCAACAGTTCGCCACCGTGGTTGCCGACGTATGCGATCGTCCCGATCGAGACGATCTGGCGGGCGGTGCTGGCACGCCGTCCGCTCACGCATCCGACCACCTCGTAGCGCTTGGCGATCTCGATCAGCAACGTCCGCGTCGCCTCGGGGACGTGCGCGTCGGCGGCGTGCCTGACGATCGGCGCGAGGGTGCCGTCTATGTCGAGCAGGATGGCGGCGTGGGCGGGGTCGGCACGGATCGGCTCGAGCGCCTCCACGAGCGTTGCAGCGGGGGACACGGTGTCTAGTATGGCGCGCATGGTGGCTGGCCCGTCCGCTCGTGCACGTGGTCGCTGAAGGGTCGTCCAACCGCACGCTGAAGCTCGCCGCGATCGGCACGCTGGCCGGTCTCTTCAGCGGCCTGTTCGGCGTCGGCGGGGGGACCGTCATCGTCCCTCTGCTGGTCCTCTGGCTCGCCTACGAAGAGCGTGCCGCGACGGCGACCTCGCTGGCCGCGATCGTCTTCATCGCCGCGTTTGCCGCGGCCGTACAGGGCCTGTACGGCAACGTCGAGGTAGGCGACGCGGCCCTGGTCGGCATCCCCGCTCTTGGGGGTGTGCTGCTCGGCACCTGGCTGGCCCAGCGCCTCAACGGCCGCACGATCTCATTGATGTTCGCCGCCGTCCTCGTCGCGAGCGCCGTCGAGCTGGTGCTGCGGTGATCGCGGCCATCGCAGTCGGTGTGCTCGCCGGCGTGGTGGCCGGGCTGCTCGGCGTCGGCGGCGGGGTCCTGTTCGTGCCGGCGCTCGTCTTCTTCATCGGCCTGGGCCAGCACCAGGCCGAGGCGACCTCGCTGCTGGCGATCGTGCCGGTCGCCATGCTCGGCACATACCGGCAGGACCGCTACGGCAACGTCGAGCGCCGCGACGCGCTGTTGCTCGGCCTGCTTTCGGTCGCCGGCGCCGCGGGCGGCGTCGCGCTCGCCAACGCCCTGTCGGGAGCAGTCCTGCGCGACGCATTCGCCGCGCTGATGGTGCTCGTGGCCGCCCAGTTGGTGCGCCGGGCGCTGCGCAGCTAGACTGAAGGGACAGTCATGGGACTCGACAATCCACTCCACATCGCGTTTCTGGTCGTGATCCTGCTGCTCGTGTTCGGCGCGCGGCGCCTCCCCGAGATCGGTCGCTCGCTCGGCAGCGGCATGCGCGAGTTCAAGGACTCGATCAGCGGCGAGGACAAGCAGCCCGCCCAGCCCACCCTGACGCAGGCCGCCCCAGCCCCTCAGGCGCAGCCGGCCCAGCAGGCGCCGGTCCCGCAGGCCGCAGATGCATTCGGCACTCCGCCGCCCCCGTCGCCCCCGTCGCAGCAGGCTCCCACCGAGCCGACACACCAGCCGCAGGGCTGAGCGCGTGCCTCAGCCGCGCCGGTGGATCGTGCCGCTGCGCACGACTTCGAAGGCCGCGCCCGGCACTCGCTTGATCTGTTCGAGGTCGGCGTCGTTCCACCCCGGGTCGGGGGCACCGGTGAGATACCAGGAGGAGCCGTTGTCGGCGACGATCGCCCCGTAGCGCTTGAGCGCGCGCAGGATGACAAGCGACTGGCCGTGAAAGGACGCCAGGCTGTAGCCGGCACGCAGTCGCAGACGCAGGCCCATCGGCGGCAGCGAGGGATCGGAGCTGCTCGACGCGAAATGGGTGGCCGGATGGATGTAGCCCCGCTGGGTCCGCTGCACGGTCATGCGCAGGGCGTGTTCGATCCGCCCGGCGTGCACCTCGGGGTAGCGGACGAGCAGCGGCAGGATCGGCAGCCCGGCGGCGTCTGCCGAGGTCCAGCCTTCGGGGCGCAGGGCGTTGCTTCGGAGATTGAACACGGCGCCGGAGCCGGCCACCCAGCCCGCTCCGCGCCGACGGGCCGCGTAGAGCTCATACACCCGGCAGCTCCCGCGCTGCAGGACGAGCACGTGGCGGTCGCCTTCGACGCCTGCTCCCTCGATCGGCGCGCCGGGCGGGATCGGGTAGGGACCGGGGTCTGATTCTTCGCGGTATTCGTCGAAGGCGACCGGCACCTTCGGCTGCCCTGTGCCGGCGACCACGTACGGGATTCCGTAGGAGGGCGTCGTGCCGAAGTCAGGGTGGAGATGCCCGCCGAGCCCGATGCTCGCGATGTAGCGCGCCGAGTTCGGGTCGGCCGGTGCGCGCGAGATGTCGCGGTTGAGCGAGTTGGAGGCCGGGAACAACGGGCAGCCGTACTCGCTTGGTCCGCGGTGTGTCGCCGCGAGCGCCGGCGAGACGAGCAACACGAGCAGGGCGAGCAGGGCGCCCGCGAGCGCGCCGGCCGACAGTGGCCGTGAACGTGTCGGCCCAGGCGGGAACTCCATCGGAGACAGGCTAGGCGAGATCCGCCCCGGCGAAGCGCTCGCTGGACGATCCGGCAGCGAGTCGACCGGCCTCAGCGACGGAGCGTGATCCGGGCGCTTCGCGGCGGGAGGGTCTAGGACTCGCCGTGCAGGACCGACGGCCGCGCCTCTTCGAGCAGCGGCGCGCCGCAGTGCCAGCAGTGCTACCAGCTCCAAGCGCAGATACCGCTCACCGGCATCTCGAGCCCGCCAGTCATCACCAGCCTGGCGACGCCGCCGGTGACGCTCCCCGACACGTTCTCGTGCTCCGGTGGGGTGCCCGGTTACGCGCTCAACTGCGTCGGCGCCGCCAAGAACGGCTACGAGTCGATCACGGGCCAGTTCGCGATCGGAGCGAAGCTGTGCGCCGAGCCCCGCGTCGACCCGCTGCTGACGGTCACCTACGCGTATCTCGAAAAAGGCGCGATCGTTCAGGCGATCTCGGGGCCGTATGACCTCGGCCGTCCGAATGGCTGCCGGCCCGACGCGTTCTCCGGGAGCACGCGCCTGGAGCCGAAGACGATCGTCACCAAGCACAAGAAGGCCAAGAAGAAGAGCCACGGCAAGTCGAAGAAGAAAACGACCGCCAAGAAGAAATAGG
The DNA here is from genome assembly GCA_036803745.1 of Solirubrobacteraceae bacterium. Classification (GTDB taxonomy): domain Bacteria; phylum Actinomycetota; class Thermoleophilia; order Solirubrobacterales; family Solirubrobacteraceae; genus Palsa-744. Next base: position 17,317 of record DAIRTT010000028.1, on the reverse strand, counting down.
CAACGCCGCCAACCCGGAGGCGGCCGACAGGAACGCCGCTGTAGACGGCGTCGCGCAGCTCGCGCGGCGCCGTCCGGCGTCCCTCCTTACAGCATCGTGTTGGTCATGCGCTCGATCTCGGCGATCGAGGTCAGGCCCTCGCGGACCTTGTGCAGACCGTCGTCTCGCAGCCGGCTCATGCCTTCACGCTCGGCCACGGCGACCATCTGGTCGACCGCCGCACGCTCGAGGATCAGCGCCCGGATCGGCTCGCTGACCGTCATCACCTCGTAGATCCCCACGCGGCCCCGGTAGCCGGAGTTGCTGCAGCGCGAGCAGCCGACCGGCTCGTAGGGCTCGGCTCCCGCCAGACCGTGTTCGGCGAGGACTGCCTCGGAGACGGTCTGCTGGCGCTTGCAGTGCTGGCAGAGCATCCGCACGAGGCGCTGGGCGACGATGCAGTCGACCGCCGAGGAGACGAGGAACGGCTCGATGCCCATGTCGATCAGGCGGCCGAGCGCGCTGGGCGCGTCGCGGGTGTGGAGCGTCGAGAGGACCAGGTGCCCGGTCAGGGCGGCCTCGATCGCGATGTGCGCGGTCTCGCGGTCTCGGATCTCGCCGACCATGATCACGTCGGGGTCCGCCCGGAGCATCGAGCGCAGCCCGACGTCGAACGTGACTCCCGCCTTGGGCGCGATCTGCATCTGCTTGATGCCCGCGATCCTCTGCTCGACCGGATCCTCGATCGTGAGGATGCTGCGCTCGCCGTCGTTGAGCGCGTTGAGGGCGGTGTACAGGGTCGTCGACTTTCCCGAGCCCGTCGGGCCCGTCACCAGGACGGCGCCGTTGGGCCGTTTGATCGCCTGGGTGAAGCGGGTCTGCTCGTCCTCCCGCATGCCCAGCGAGTCGAGGTCCTCGACCGTCACGCCCCGGTCGAGGATGCGCATGACGACGCCCTCGCCGTTGACCAGGGGCAGCGTCACGACGCGGATGTCGATGCGCCGCCCGTCGACGGTCAGCGCGAAGCGGCCATCCTGCGGCAGGCGCCGCTCGGAGATGTCGAGGTCGGCCATGATCTTGATCCGCGAGACGACCGCCGAGGCCATCTTGCGCTTGACCGTCGCCGCCGGGGTCAGCACGCCGTCGATCCGGAACATCACACGCGTGTCGCCCTCTTCGGGGTTCACATGGATGTCCGAGGCGCCCTGCTGGGCGGCCTGGCCGACGAGGGAGTGGACGAGCTTGATGACGGGCGCGCCGTCGTCGGCTTCGTCGAGGTTGAGGTCGCGCTCGGCGCTCGGGTCCTCGTCGTCGTCGACGATGTCCTCGATCGACTCGTCCATCCGCACGAGCCGCGTGACGAGCAGGTTCAGATCCTCGACCGAGGCCGCCGCCGGGCGGACCCGCCGGCCGGTCATCATGCCGATGTCGTCGATCGTGAGGACGTTCGTCGGGTTCGCCATCGCAAGCAGGACGGCGCCGTCCTCGGTGAAGCCGACCGGCAGCGCCTGGTAGCGCTTGGCCGTCTCGGCGCTGATCAGGTTGGTGGCGCCCACATCGACGTCGTAAACCGACAGGTCGACGAAGTCCAGGCCGAACCGCTCGGCCACGACGCGCGCGAGCTGGTCGTGGCGCAGGATGCCCCGCTCGACCATCACGATGCCCGTGGGGCGCCCCTGCTCGCGAGCCGCCGCGACGGCCTCCTCGACTGCCTCCCGGTCGGCCAGACCGAGGTCGACGACGACTTCGCCGATCATCCGCGTCGAGCGCCCGGCGTTGCGCGGTGGGTAGAGACCGTTGCCCGAGCCGCCCGGCTGGCGCCCGCCCACGCGCCGCTCACCAGGCACGGCGACGGCCGTCCTGTCCTTGCGCTCGGTGTCCGTTGGCGTGGCGCTGTCGCCCATCACCGCTTCTTATCGGCATCCGGTGGAGCCGTCTTGACCGTAATTCCGAGCACCCGAGCTCTGCCCCACCCACGCGAGTTCGGCCCCAGATGGGTGGGAGCCAGCGAGGCCCGGGCCGGGCCGGGCGGGCGTCCGCTCAGGCGGCGAAGCCGGGGGCGCCGTGCTCGAGCGCGCCCTTGACCTGGGCGTCGAGCGCGTTGAGGCGATACAGCGCCAGCGCCTCCGGCGAGGCGAAGCGCTGAGGAGCCGCCGCGTCGGCGCCGTGATGCACGATCACGCAGTGCTCGAGCGCCAGGCGCCGCTCCGCGCTCAGCGACGACGGCGCGTGGGCCGCGATCAGACGCAGGCCGAGCTCGACGTGCCCGAGCAGCCTGCCCTCGGCGCTGCGCTCGATCTCAGCGCCGTAGGTGAACTCGCCCGTCTTGCCGAGGTCGTGGACGATCGCCGCGCACAGCAGTAGATCGCGGTCCAAGCGCGGGTGAAGGATGCACAGCTCGAGCACCATCGTTGCCACCGCGACCGTGTGCTCGAGCAGGCCGCCCAGATACGCGTGATGGGCCCCGCTCGCGCGGGGCCCTCCGGAGATGCGTGCGCCCGAGGCGGGCGGGGGCGGCGAACAGGGAGCGAGGCGGATGTCGGCGCGCAGGCTCGAGTCGCCCAGGAGCGCTGCCAGCAGCGCCTTCAGCCCCGGGTCGTAGACCTCCCGGGCGAGGTGCTCGAGGAAGCCTTCGAGCTCGTCGAGGTCGCGGTAGGCGCTGGGCAGGAACCGCGCCGGGTCGGCCTCCTCGCCCTCGGCCCGCGCGATGCTCGACAGATCGACCTGGAGCACGTCTCGGAAGCGCGCCACGCGACCGCGGACCCGCACCAGCTCGCCGCGCTCGAAGCGCCCCGCCAACACGTCGGCGTCGCGGAATGCCCGCGCGAGGACGGTGCCGGTGCTGTCGCGCAGCTCGACCGTCAGATATGGCGAGCCCGAGCGCGAGATCTGACGCTCCTTGCGGGTGCACGCGAACACCGCGTCGAGCTCGTCGTCGGCGCGGAGCGTGGCGATCGTGGGGCGCTCGTCGATGCGGCTGGACGTGGCGGCGGGCATCTCCCCATCATGTACGGTGGTTCGGATGCAGCCGCTGATCTGGGACCGCCGCCCGGATGGCCTCAGGGCCCCGGCGATGGTGTGCGCGTTCCAGGGCTGGAACGACGCCGGCGACGCCGCTTCGAGCGCCGTCTCCTTCCTCTCCTCCTCGCTCGACGCCAAGCGCTTCGCGCGGATCGACTCTGAGGAGTTCTACGACTTCCAGGCCAACCGCCCGATGATCCGCTTCGGCGAGAACGAGAAACGCGAGATCTCCTGGCCGACGGTCGAGATCTTCGAAGCCTTGGCCCCCCGCGCCCCGCGAGACATAGTGCTCGTACAGGGCATCGAGCCCTCGATGCGCTGGCGCTCGTTCTGCGGGCACGTCGTCGACCTCGCCGAGGCGCTGGGGGTGCAGATCGTCGTCTCGCTCGGCGCCCTGCTGGGCGACGTGCCGCACACGCGGCCGGTCGCCCTCAGCGGCCACGCGTCGGACACGGGCCTGCTCGAGCGCCTCGGAATCCAGCCGTCCGCCTACGAGGGGCCGACGGGCATCGTCGGCGTCCTGCACACGGCCTGCGCCGACGCCGGCATCCCGGCCGCGAGCCTGTGGGCGGCCGTCCCCCACTACGTCGCCGCCGCCGCCAACCCGAAGGCGGCGCTCGCGCTCCTGCGCCGGGTCGAAGCGCTGATCGGCGTCTCGATTGACGTGACCGAGCTCGAGTCGGCGGCCGGCGACTACGAGCGCCAGGTCGGGCTCGCAGTCCAGAGCGACCCGGACATCCAGGCGTTCGTCGAACGGCTCGAGCTGGCTGCCGACAGCGAGGAGGACACCGCGCCCGACGAGCTGCCCTCCGGCGACGTCATCGCGCGCGAATTCCAGCGCTTCCTGCGTCAGCGCGGTCGCGAGGGCAAGTAGCGCCGGCGACGAGCCGCCCGCGGGTCTAGCCCTCGGCGGCGGGGCAGACGATCCGGTAGTCGCAGATTGAGCACGCCGACGGCGAGGGGGTCGGGTCGAAGGCCTGACCGAGGATGCCCTCGCCGACCTCGAGCACGATGTCGGTGACCGCCTCGGCGTCGCGCTCATCGCGCGGCACCGGCACGTTGAGGTCGTCGAGCACGTAGTAGTAGGCCTGGCGCGAGGACTCCAGCTGCCACGCCTCGCGAGCCGCCAGCGCGTACAGCGACAGCTGCACGTCGTCTGCGAGCTGCGCGGCGGTCTTGGGCCGCGAGGTCTTGTAGTCGATCAGCTCGTACTCGACGCGATCGCCCTCGACGATCCGGTCGACGCGGTCGACGCGGCCGCGCAGGTGATGGGGGCCGAGGCGGAACGCGAACGCACGCTCGAACCACACCGGTTCGCTGGACTGGTCGGCCAGCCGCGCGTGGTAGCGCGTGAGGGCCGCGCGCGCCTTGTCCATCAGCTCGAGCTCGTACGGGTCTTCGCCGAGCGCGCTGCGCCGCCACACGACGTCGAGGAGCTCGAGCATCTGGGCCAGCGAGCCGCCTTTCTCGGAGTGGAAGCGCTCGAGCACCTGGTGGACGACGATGCCGAAGCGCTGATGAACGGTCTGCTCGGTCGGGATGCGCAGGACGCGAGCGAACTTGTAACGCAGCGGGCAGCTGCGGTAGGTCTGGATGTCGCCGGCCGATAGCGCAAGGCCGACGCCCTTTCGCGGCAGGAACGGGCTGAGCGAATGCTCCTCGCGCGGCGTGAGGGCCTGCGCGATCGCGCGCTCGTCGCCGTGCTCGGCGAGCAGCGTCTCATCGAGCGTCGAGGTCTGGAAGATCTCCCGTTGCAACGGCGTCGTCGCCGCCAGCAGGCGGGCGTTGACGTCGGAGAGCGCCTCGGCCAGCCCCTGTCCCTCGGGTCGCTGAAGCAGGGCCGAGAGCTTGAGCAGCTCGAGGTAGCGCACGACGCCGTGGGAGATGTCCAGATCGGTGTCCAGCCGCAGCTCGCCCAGGCGCCCGCCGATCCGCGCCACGCTGCCGAGAACCTCATCGCGCAGGAGCCCCAACATCGTCTGCAGGCGCCCGTCGAGCGGTTCGTCTCCCTCTTCCGCCAGGCGTCCGTCTGCGTGGGCGTCGGGGACCACCGCCGCCAGGTGGCGCCCCAGCTCGCGCGTTGTGGCCGCGGGCCGCGCGCGAACGAACTCGACTGCCAGCTCGTGCAGGCGCTCGAGACCGGCCTGCTGCTCGGCGGCCTCCTCGCGCGCCAGCAGCGCCCGGCCGGGCGTCGCCAGCCGATCGATCAGGCGGCCGAGGAAGACGTCGGGTGCGACCGTGTCGAGCTCGGCGAGCGAGCGGCGGTGGAGCTCGGCGAAGCGCTGGATCCGCTCGCGTGCCTCGGGTGGGACCTGCGGGGACTCGGTCGCCGCCGTGAGGCCGCCGACGAGGTCGCGCTTGCGCCTCCGCGCGACCTGGATCACGCGGGCGAGATCCACCTGGCGCAGCTCGATCGGCGGGCGCCCGAGGGCGCGCACGACCGCGGCCGCGTCCTGGGGGTCGACGAGCAGCCGCATCCACGCGAGCACGTCGCGTACCTCGGCGCGCTTGAGAAACCCACCGCCGTGCTCCTCGCGCGGCGGGCCTTGCGGCGGCGCGGGCGCGATCTTGGAGCCAGACACATGTCAAGGATACGCGGGCGCGCCGGCGCGCGGCCGAAATCTTCAGGACGCCGGGGGCGGGGTCGGGCCGGGCTACGCTCATGGGGTGGAGACGATCGATTGGAGCGCGGCGCAGCGAATCGGCGAGATGGTCGCCGGCTCGCCGCCCGGCGGCGGGGTCTCCGCCGACGCGGTCGAGCCGCTCGCGCGCGACTTCGCCGCGCGGGTCAGCTCCTACAGCGGCCTCGGCACGCCCGCCGAGCTGCCGCCGATCGAGGTCGTCGACCGGCCCGCGTGGATCGCGGCCAACCTGCAGACGATGCGCCCGATGCTCGCCCCTCTGACCGATCAGCTCGGACGCGAGAAGGGACCGCTCGCGGGACCGATGCGCGCGGCTTCGGGCCTGATGCTGGGCGCCCAGGTGGGCGCGCTGACGGGCATGCTCTCCCAGCGCGTCCTCGGCCAGTACGACCTGGCGCTGCTCGACAGCTCCGTCCAGCCGCGACTGCTGCTGCTCGGTCCGAACCTCGCGCAGGCCGCGCGAAACCTCGGCGTCGACCGCGACGAGCTCGTCGTGTGGGTGACGATCCACGAGATCACCCACGCGGTCCAGTTCACCGGCGCGCCATGGCTGCGCGAGCACCTCGGCGGGATGCTCAGGGAGCTGATCGACGGCCTGCAGCTGAGCGTCTCGGCCAAGCCGTCTCTCAGCCTCAAGGTGCCCAAGCTGCCCGACGCGTCCGAGTTGCGTCAGATCGTCGATCGGGCCCGCAGCGGGCAGTTGCTGCGGCTGACCCTCGGCGAGGATCGCTGGCAGCTGGTCGAGCGGATGCAGGCCGCGATGTCGCTCATCGAGGGCCACGCCGAGCACACGATGGACGTCGTCGGCGAGCAGACGCTCCCATCTCTCCCCCGCCTTCGCGCCGCCATGAACCGCCGCCGAGGCGAGCGGGGGCTGCCCTGGAAGGTGCTCGAGCGCCTGCTCGGCCTCGAGCTCAAGATGCGACAGTACGAGCAGGGGCGGCGCTTCTGTGACGCGGTCGTCGCCGACAGCGGGCCCGAGGGCCTTGCGCGGGCGTGGACCGGGCCCGAGGCCCTTCCGACGCCGGCCGAGCTCGAACAGCCGAGCCGCTGGATCGCGCGAATGCGGGTCCAGGAGAGCGATTGGCCGCCCCTGGGCGAGGGCCGAACGCATGTTCCTCCTGTTACAAGCTAGCCGCTCACCCAGCCCGTAGTTACAGGCCTTTCACAGAATGGTAGGATCGTCCTGTAACGATCTTCTCCTGGCGGGTTACAAACAGGTGTTCGGTCCTCTCAGCGGACCGCCTTACATACGAACAAAGCCACCACACACGCTCGCCCCGCACCCGGCGAGCTTGAAACAGGAGACAAACTTCAGATGCCCACCGCACCCACCAAACCAGCCAAAGCAAGAGCTTCGAAACCGCGCGCCAAAGCGGCCGCCAAACGCTTGACCGTGAAATCGACGCGCGCAACCCGTTCAAGCACGCGCGGCACCACGCAGTCGAAGGCGACGCACGCCAAGGGCGCCCGCACCCGCGCCACCCACCAAGCCGAGTCGACCATCCGCCAGACGCAGACCGCGACCAAGGAGACCGCCGGCGTCTTCGGCGACTACGCCGAGCGCGCCGTGCTGATTCCCGTCGGCGCCGCCCTGATCGTCCGTGACCGCGTCGTCACCGGCGTCAGCGACACCGTGTCCAACTACTCCTCGACCTCAAAGGCTCAGGCGCAGCTGCGCCGCTTCGAGCGCCGCGGCATCACCGCCCGCAACCGCCTCGAGCGCGAGGTGCGCAAAGCGCGCGTCCGCGTCGAGCGTGAACTGCGCCAGCGCCGTCGCGTGATCGAGACCACCGTCAACGACACGGTCAGCACGATCGAGGACCGTCGCGACGCGATCGCCAAGAACGGCACCGACATCGCAAACCGCGTCCCCGAGCTCGTCGACAGGGTCCAGGAGCGCGTTCTCAGCCTGGTCTAGAGACACCCTTCCCCGCCCGGCCCTGAGAGAGGCCGTAAGCGGAAAGTCTGCCGACCTCATATCCCGTCGGCAGTAGTAGCACCCTCTCCTCCCTCGATCCGCGGGCGGTCCCCACCGCCCGCGGATCATTTAACGAGACGGGTGCCTTGAATCGTGGGAACGGCGGACCCGGCTGATGCAAAGCCCGGTCATTTGACAGCTCCCAATTACTGGAACTAGGCTGTCTGCATGGGTGCCCGGGGGGCCGACATACCCGAGCGCGAGGCATCGCAGCCACTGACTCCTCGCGCACACCGGTCCTGGACGCCCACGGCCAGAGCGCTAGCGGCGGCGGGCGACGACTGGACGCTCCTGATCGTCCTGCAGATGGCCCCCGGGCGCATGCGCCTGCAGCGCCTGCGCACCTGCCTGCCGGGGGTCAGCACGGGCGTGCTCGAGCGCTACGTCCAGCAGATGGTCGCGCTCGGGCTGTTGACGCGCAGCCGCCACCGGGAGATGCCGCCGCGGGTCGAACTCGAACTGACCGACGCCGGCCGCGAGCTCCTGCCGATCGCCGCCGAGCTCTCGCGCTGGGGCATGCGGCACATGTGGACGCCCGCGCGCGAGGGTGAGTGCGTCGAGGTCGACGCGCTGCTGTGCCTGCTGCCGGTCCTGCTCGAAGGCCACCACGACCTGCCCGACGGGTCCTTCGAGGCCACCTCGGTCCACGCCGACGGGGAATCGGTTCGCCACCGCTTCCGCGTCCGCGCCGGCTGTCTGGAGATGGACGAACGGACCAGCGGAAGACCCACCGCCCGCGCCGAGGGCGAACGCTCGGCATGGATCGCCGCCCTCGGGCCCGAGGGCGAGCTGGCCGGCCTCAGCATCTCCGGCGACCGCCGCATGGCCACGAGGGTGCTCGAAGCGCTGCACCCGCATGGATAGGGGCGCGCCGGTAGAAGCGTGCGGGTTTGCCACAATGGAGCCGATGGCAGCTCGCGAGGAGATCCTCAAGGCGCTCGAGGTCGTGATCGACCCCGAGCTTCACCGCTCGATTGTCGAGCTCGACATGGTGCGCTCGATCGATATCAGCGCCAACGGCGTCGTCGACGTCACAGTCTCCCTCACGACGCCCGGCTGCCCGATCAAGGGCCACTTCCAGACCTCGGTCGCCAACGCTGCGGCCGCCCTTGACGGCGTGACCCACGTAAATGTGTACTTCGACGTCCTCAGCGACGAGCAGAAGGCCAACCTCCAGCAGAAGCTCGGGCGCGGCAGCCTCCCGGCCGGCGCGCTCGCCCAGGTCGGGAACGTCATCTGCATCGGCTCGGGCAAGGGCGGCGTCGGCAAGTCGACTCTGACCGCCAACCTGGCGGCCGCTCTCACGGCCGAAGGTCGCAGCGTCGGGATCCTCGACGCCGATGTGTGGGGCTACTCGATCCCGCGCATGTACGGGCTCGGTGCGACCCGACCGCCCGTGTCGGCGGCCCGCAAGATCATCCCGCTCGAGTCCCACGGCGTGAAGGTCATGTCGATCGGCTTCTTCGTCGAGGAGGACGCCGCCGTCGTATGGCGCGGGCCGATGCTCCACAAGGCGCTCACCCAGTTCCTCCAGGACGTCGAATGGGGAGCCCTCGACTACCTGCTCGTCGACCTCCCGCCCGGCACCGGCGACGTGTCGATGACGCTCGCCCAGCTGCTCCCGCAGGCCAAGTTCCTGATCGTCACCACGCCTCAGCAGACCGCCCAGAAGGTCGCGCGTCGCTCGGCCCACATGGCCCACAAGGTCGATCTCGAGATCGGCGGGGTGGTCGAGAACATGTCGAGCTTCACCACGCCCTCGGGTGAGCGCTTCACGATCTTCGGCGAGGGAGGCGGCCAGGAGCTCGCCGACGAGCTCGACGTTCCCCTGCTCGGCAAGATCCCGCTGACGATGCCCCTGAGGGCCCAGGCCGACGACGGCCTGCCGCTCGTCATCGAGGATCCGGACGACCCGGCTTCGCAGGCCATCCGCCAGGTTGCCCGCGGCCTCATCGCACTGGCCCCTCCGGCGCTGCCGATCCTCCCGCTGGTCGAAGTCGCCAGTGCCGGGCGGGTCGACTCTCATCAGTCAGACGAGAGCCGCAAACCCGTGGGCATGTCGCTCCCGATGGCCTGAGCTTCGGGCCCTCGCGACCACCGACATGCCCTCCCCGAGCCGCGGGCCGCATGGCCCTGCGCGGGTCCTCTGCGACGCCGCGCCACGACCATCGACCGCTTGACAAGCGCGTTCCACCTGAGAGGATCGTCTGAGAAATGCCCGTCAAGGATCAGCAGGAGGAGGAGCAGGACGACCGCCGGCCCAAGGCCCCGGCGCAGTCGCCCGAGGGCGCGCCCGCCGCCGACGGCATCGTCGAATTCGACGAACGCCGCAACAAGATGGAGCGCCTACGCGCCGAAGGGATCGAGCCGTATCCCGCCGTCAGCCTGTGGGGCACCCGAACCCGGATCGCAGACCTGCTCGCCGCGCACGACGCCGGCGCGCTCGACGCAGGCGAGCACCCCGAGCTGAGCTACCACGTCGCCGGCAGGCTGATCTCCCGCCGCGGCCACGGCAAGACGGCGTTCCTCGACCTGCGCGACCTGTCGGGGTCGATCCAGGTGGTCGTGCGCGTCGACGCGCTCGGGCAGGAGACATACGACCGCATCCTGGGACTCGATATCGGAGACATCCTCGGCATCCTCGGGTGCGTCTATGTGACCCAGCGCGGCCAGCTCGCGCTGGCCGTCAAGGAGTGCACCCTGCTCACCAAGACGCTGCGCCCACCGCCGGACAAGCACCACGGACTCGGCGACACCGGCACCCGCTACCGCTACCGCGAGCTCGACCTGATCGCCAACGAGGAGACGCGCGAGCTGTTCGTCACGCGCTACAAGATCGTCTACGCGATCCGCGAGTGGCTCAACGAACGCCACTTCATCGAGGTCGAAACGCCGGCCCTGCAGTCGCTCGCCGGCGGCGCCGGATCGCGTCCCTTCACGACCCACCACAACGCGCTCGACCGCGACCTCTACCTGCGCATCTCGGTCGAGCTGTTCCTCAACCGCTGCATCGTCGGCGGGATGGAGAACGTCTACGACATGGGCAAGGTGTTCCGCAACGAGGGCATCTCACACAAGCACAGCCCCGAGTTCACGATCATCGAGTTCATGATGGCCTACGCCGATTACAACGACGTGGCCACGGCGACCGAAGAGATGTTCCGCGACGTCGCCCAGCGCGTGCTCGGCAGGACCGTGATCAAGCGAAACGGTGAGGACATCGACCTCGCCAAGCCGTGGCGGCGGGTCACCATGCGCGAGATCATCCTCGAGCGCTTCGGCCTCGACTTCATGGAGTCCACCCGCGAGGAGCTCGCCGAGGTGCTCGACGGCCCGGTCGACGAGGCCGCGACGTGGGCCGAGGTCGTCGCCGACATCTACTCCGAGAAGATCGAGCACACGCTCAACCAGCCGACGCACGTGTTCGACTTCCCGCTCGAGCCCTTCCCGATCACCAAGCGCCACGCCGTCCACCCCGAGCTCGGCGAGCACTTCGACGCCGTCATCGGCGGCATCGAGCTCGTCAGCGGCGACACCGAGCTCAACGACCCCGTCGACCAGTGGCAGCGCTTCGTCGACCAGCGCAAGCGCCGCATGATCGACGATGAGGACGTGCCCCACCCCAACGACGAGGAGTACGCGCGGGCAATCGAGTACGGCTACTCGCCGACCGCCGGCGGGGGCATGGGCGTCGACCGTCTCATCATGATCCTCGCCGAACGCGACAGCCTGCGCGAGGTCATCCCCTTCCCGATCGTCAGGGATCTGCAATGAGCGCCTCGGAGGGCCAGGGCAAGCTCGACCTCGACCCCGGGATCGTAGCCGCGTGCCGGCAGGCGGCAAAGCAGATCGCCGATCAGGTCAGCGAGGAGGTCTCCGGGCGCACAACCGTCTCGGTCGAGCGCAGCGTCACCCGGCTGCTCGGCGTCGACGGCGCCGACTCGCTCGAGGTGCCGCTCCCGAACGTGCTCGTCGACCATGTCCAGGCCCGCGGGGGGCTCGGCCGCGGCGTCGCCCACTGGCTCGGCAACGCCATGATCCAGACCGGCCGCACGCCCCAGCAGCTCGCCGCTGCCGTATCCGCCGGCGAGCTCGACCTGCTCTCCCTCGAGATGGCCGACGACGGCGCCATCAACCAGCGCGTCGGCGAGGAGTGCGCCGCGCGCCTTGCCGAGATCCGGCGGCGCTTCGAGGCGCGCCGCGAGATGCGCGATCGCCTCGACACCTCCACCGCGCCGCTGCGCTACGTGCTCACGGCGACCGGCGACGTCTACGAGGACGTCGTCCACGCCAAGGCCGTCGCCGAAGCCGGCGGGGACATCGTCGCCGTGATCCGCTCGACCGCCCAGAGCCTGCTCGACTACGTCCCCTACGGGCCCACGACCGAGGGCTACGGCGGCACGTTCGCCACCCAGGCCAACTTCCGCATCATGCGCGAGGCGATGGACGAGTGGGCCGAGCAGCACGGACGCTACGTGCGCCTGTCGAGCTTCTGCTCGGGACTGTGCATGTCGGAGATCGCCGCCATGGGCGCGTGGGAGGGCTTCGACAACATGGTCAACGACGCCCTCTACGGGATCCTCTACCGCGACATCAACATCGTCCGTGGCCTCATCGACCAACGGGTCTCGCGCATGATCAACGGCTACTTCGGCGTCGTCATCAACACCGGCGAGGACAACTACCTGCGGACCGCCGACGCCGTCGAGGCCGCACCGTCGGTCACCGCATCGCAGTTCATCAACCACCAGCTCGCCCGCGAGTCGGGCGTCCCCGATGCCCAGATCGGCCTCGGCGACGCGTTCGAGATCGACGTGCCCGTGACCAACGGCCTGCTCTACGAGTGGGCCCAGGCGCAGCTCACGCGCGAGCTGTTCCCCGACTGCCCCGTCAAGTACATGCCCCCCACCCGCCACATGGACGGCAACCTGTTCCGTACCCATGCGGCCGACGCGCTCTTCAACCTCGTCACGATCGCCACCGGCCAGGGCATCCAGACGATCGGCGTGCCCACCGAGGGCATCTTCACGCCCCACATCCACGACCGCGTGCTCGGCCTCCAGAACGTCGACTACGTCTTCAACGCCGCCCGCGACCTCGGCGATGAGATCGAGTTCAAGCGCGGCGGGATCATCCAGACCCGCGCCCAGCAGGTCCTCGCGGGCGCGCAGGAGCTGCTCGAGCGGATCGCCCAGACGGGGCTCCTGCAGGCGATCGACGACGCCACGTTCGGGGACGTCAGCCGCAGCCGAGACGAGGGCCGCGGGATCGAGGGGATCGTCGAGACCGAGCCCGGCTATATCAACCCGGTCGTCGAGCAGATGCGCGACCCGGCCGTCGCGGACGACCCGGCCGTCGCGGACGTCCCGGCCGTCGCGGATGACCCGGCCGTCGCGGACGAGGCCAGCTATGCGTAGGGAGGTCGACCTCAAGGCGGTCAAGCCCTACGCCGACCACCTCGGCGACGGGCTCGTGCAGATGAGCTTCACGCTGCCCGTGCCCTACTCGCTGGCGGCCCGCAAGGCGGCGATGGAACTGGCCGGGAAGATGGGCTTCGAGGACCCCGAGGTGGTCCACTACGAGCAGCTCACCGAGGGCTACACGTACTTTGTGATGTACGGGCGCTGCGTGCAGAGCGTCGACTTCGACTCGCTCCAGGGCGAGGGCTTCGACATCGAATACATGACCGAGGACGAGATCGAGCGCTTCGCCGAGGAGCATCTCGGGCGCAAGGTCGTTGTCGTCGGAGCCAGCACCGGCTCGGACACCCACAGCGTGGGCATCGACTCGATGCTCAACCTCAAGGGCTATCACGGCCACCACGGCCTCGAGGGCTACCACTCCTTTGAGACTCACAACCTCGGCAGCCAGGTGCCCAACAGCGTCCTGCTCGCCAAGGCGATCGAGGTCGACGCCGACGCGATCCTCGTCTCCCAGACCGTCACCCAGCAGAACCTCCACGTCCACAACCTGACCGAGCTGGTCGAGATGGTCGAGGCCGAGGGGCGGCGCGGGGACATGATCCTCGCGTGCGGAGGTCCGCGGGTGTCAAACGAGCTGGCCAAGGAGCTCGGCTACGACGCCGGCTTCTCCAAAGGCACCGAACCGCAGCACCTGGCGACGTTCATCGTGCGCGAGCTGGCCGCCCGGACGGCCGCAGAGCGCGTGCCGGCGAGCGGCTGAGCGCTTGCTGCTGAGCGAGCTGAGCGCCTCGGCCGAGCGCGTCGCGCTCGTCGGCCTGGCCAAGAACACCGGCAAGACGGTCGCCCTCGCGGCGCTCCTGCGTGAGCTGGCCGCCGCCGGGCGAACCGTCGGGGTGACGTCGGTCGGGCGCGACGGCGAGGAGCACGACGTGATCGACTTCCGCATCGACAAGCCGGCCGTCGAGCTGGGCGGCGGCTCGATCGTCGCGAGCACCGACAGCCTGCTCCGAGCGAGCGGCGTGCCGATGAAGACGCTCGAGCGCACCGGTGTGCGCACCCCGCTCGGCGAGGTCCTGATCGCGCGCCTGACCGGCCCCGGCAAGATCGAGGTCGCCGGACCGAGCGCCGCCGCCGACGTCCGGCGGGTGGCCGATGCGATGCTCGGCTTCGGAGCCCGACAGATCCTGATCGACGGCGCGATCGACCGCCGGGCCGCCTCCTCCCCCGACGTGGCCGATGCCCTCGTGATGTCGACGGGCGCGGTCCTGAGCGAGGACATCGAGGAGGTCATCGCGATCACGCGCGAGGCCGTCGAGCTCGTGCGGCTTCCCGTCATCGACCGGACGACCGTGGTTGGGGAGCGGCTGCACGCGCTCGCCGCGTCCGCCGAGGGCCCGTCGAGCGCACTGATCGGCGAGGACGGCGAACCGGTGGCGCTGCCTGCGCGCTTCGTGCTCACGGCCGACTCGGCCCAGATCGGCGCCGCGCTGGCCGCCGCACCGCAGGCGCGGCTTCTGCTCGTGGGGGGCGCGCTGCCCGACCGCTTCCTGCGCGAGCTGCTCGCTGCTCGCCGCCGCCTCGGCGGTGAGATCACGGTCGTTGTCGGCGACGCGACCCGTGTGTTCCTCACCGACCGCGGACTCGACTGGTACCGCCGCCAGGGCGTCGCGATCGCCGCGCTTCACCCGATCGCGCTGCGCGCCCTGACGGTCAATCCCGTCGCACCCCAGTCACACGAGTTCGACTCGGCGACGCTTCGGGCGCGACTGGCCGAGGCAATCCCCGGCCTGCCGATCTTCGACGTGATGCACCCGGAATACGTCGGCGAGCAGGGACGCCGCCCTACTTAATGTTGGCGAAGTAGTCGGCGTTGACCTGCGTGTACTTGCCCCACTCGTCCGGGAGCTGGTCCTCGGCGAAGCAGGCGTCGACCGGGCAGGCCTCGACGCAGGCGTCGCAGTCGATGCACTCCTCGGGGTCGATGTAGAGCATCTCGGCCGCGTCGTATCCGGGCTCGTCGGGCGTCGGGTGGATGCAGTCCACGGGGCACACCTCGACACAGGAGTTGTCCTTGGTGCCAATGCACGGCTCGGCGATTACGTAGGCCATTCGCTTCTTTCTGTGGGTCGATTTGCGGGGGTTCGGTGCGGGAGACGCATATTGTACGAACGATGCTGCTCTTGACGGGCGCGACCGGCCTGGTGGGCTCGACGCTGCTGCGCAGGCTCCTCGCCGAAGGGACGCCCGTGCGCTGCCTCGTGCGCGACCCGCGGCGGCTGGGAGCCCAGCGCGTGCGGGTCCAGATCGCCCTCGGCGACCTCACCGACCCGCCCTCCTTCCGCAACGCCCTCAGAGGCGTGGAGACGGTCGTCCACCTCGCCGCCGCGATCCGCGACCAGCCGCGCGGCTCGATCGAGGAGCTCAACGGCATCGCCACCTGGCGGATGGTCGAGGCCGCCGAGCGCCAGGGCGTCGAGCGCTTCGTGTTCTTCTCAGCCCTCGGCGCCTCCGCCCACCACCGCACGCGCCTGCTACGCGCCAAGGCGCTGGCCGAGCAGGCGGTGCGCGAAGCCGACCTGCAGTCGATCGTCTTCTCTCCTTCGATCATCTACGCGCCCGGCGACCCCTGGCTGACGCTGCTCGAACGCCTGGCCCTGCTGCCGGCGATGCCCGTGTCGGGGCGGGGGCGCGCCGTCTTTCAGCCGATCTGGGCCGAGGACGTGGCCGACTGCATCGTGCGGGCCCTGAACTCGCAGGGTGAGCGCCGCGCGAGCGCCAACCGCCACCTCCGCCACGAGCTGGCCGGCCCCGAGACGCTCAGCCACGTCGAGATGATCAGGACCGTCCTGCGCTCGCTCGGTCGCCGCCGCCCGCTGCTGCACGTGCCCACGCCGCTCGTCTCGCGTGGGCTGCGCCTGCTCGAGCGCGCCGCCGGGCCGGCCGCGTTCGCGACGTGGGAGGAGGCCGAGCTGATGGAGGTCTCGATGATCTCCGCCCGCGGAGCCGCCGACGCCGAAGCCCTCGGCGTCACGCCCCAGCGGATGGCGGCCGTGCTGGGGACGCGCTAGGCGCCGTCACTCGACGCCCGCTCCGGCCATCGCGGGCCTGCGCTGCGCCCAGGGGTTCGCAGCTTCGAGCTGCGCGGCGAGCGCCAGCAGCGGTCCCTCGGCGGCGGGACGGCCGACGAGCTGGACGCCGAGCGGCAGGCCGTCCTCGCCCTCGTAGAGCGGGACCGAGATCCCCGGCTGCCCGGAGGCGTTGACGACGGGAGTGAAGGGCGTGAAGTAGCCGGAGCGCGTGAACGTGCTCATCGGTTCGGGCGCCGCGGTGTCGAGGGTGCCGAGCGGAAGCGGGCGCTCGGCCAGGGCGGGCGTGAGCAGCGCGTCGTAGGGGAGCAGGAAGGAGACGAGCCGCCGGGTGAAGGCCTGCAGCCGGACGGCCGCCCCCATGCCCTCGATCGCGCCTAGTTTGCCGATCATCGAGAAGATCGCCCAGCTCATCGGCTCCATGTCATCGGCCGTGGGCGTGCGCCCGGCGACCATGCCCGAATAGGCGATCGAGAGGGCGATGTGGTTCGCAAAGACGGCGCCGAAGAGCTCGCTCAGACCCTCGTCCTGCCACGGCGGGGAGACCTCCTCGACCTCGTGGCCGAGCGAGCGAAGCAGCGCGGCGGCGTCCTCGACGCCGCGCATGCAGATCGGGTCGATGGCCGCGTCGGGGATCGGCGGCGTGGTGGCGAGGGCAATCCGCAGCCGCCCCGGCTCGCGCCCCGCGCTGAGAGCGAACGGCTCGTCCGGCTCGGGCGCCCAGGTGGCGTCGCCGGGCTCATAGCCGGCGAGCACGTCGAGCAGGGCAGCCGTGTCGGCGACGGTGCGGGTGAGCATGCCGTCGATGCCGAGCGAGGAGTCGCCGAGTTCGGGGGCGGGAGAGATCCGGCCGCGAGCGGGCTTGAGGCCGACGAGTCCGCAGCAGGCGGCCGGGATGCGCACCGAGCCGCCGCCGTCGTTGCCGTGGGCGACTGGGAGCATCCCGCTGGCGACCGCCGCGGCGGCGCCGCCGGAGGAGCCGCCGGGCGTGCGCTCGAGGTCCCATGGGTTGCGCGTGGGACCGAACAGACGGGCTTCGCTGACGGGCAGGATGCCGTACTCGGGGAGGGTGGTCGTGCCGACGATCACGAAGCCCGCGTCCTTGAGGCGGCGGGTGATGTTGTGGTCGTAGTCGCACATGTTCTGGGCCATCAGCTCGCAGCCGTAGGTCAGGCGCAGGCCCTG
>DAIRTT010000027.1:0-20563 GCA_036803745.1 Solirubrobacteraceae bacterium | reverse complement strand
GTCGAACATGTGCATCGAGCCGCCGCGGCCGTTGCAGCAGCCGTCGACCTTTCCGAACAGCTCCGCCATCACGTTCTCGGGCGGCGTGCCGCGGACGAGGGCGTGCCCATGGGAGCGGTATGTCGAGATCAGGTAGTCGCTGTCGCGCAGCGCGCGGGCGCTGCCGACGATCGTCGCCTCCTCGCCGATCGACAGGTGCAGGAAGCCGCCGACCTTGGCCCGGGCGTAGCTCTCGCCGGCCCTCTCCTCGAAGCGGCGGATGAGCATCATGGTCGCGAGCCACTCGCGCGCCTGCTCCGCTGCTGGAAGGTCGGGCATCAATGCTCCACGGTACTCCAGCGGGCGATGAACTCCCTGTCCTCGAGCTGTGCCAGGTCGGCCCGCAGCGCCCGCGCAAGCTTTGAGGCCGCCTGAGGCGGACGGTCCCAGAAGAGCACCGATTCGCCGCTCTCGATCTCGACGACCTCGATGTGGTCCACGCGCGAGGTGTCGGCCAGCAGCGCCGGGGCGCGCCCGCCCCGGGTCACGATAAGGCGGTAGGCATGGCGTGCTCTCATGCTCGTGTCCCGCGCAGCTCGCCCGCCATCGCCTCGGCGGCGTCCTCGAGGGCCCGCTCACCGGCGAACACCAGCCTGCCGAGGAGGAGCGCCGGAATCTCGCTCACGCCGAGCGCGGCGGCCGCGGCGGTCGAGTCCTCGAGGGCACTCGCCACCGAGCGCATCTCGGCTCCGCGCAGCACCGCGCTCGGGTGCATCTCGCACGCGGCGGCAGCGATCAGGACGTAGTCGGGGTCTGCGAGCGAGTGCCCACCCGCGTAGGCCTGGCGGAAGGCGGCCTGGGCGAAGGGGACCAGGCGGCCGATCGACTTGGCGTAGGTGGCGACGCGCATCGCCAGGAAGCTGTCGAAGGGGAACGGGTCGGGCCAGCGCAGCGGCTGCAGCCCGAGCGCGTGGGCGCGGCGGGCGAGATCGGCGCGGAAGACGTCCTGCTCCTGTTCGCAGCGAAAGGCCTCGAACGTCTCGGCGCCCGGAAGCTCGGCGGCGAGCACCGGCTGCCACTCGGCCGGGCCCGGGAGGACATGCAGGACGCGCTCGGCGGCCAGGTACGCCAGCGGGCTGGCGAGGTCGAAGTAGAAGGAGGCCGGTGCGCTCACGGCTCAGAGGGTAGAACCACGGCCCCCGCGCGTGCGGCGTTCGCCCGTCCCGGGAGTCTCAGCCGTGGATGAGCCAGCCGTCGGCCGCGCGAGCGGCCTCCATGACGGCCTCCGACAGCGTGGGGTGGCCGTGGATGATGCGGGCGACCTCGGGGAAGCCGCCCTCGAGTGCCCGGACGTTGACGAGCTCCTGGATCAGCTCGGTCGCTCGCGAGCCGACGATGTGCCCGCCGAGCAGCTCGCCGTACTTGCTCTCGCCGACGATCTTGACCAGTCCCGTGCGGTCGCCGTAGACGGTGCCACCGCCGACGGCGCCGTAGGGGACCTTGCCGACAACCACATCGTGTCCGAGCTCGCGCGCCTGGGCCTCGGTCAGGCCGAACGATCCGACGTTGGGAGTGCAGAACGTCGCGCGTGGGACGTCGATGTAGGCGATCGGGTGGGTCGGGCGCCCGGCGATGTCCTCGGCGGCGATCACGCCCTCGTCGGAGGCCTTGTGGGCGAGTGCCGGGCCCGGGACGAGGTCGCCGATCGCGTAGACGCCAGCACGGCTCGTGCGCATGGCGCCGTCGACCTTGACGAGGCCGCGCTCGTCGGTCTCGATGCCGGCGTCGCCGAGGCCGAGACCGTCCACGTCGGCTCCCCGGCCGGCGGCGATCACGAGATAGTCGACCTCGGCCGAGTCCTCGCCGTAGGAGAAGCGCACGCCGCTCGCGTCCGCCTGAACGTCGGCGATCGGTGTGGCCGTGCGCAGGTCGATGCCCTGGCGCTTGAGGCCCCGCTCGACCAGGCGCGAGATGTCGGAGTCCTCGGTCGGCAGAGCGCGGTCGAGCGCCTCGAGCAGGATCACCTGGCTGCCGAGGCGGGCGAAGCCCGAGGCGATCTCGGCACCGGAGGCGCCGGCGCCGACCACGGCCATGCGACCCGGAAGCTCGGGCAGTGCCCAGGCTCCCTCGGTGCCGATCACGCGGCCACCGAACTCGACCCCCGGGATCGGCCTCGCCACCGAGCCGGTCGCGAGGATGATGCTGGGCGCCGTGTAGGACTGCTCGCCGACGGTGACGCCGTCCGCGGTCAGCCGGGCGTCGCCCTCGATCAGATCGATCGTGTTTTTCTTGAACAGGCCCGAGACGCCCGAAGTGAGCGTGTTGACGACCTTCTCGCGGCGTGCCTGGATCGCGTCGTAGTCGACCTCGACGCCTGCGACCTTGAGGCCGAAGTCGCCCCCCTCACGGATCTCGGTGAGGAGGTCGGCCGAGCGCAGGACCGCCTTGGCGGGGATGCACGCGTAGTTGAGGCAGCGCCCGCCCACCTTGTCGCGCTCGACCACGGCCGTCTTCAGGCCGAGCTGCGCGGCCCGGATCGCGGCGACGTAGCCGCCCGGTCCGGAGCCGACCACGATGCAGTTGTAGGAGGTCTGGGCCATGGCGTCTGAGCCTATCGAAGCCGTGAGCTACCGGCCGCTGCCGTCAACCCACGTGTTCGCGCTCGGCGATGTCGCCGGCCTGGATGCGGCCCATCACGCCGACCAGCTTCCAGAACAGCCATCCGGCGAGCCCGATCGAGAGTGCGCAGACGGCGGCGGCTGCGATCGTGGAGGCGACAATGAGAGCCAGTGAGGTGACGAGGATCTGAAAGGCGAGCAGCGCCTCGAAGCCGAGCACGGCCCAGTGGCGGCGGCGCAGCATGCCCTGCGCGAGCGCGCCGAGGAGGACCGCGATGAACACCGCCCCCGGCAGGGATCCGCCGTGGCGTGAGAGGTCGTGGACGCTGAGCGCCCCGGCGATGACGCCGATCGACAGCAGTCCGCAGACGGCTGCCGCGACGAGCAGGGGCGTGGGGCGCTCCTCGCCGAGCGGCGTGAGGGCCGCGCGGGCCTGCTCCTCGGCGAGCGCCCGCCGGCGCGCCCGGGATGCCGGGTCCTCGGCCCCGCCGCTCACCCGGTGCCCTCCGTCGCAGCGTCGAGACGCTCGCGCAGGGCGGCGGCGGCCGCGCGCGGGTCGCTCGCCTCGGCTATCGCCCGCAGGACGCAGACGCGGCTCGCGCCGGCGTCGATCGCCGCGCCGAGGTTGCCGGCGTCCAGGCCGCCGATCGCGAAGAACGGGACCGGCGAGTGGGTGGCGGCGTAGCGGATCAGCTCGAGGCCGACGGCCGGGCGCCCCGCCTTGGTCGGCGTCTCGTGGATCGGGCCGACGCCGATGTAGTCGACGAGCGAGGCGTCGACCGCGTCGATCTCACCCGGCGCATGCGTCGAGAGCCCGACCAGCATGTCCGCGCCGACGAGCGCGCGCACCTCGGCCGGCGGCATGTCGTCCTGGCCGACGTGGACGCCGTCGGCCCCCGCGTCGCGGGCGACATGCGGGCGGTCGTTGACGATCAGCAGGAGATCCAGGCGCTCACACAGCGCGCGGGCCGCGTTGGCGACGCCCGAGAGCTCGTCGTCGGCGAGGTGCTTGTCGCGGAGCTGGAAGATGTCGACCCCGCCAGCCGAGGCGTCGCGCAGGACATCCGCCAGCGCGTGCTCGCCGGGGTCGGCGCCGCACACGAGGTATAGCCGCGAGCGCGCCAGCCGGGCGCGCCGCTCGGCTCCTTGATCGACCGTGTCCATGCCGTCCCAGTCTCGCACGCCGCCCGTCGCGGCCCGGGCCAAACGGGCGGGCTAGCATCATGTGCATGCCCGATAGCCAACCTCACGAGGTGCTCGTCCTCGGCGGCGGCATCATCGGCCTCGCGGTCGCCTGGCGGGCGCGCGCCAGGGGGCTGTCGGTGACGGTGCTCGAGCGGGGGGAGGCCGGTCGAGCGACCTCGCACGTCGCCGCCGGGATGCTCGCCCCGGTCTCCGAGGTCGAGTTCGGCGCCGCCGGCGCCCGTCTGCTCGATCTGGGTCTCGAGTCGGCTGCGATGTGGCCGGCCTTCGCCGCCGAGCTGGAGGCTGTCTCGGGCGAGCCGGTCGCGCTGACGGCGACGGGGACGCTGCTCGTGGCGCGCGACGGAGATGAGGCACGCGAGCTCGAGCGACAGCTCGACTTCCGTCGCTCGCTCGGGCTCCCCGTCGAGCGCCTGCGCGCGAGCGAGGCCCGCGATCGCGAGCCGGCGCTCGCCCCGACACTGCGCATGGCGATCGACGTCCCCGACGACCACTCGCTCGACCCCCGCCAGGCGCTCGACGCCCTGCGGGCGGCGTGCGTGGCGGCCGGGGTCGGGCTGCGCGAGCACACAGCCGTGGCGAGCGTCAAATGCGACGCGGCCGAACGCGTGACGGGCGTGAGACTCGAGGACGGCGAGCGGATCGACTGCGATCGCCTCGTTGTCGCGGCCGGTCCGTGGAGCGGTGCGCTCCCGGGGCTGCCCGATCACGCCCGCGTGCCCGTGCGGCCCGTCAAGGGCCAGATCCTGCGCCTGCGCGACCCCGCCGGTCCCGGCCTGCTGCGGCGGGCCGTGCGCTACGACGGCGGCTACCTGCTGCCGCGCGGGGACGGCCGCTATGTGCTCGGTGCAACGGTCGAGGAGCGGGGGTTTGAGCTGTGTCCGACCGCGGGCGGCGTCGAGGAGCTCCTGAGCGAGGCGCGCGAGCTGGTCCCCGGCGTCAGCGAGATGCAGATCGAGGAGCTCTCGGTCGGCCTGCGCCCGAGCACGCCCGACAACGCGCCGTTGATCGGCGCCGGCGCGATCGACGGGCTCCTGTGGGCGACCGGCCACCATCGCAACGGCATCCTGCTGGCGCCTCTCACGGCCGCGCTGATGGCGGACGTGCTGGCCGGCACGGAGGCAGCGCCCGCAGCGGAGCAGATGCTCGGCGCGTGTGACCCGGGGCGATTCGCGGCCGGGCGCCCCCACGAGAGCGTGCGCCCGACGGCGGGAACGGGCCGGTGATCGTCCTCAACGGAGAGCGCGCGGAGCTGGCGGCGGGTGAGACGGTCGCGGTGGCGCTCGCGCACCTCGGCCTGCCTGCGGACGCGCGCGGGGTCGCGGTGGCAGTCGACGGCGAGGTCGTACCGCGGGCCGCGTGGCCCGAGTTCGAGCTCGCGGCCGACGCGCGTGTCGAGGTCCTGACGGCGATGCAGGGAGGTTGAGCGCGATGTCGGACTCGACGAGCGCCCGGACGGCGCCGGGCGCCGCCTCCGCTCAGGACTCGGGCGATGAGCTCGTGATCGCGGGGCGCACGGTGCGCTCGCGCCTGCTGCTCGGGACGGGCGGGTTTCCCTCGCTGGAGCTGATGGCCGAGGCGATCGCCGCCAGCGGCACAGAGCTCGTGACCGTGGCGCTTCGGCGTATCGACCCGGGCGCGCGCGGCTCGCTCGTGGACGTCCTCTCCGACGCGGGCGTCGAGCTGCTGCCGAACACTGCGGGCTGTCACACCGCGCGCGACGCCGTCATGACCGCCCGCCTCGCGCGGGAGGCCTTCGAGACCGACTGGGTCAAGCTCGAGGTGATCGGAGACGAGGACACGCTGCTGCCCGACGCGCCCGAGCTGCTGCGCGCTGCCGAGGAGCTCGTCGACGACGGCTTCGTGGTGCTCCCCTACACGACCGACGACCCCGTCCTCGCGCGCCGGCTGGCCGATGTCGGCTGCGCGGCGGTGATGCCGCTCGGCTCGCCGATCGGCAGCGGGATGGGCATCGGCAACCCGTACAACATCTCCCTCATTCGCGAGGCCGTCGATGTGCCGGTCGTGCTCGACGCGGGAATCGGCACGGCCTCGGATGCGACGCTCGCGATGGAGCTCGGCTGCGACGCCGTCATGGCTGCCTCGGCCATCGCCCGCGCCAAGGATCCGGTGACGATGGCGCGCGCGATGCGCGACGCCGTCACGGCCGGCAGGCTCGCGCGTGCGGCGGGGCGGATCCCCCGCCGCCGCTACGCGACCGCCTCGAGCCCCGAGGTCGGTCTGCCCGAACTCGACCGCTAGCTGCCGGGTCCGCTACTTGACGACTGAGATCGTGCCGTTCATCGACGTCGGGTGGATCGTGCACGTGTAGTGGATCAGGCCCGGTTTTTCGACCTTGATCTCGTACGTCCCTTTTTCGCCGATGTCCTTGGAGGTGAAGTTCTGGGAGCTGCCCGAGGAACTCGTGACGTTGTGTTCGACCGAGTCGAAGTTCGTCCACTTGATCGTGCTGCCGACCTTGACCTTGAGCGTGTCGGGGGCGATCGCGATGTTGCGGTAGGCGATCTGAACGGTTCCGCTCTGGACGGGCGCATTGGCCGGCGGCGCGGCGAAGCGCGGAGTGGTGCTGGGTTTGAGGCCGCCGCTCGAGCTCGTCGAGGCGGTGCTCGCCGTTGTCGAGCTGTTCGAGGAGCCGCTCGAGGACCCGCAGCCCGCGAGCGCGACGCAGGCGATCAGCGCGATCGTGGCTCGTTTCATGTCTTGTG
Organism: Solirubrobacteraceae bacterium; assembly: GCA_036803745.1. GTDB lineage: Bacteria > Actinomycetota > Thermoleophilia > Solirubrobacterales > Solirubrobacteraceae > Palsa-744. Next base: position 14,037 of record DAIRTT010000027.1, on the reverse strand, counting down.
GTCCTTTCTCGGCGGATTCAGATGCTCGAGACGATCGCACACCGGCCGGGCGCCGGCTGCACATGTGCGCCGGACACGCGGCCTGTCGACCGGGCCGGCGCACCGCACGGCCTAGACTCGCTGATTCGATGACGCGACACCTCCTCACCGGCGCCGAGCTCTCGGCCACAGAGCTCGATCGCCTGCTCGACCGAGCACTCGAGCTCAAGCACGAGCCCCTGTCCTCTCGGGCGCTGGCCGGCGCGAGCGTCGCGTTGATCTTCCAGAAGCCCTCGACGCGGACGCGGATCTCCTTCGAGGTCGGCGTCCACGAGCTGGGCGGGCACCCGGTCGTGCTGCGCTCCGACGAGATGCAGCTCTCGCGCGGAGAGGCGGTTCGCGACACGGCGCTCGTGCTCTCGCGTCATGTCGCGGCGATCGGTCTGCGCGCGGGCCCCGACGCGATCCTCGAAGAGCTCGCCGAGCACAGCACGGTGCCGGTCGTGAACATGCTGAGCGCGAGGCACCACCCGTGTCAGGCGCTCGCCGATCTCCTCACGCTGCGCGAGGCGTGCGGGACGCTTGAGGGCGTCCGCCTCGCCTACGTGGGCGACGGCAACAACGTCGCTCGCTCGCTCGCCCTGCTCGGGACGCTCGCCGGCATGGATGTCGCCGTGGCCTCGCCGGAGGGCTACGCGCTGGAGGCCGACCTGGAGCCGCCGAAAGGTGCCGGCGGCCGGCTGAGCCTCCTCTCCGACCCGCTCGAGGCCGTGGCGGGGGCGAGCGCGGTGTACACGGACGTGTGGGTCAGCATGGGCGATGAGGAGACAGCCGATGAGCGCCGCAGAGCGCTGTCCGGCTACGGCGTCGACGACGCCCTGCTCGACGCGGCCGGTCCGGAAGCGTTCGCGATGCATGACCTGCCGGCCCACCCCGGCGAGGAGATCACCGCCGAGGTTCTCTATGGCCCGCGCCAGCGCATCTGGGATCAGGCCGAGAACCGCCGCCACGCCCAGAAGGCCCTGCTCGAGCTGCTGGTGGACGGCGCGTGAGCGCCGAGCCTGCCGCATTCGTGCGGCCGCAGCGGGGTGACGAGCTCGAGCTGAGGATCGACTCGCTCGCGTTTGGTGGCGAGGGCGTCGCGCGCCTCGGCGACGGGGGCTACGTGGTCTTCGTCGCCGGCGCGATTCCCGGTGATCGCGTGAGGGCCGTCGTCCACAAGCGCAAGCGCAGCTACGCCCATGCCAGGACGCTCGAGGTGCTCGAGCCGGGCCCCGAGCGGATCGCGCCCACGGCCCGGCACCCGGGCGTGCCGTGGCAGGTGATCCCTTACGAGCGTCAGCTCGAGATCAAGCGCGAGCAGGTCGATGAGGCGCTGCGACGGATCGGCCATCTCGACGGCTTCCAGCTCGAGGAGATCGTCCCGGCGCTCGAACCGTGGCGCTACCGCAACAAGCTCGAGTACTCGTTCGGCGAGCAGGAGGGCGAGCTCGTGTGCGGCTTCCACGCGCCGGCCGGAGGGAACAGCGTTACGCCGATGGGCGACTGCCTGCTGGCCTCCGAGCGCGGCAATCGCGCCCGTGAGGCCGCGCTCGCGTGGTGCCGCCGGGAGGGCCTGGAGGCATGGGATCGCGGCCGCGGCGAGCGCGGCCCACGCGGTCGCGACGAGCGCACCGGCCCCGCGGCGGACGGGCGCGCGCAGCTGCGCAACCTGGTCGTGCGCGAAGGGAGGCGCACGGGCATGCTGCAGATCCGGATCGTGACGACCGAAGGCGAGCTCGAGGCGGGCGCCCTCGCGATCGCCCTCAGCGAGGCGCTCGGCGAGGAGCTCTGCGGCGTGCTGTGGACGCGCACGCGCAGCCTCGCCGAGACGACGGCGGGCGGAGAGACGGAGCTCGTATGGGGAGAGGCCGAGCTGCCTGAGCGCCTCGGTGAGCTCGACCTGCGCATCTCGGCCGAGGCCTTCTTCCAGACCAACACGGAGATGGCCGAGCTGCTCTACGGGATCGTCATCGAGTACGCCGCCCTCGAGGGCTGGGAGCGCGTCTATGACCTCTACTCGGGCATCGGCACGATCGCCCTCACGCTTGCGCCGCGCGCGGGTGAGCTGTGGGGCATCGAGCTGATCGAGCCGGCCGTCGCCGACGCGATCGCAGGCGCCACCCGCAACCACGTCACGAACGTCCACTTCTTCGCCGGCGACACGAGGACCGCGCTGCCCGAGTTGCTGCAGCGCGCCGGGCGCCCGGACCTGCTCGTCGTCGACCCGCCGCGGGCCGGTTTGTCGAAGAAGGTCGTCCACCGGATCATCGACGCCTCGCCCCGGCGGATCGTCTACGTGTCGTGCAACCCGACGACGCTCGCACCCAACGCCGCCGAACTGGTCGAGGCGGGATGGACGCTCACGCGGGTGCGGCCCGTCGACATGTTCCCGCAGACACACCACATCGAGTGCGTCGCGGTGTTCGAGCGCTCCTGAGAGCCGGCCGGTGGCCGGCGGTGCGCCGCCCTGGCACGACGCTGGGGATAGGCTGCAGCACATGCGCGCCGTCACCGTTCGCGACAACGAGGTGCTCGTCGAGGAGCATCCCGACCCCGAGCCGGGGGCCGGCGAGGTGCTCGTCCGCGTCCGGGCGGCCGGCCTCAACGGCGCCGACATGATGCAGCGCCGCGGCCTCTATCCCGCCCCGCCCGGCTCGCCTGCGGACATCCCAGGACTCGAGCTCGCCGGCGAGGTGGCCGGCCTGGGCGAGGGGGCCGAGCGCTTCAAGGTCGGCGACCGGGTGATGGCGATCGTGGGCGGTGGAGGCCAGGCAGAGCTGGCCACCGTCCACGAGCGCCAGCTGATGCCCGTCCCCGACGTCCTGGACTGGCCGAGCGCGGGCGGGCTCCCGGAGGTCTTCACGACAGCCCACGACGCTGTCTTCACCCAGGCCGGCCTGAACGGCGGCGAATCGCTGCTCGTGCACGGCGGGGCGGGCGGCGTCGGCACCGCCGCGATCCAGTTGGCGGCGGCCGCCGGCGCGCGGGTCACGGCGACGGTCCGCAACGAGGCGCTGCGCGAGCAGGTCGCCGCGCTCGGCGCTGAGGCGATCGCCGTCGAGGGCTTTGCCGAGCACGGAGCGTTCGACGTCATCCTCGAGCTCGTCGGCGCGCCCAACCTCGGCGAGAACCTGCAGGCGCTGGCGACGGGCGGGCGCATCGCGGTGATCGGCGTCGGCGGTGGGGCCAAGGCCGAGCTGAACCTGCTGGCGCTGATGGGCAAGCGCGCCCGAATCCACGGGTCGACGTTGCGGGCGCGGCCGCTGGAGGAGAAGGCGCTGGCCAGCCGCTTGGTCGAGCGCCGGGTGCTGCCGCTGTTCGAGTCCGGCGCCGTTCGCGTGCCGGTCGCAGCGACCTTCGCCCTGGACGACGCCCGGGAGGCCTACGAGCGCTTCGCCGCCGGCGGCAAGCTCGGCAAGATCGTCCTCAACATCTGAGCAGCCGCCCCCGGCGGTGCGCCGGGGGCGGTGTCTCACCGTGTGGACCGGGAGAAATGGCGCACACGTGTGAGCTCAGTAGGGCGGCTGCGCCTCGTACCAGTCGCCGAGAGCGCGGAAGGACGCCCAGAACGAGCGCTTTGCGTCCTGCTCGTCGAGCGACTCGTCGATGTTGGGTACGTACAGGGCGTCGATCATCGGCGTGAGCTGCTGGATCTCGCCGAGCTTCGGCTCGAGCGTTCGCGCCAGCGGGATGTCCATCTCGCTGAGGGCCGCCAGCGCCTCGGCGCCCATGACGACGATGATCTTCGGCTGTACGATCGCGATCTCCTCGACGACCCTGGCGATGCAGGCGAAGTCGGCGAGCGAGACGTCGCTCAGCGGACACTTGACGCAGAGGGTGCCGTAGACGGCGAGAGGATCGATCGAGAGGCGCTTGAGGGACTTCATCAGCGCCCCCCCCGTGCGCCCGTAGAAGGCGACGCCCTCCTCGATCTCCGACGGGAGCGCGGAGTGCTTGAGCAGCATGATGTCGGCCTGCGGATGGCCGGAGCCGAGCACGGGCATGAGGTTGCCGCGCGGGCAGTGCGGGCACGCCTGCAGCTCGCGCGTCAGCGTGTTGAGCTCGCGGATTGCGCGCTCGAGGTACTTCTCGCGGATCTCGTCATCGGTCACAGGCATCGACCCCGAGGGATTTGACGGGGTGTCCTCTTGTCCTTGACGGTGCATCAGTAGTTGCGCGCCCGCGGTCGCTCGGCGGGTCCCTATCTCCGCCCGCCACTGCCGTGAGCGCGCCCGAGTCGCTTGAGCCTGCGCGCCTTGCTGGCCCGTCGGGCCGCCGGCGGCGTGGCCCGCGTCTGCAGGAACTTGAGCGCCTGGACGTAGAGCAGCGACGACGGTCGCGTGATGATCTCGGCGTCGCGCAGCGACTGCATGAACTCCTGCGGCCCGTCGAAGTCGCGCATCCTGATCCGCACCGAGCCGAGGCCCTGGGCGACGTGCGAGTCCGAGCCGGCGCCGGCCGGGATGCGGTACTTGGCCGCGAAGCGCACGGCCTCGTCGTTGAACGCGCCGATCGCCACGCGCGGGTTGAAGATCTCGATCGCGTCGATGTCGTCGACTATCGGCAGCAGGTGCTCATAGTCGGGGACCGAGTGCATGCGGTCGAAGGGGTGCGGCACATACACGAGCCCGCCCTGTCTGCGGATCTCGGCGACGGTGTCCTGCAGGCTCATGCCGCGCGGGATCTTCTCCTCGATGAACAGCCCGATGACCTCGCCCTGTCCGGCCGTCTTGACCTCCTCGCCGACGATCACCTTGACGGGTGGGCGGGCACCTGATTCGCCCGCCAGCTCGCGCGCCTCGAGGGCGCCGGAGATCTCGTTGTGATCGGTCACGGCGATCGCTCCCAGGCCCTGCTCGCGCGCGGTCGCGAGCAGCACCTCGACGGGTGTGGCGCAGTCGCCTGAGTGATCGGTGTGCATGTGCAGGTCGACCTCGATCAGCGGCCGGGCGGACAGTCGCCGGCGCAGCTCGGGATCGCCGTCGAGCGGATGCCGCCGCGCCGCCAGGCTGCGGTAGAGATCCTCGAGCTCGCCGACACCGTCAAGCAGCCGATAGTCACCGGGGAAGTAACGCTGCATCAGCTCGGCCGTCGCCGCCTCGCTGGCGGTGCGGGCGTCGAGTCGCCCGAAGAAGCTCTCGACGAAGCGCCTCGCGAGCAGGGTCGAGAGCAGGCGCTCGGTCGAGGAGTGAAACGAGCCGACGTTGAGTGCGCGCGAGTGGCGCAGGGCGGCGTTGGAGGTGCTGGGGGCGAACGGCTCGTGGACGTGAACGAAGTCGAGCTCCACGGTGGAGAGCACTTCCTCGACCGTCCGGGCGACGTCGATCGGCAGAGCCGGGGTCCGGCGCCGGGCACCGCCCGCGACGTCGAGGACCTCGCCGACCGCGATGACCGCCGGGCTGCCGTCATCGGTCCCCTCGAGCAGGCTGCTGGGCTCGTTGCGGGCGGCCCGAATCGCCTTGCGCGAGGCTCGCACGCGCTCCTGCGAGCGCGAGGGTGCGAGCACGAGCACGCGGTGCCCGCGCCGTGAGAGCTCCGCGGTCAGCTCCCTGACGTGGGCGTTGACGTCATTCTCGGCCTCCCACGGGTACGGGGTGACGTGGGCGATCGAGAACGTCGTGCTCATCGCTTCACGTTACCCGGGCCCTCGCTGCGCGGGCGGCAGGCTACTCAGCTGGCCCCGTCGGGGCCGCCGCTTTGGCTCGCGCCGGTTTCCTCGGTTTCACCGCTTTGCGGGCGGGCGCTTTCCCGGCTTTGCCGCCGGCGCGTGCGGCGGCGCCTTTGCCGCGCATCCCCGGACGTCCCGTGTAGGCCGCGATGAACTTCTCGGTGTCGCGGTGGGCCTGCTCGTCGGGTCGCTGGTTGTGCGGCGACTTCATCAGGTAGGAGGACGGCCCGTCGAGCTGTCCGCCGATCCCGTGGTTGAGCGCGAGCTTGCAGCAGCGGACCGCGTCGATGACGATGCCGGCCGAGTTGGGCGAGTCCCAAACCTCGAGCTTGAGCTCGACGTTGAGCGGCACGTCGCCGAAGGCCTGGCCCTCGACGCGGATGTGCGCCCACTTGCGGTCGGTCAGCCACGGCACGTAGTCGGAGGGTCCGATGTAGACGTCTTTGGCGGGCAGGACGTCATCCATGATCGAGGTCACGGCGTTGGTCTTGGAGATCTTCTTGGACTCCAGCCGCTCGCGCTCGAGCATGTTGTAGAAGTCCATGTTGCCGCCCACGTTGAGCTGCGAGGTGCGCTCGATCTCCACTCCGCGCTCGGCGAACAGGCGGGCGAGCGTGCGGTGCACGATCGTGGCCCCGACCTGCGACTTGATGTCGTCGCCGACGATCGGCAGGCGCGCCTTCTTGAAGCGCTTGTCCCAGTAGTCCTCGCGGGCGATGAACACGGGGATGCAGTTGACGAAGCCGCAGCCGGCCTCGAGCACCTGCTCGACGTACCACTTGGTTGCCTGCTCGGAGCCGACGGGGAGGTAGGAGATGACCACGTCGGTGTGCGTGTCGCGCAGGATCTTGACGATGTCGGCGGTCTCGCCGGGAGCCTTGGTGATCTTCTCCTTGAGGTACTTGCCGAGGCCGTCGTGGGTCATGCCGCGGTAGACGGGCACGCCGAGCTTCTTCGGCACCTTGGCGAACTTCATCGTGTTGTTCTCGCCGGCCCAGATCGCTTCGCCGAGGTCCTTGCCGACCTTCTTCGCGTCGATGTCGAAGGCGGCCGTGAATTCGATGTCGCGCACGTGGTAGCCGCCGAGGTCGACGTGCATCAGGCCGGGTACGCGCTCATCGGGATTGGCGTCGCGGTAGTAGTTGACGCCCTGGACGAAGGCCGAGGCGCAGTTGCCGACTCCGACGATGGCGACGCGCACCTTCTCGGACTGGTAGCGGCCGGCGCCGTTTGTGGAGGCCGCGCCGCTGCTGCGGGCGCCGCCGTTTGAGTGCTGCTTGATCACGAGTGGGATGTCCTTTGTGAGGGTGCGGAGACCGGACGCAGTGGGCCCCGGGGGCCGGCCGGCTTCTCAGGTGTGGGGTCCGGACAGGCGGCCGGACCGTCGAGAGAGACTACTCCGCAGCGGGCTTCAGGTCACACGGACAGCTCGCGCCGAACATGCGCGATGCGCTGCGCGACCGTGACCACGCTGAGGGCAGCGAGCACGTAGACGGCCGGCTCGAGCAGCTCGAAGTTCCCCAGCGAGGCGCCGCGCGCGAACAGCAGGCCGATCGACAGGATGACCACGCGCACGGGGCGCGTGGCGATGCCGACCTTGCACTCGACGCCGAGCGCCTCGGCGCGGGCACGCGTGTAGCTGACCATCAGCGACGCCAGCACGGCCACGACGACCGCGGCCGCCGCGACGCGGTTGCCGTGCAGGGCAAAGTAGCCGGCGACGGCCGTCAGCACGATGCCCTCCTCGATGCGGTCGAGCGTCGAGTCCAGAAACGCGCCGAACGGCGTGCCCTTGCCCGACATGCGCGAGTAGCGCCCGTCGAGCGTGTCCATGATCGAGCCGAGGATGAAGGCGACGCCGCCGAGAAAGAACAGCCTTTCCCACACGAGCACGGCAGCCACAACGTTGCCGACGAAGCCGGTCAGCGAGATCGCGTTGGGCGTGAGCCGCGACTCGATCAGCCGGTTGCGGACGATCTCGCGACGCTCGCCGGCGCCGATCGGGGCGCGCACAGGGCGCCCGCCGGCGCGGCGGCTCGAGCGGTTGCGGCGTCGAGAGGAGGCGCTCTGCCTCGGTGCCATCGTCTTCCCGGCCGCTCTCAGCTGCTCGCGGTGAGCCGCGCCGGAGAGACGGTCGAGAAGCGCCACACGCTCGGACGCGCGCGGGCCAGCCAGGTGGCGCCGTAGGCCGATGCCCCGGCGGTCACCGCGCCGAGCAGCGCGTCGACGATGAAGTGGTTGGCGGTCACGACGATCACGAAGGTCATGAGCAGCGGATAGAACAGCCACAGCACCCGCACGATCCGCCGGCGCGACAGGCGCGCGAGCGGCCAGCCGATCATGAGGGCGAACGCGACGTGCATCGATGGGACGGCCGCATACGGATTGAAGAGGGCGGTGGCCGAGGCGCTTTCGTGCGAGACGCGCACGCCGGTGAGGTCCGACACGCTGTCGAAGAAGCCCCACTCGGGCATGAAGCGCGGCGGCGCCGTCGGGAAGACGATGTAGCCGACGAGCGCGATCGCCATCGCGATCATGAACATGTTGCGCACGAAATAGAAGTTGCGGTTGTGGCGCAGGTACAGGTAGAGCAGCGCGGCGATCGTGACCGAGGTCTGAGCGTTGACGTACAGCCAGCTCGCCCCCAGCATCACCGCATGGCTGCCCGACGCCCACGTCTGGATCGAGGGCTCGACGAACAGGTGCAGCGTGCGCTCGAAGGAGATCAGGTCGCGGGCGTGTGCGAACGCGAGGTTGGCGTTGTGCTCGACCAGGCCACGGACGAGCCGGTAGGCGAAGTAGGCGGAGGCGAACAGCGAGACCTGCCGCAGCACGTCGAACCAGCCGTGCGGCAGGACGCGCGCTTGAAGGAGACGAGCGCGGGCGACCATCGCCGAGTAAGCCTAGTCGATGCTCAGTCGCAGCGGGGACCGCGCGAGAACACGCGCTCGAGCGAGAAGCGGATGACGATGTGGAAGCTGCCCGCACTGCGGGCGCGCAACTGGGTCCAGTCTTCGCCCGCGCGGCTGAGGCACCCCGCCCCACTGGCGAGCGCCCAGTACGGCGTGAAGCGCACACGGACCGTGTAGCTCCCCGGTCGCGGGACGGCGATCGTCATCGAGTCGCTGCCGATGCTCACGGCGACGGCGGGCGGCTGTGCGAGCGGGCGCGGCGCGAGCACGGCGAACAGGCGCCAATGGCGCGAGTGCCAGATCTCGCGCACTCCCCCGACCGATCCACCGCGCAACAGCGCCGCCTCGCCGACAGCGGAGTAGTCAAGCGGCGAGTCGGGCAGGGCGATGTAGGAGACGGCGGTGCGCGCGAGCCAGTCCTCGTAGCTCGCGGCGCTGGGTGGCGCCGATTCGTAGAACAGGTCGTTGCGGAAGCGGTCGAGCTGGCGCTCCCAGCCGCGCGCGAGCATCGCGTGCGGCGCGACCCAGCGGGCGTCCCAGTGGCCCTCGGTGGCCACGACCTCGATGCGCGCGGGACGGGCGCCGTAGCCGACCCCGAGCGCGCGCAGCTCACCGAGCAGCGGTGCGTAGTAGGAGGCCTTGACAGCCGGGTCCGAGATGGCGGCCGCGAAGTCGGCGACGGGTGCGTTGGCCTGCCAGTAGAGGAACAGTGGGGCCAGGACGAGCAGCAGCCGGGCCCTTCGGCCCGCGAGCGCGCCACCGGCGAGCACGCACGCGAGCACCGGGCCCGCGACGAGTGCGCCGAGGCGGTCGACGTTGCCGCCGACGGCCGTCGCGATCACGTAGGAGCCGACGAGAGCGAGCGCATAGAGCAGCGCGCCCACGTACAGCTCGCGGTGCTCGGACGGGATCAGGGCGCCGACCACGGCCACGCCGGCGAGCGCCGGGTAGAACGCCGAGGCGTCGAACGGCTGGGTGCCGCCTTCGGGGAAGACGAAGCTCAGCAGCGCGATCGGCGCGAGCGCGAGAACGGTCAGCCCGACGGCCGGCGCGCGCGGGCCGCCCACGATCGCCCACGCGAGGCCCGCGAGCGCCAGGAACGCGCCGGCGACGGGACTGGCCAGGGCGCACAGCACGGCCAGCACCAATGCCAGTGCGGTGCGCCTCCGCTGGGCTGCCAGCAGGCAGCCGAGTCCGATCGCGAGGCCGAGGTCGAACGCCACGCGGCTGGAGAGCAGCCCGATCGAGGCTCCGATCGCGAACCATGCGGCGGCCAGGCGCGTCGCCCGTCGGGGAAAGCGGTCCTCGATCACGAGCGCGAACAGCGCGGTCGCGGCGACCATCGACACGGCGGCCAGCAGCTGCGGGCCGACGAGCGCGCCGAGGCCGGGAGCGAGCAGGGAGTAGGCGAGCAGGTGGTGCCCGCCGTACCAGGAGTTGTCCCACAGCGACAGGCCCGCGTGCGCAAACACGCTGCTGCGGTAATCGGCTGCGGCGAGGTCGGGGCTCGAGGGCGCGAGGATCAGGTAGACGACGCCGAGCAGCGCGGTGATGACCCAAGCGTGGCGCCCCGACGCGCTCGCCCGCGCGGCCCGGGCGCGCATGGGGCTCGGCGCGCCGGCTGGGCTCTGCAGTGAGCTCACCCGCCGCTCAGGAAGCCCGTCACGCGCTCGACGACGTCGGGGCGGTCGAGCCACGGCCAGTGCCCCGCGTCAGGCAGCTCGAGGAGCTCGGCATCGGGGAGGGCGTGTGCGTAGGCGGCGCCGAAGCGAGCCGGGATGTAGGGGTCCTGCGTCCCCCAGATCACGAGCGCCGGCATCGACAGCGTCCCCAGTCGCTCGCCTGCCGTCGCCAGGACATCGGGCGGGGAGCTGCGGTAGAGGCGCAGGATCGCCCGCTGTGTGCCCTGGTCGAGGTGCTCGAGCACGCTCGCCTGCCAGTCCTCGGGCATCGGCCCGGGGGTGACGTTGGACTCGCGCGTGAGCAGCCCGAGCGTGAAGCGATTGGTCGTCCCCATGGCGAGCTCCCCGAGGCCGGGCGTGCGCCACATGCGTGCGGTGCGGTGCCAGCGGTAGCCGGGCAGCAGCGGCACGGCGTTGACGATCACAAGGCGCTCGATCCGCTCCGGGTGCCGCTGCGCGAAGGCCAGGCCGACGGCGCCCCAGTCGTGCACGACAAGCGAGACGCGCGCGATCCCGAGCTCGTCGAGGAAGCGCTCGATGAAGCGGTCGTACTCCGCGATCGTGTAGGCGCGCGAGCCCGGCTTGTCGGAGCGACCGAAGCCCGGCAGGTCGACGGCAAGGCCTCCGCTTTGCTGCAGGAACGGGATCCATTCGTTGGAGCTCGACGGCACCCCGTGGAGGTAGAGCGGGGGCGCGCCGCCGCCGGGCACGGGTGCGCTGCGCCAGAAGACGCCGAGCCCATCGATCTCGCTGCGCTGGTCGCCGACCTCGGGCACGGCTCGAGGATATAGGTGTGCGTGCCGGCGATACCGTGCGCGCATGGCATCACGGGCGCGATGGAAGCCGCCGAGCGCCGCACGGGTGGCGCGGATCCGCGAGCGGCTGCGCGCCGTCTACGGGATCCCGAGCATGGCCCCCCACGGCGACCCGATCGCCGAGCTCGTCCTGACGGTGCTCTCGCAGTCGACCAACGACCGCAACCGCGATGTCGCCTACCTGCGGCTGCGCGAGCGCCTGCCGAGCTGGGAGGCGGTGCGTGAGGCGCCCGTGGCCGAGGTCGAGGAGGCGATCCGCCCCGGCGGGATCTCAAAGGTCAAGTCGGTGCGCATCCAGGCGATCCTGCGGGCGATCTCAGACGATCCGCGCGACCCTCCTGACGAGCTCTCGCTCGACTGGCTGGGAGATGCTCCGATCGAGCAGGCGCGCGACTACCTGACCGCGCTTCCGGGCGTCGGACGCAAGACGGCGGCGTGCGTGCTCCTGTTCGCCTACGGGCTGCGTGACATCCCCGTCGACACCCACGTCTCGCGCGTCGGGATTCGCCTGCGCCTGCTGCGCGAGGGGGCGCCGTTCGAGGAGCTGCACGACGAGATGCTCGCGCTCACGCCCCCCGGAGCCGAGCTCGAGCTGCACGTCAACCTCCTGCGCCACGGCCGGCGTACGTGTCATGCGCGTTCGCCCTCATGCGCGGAGTGCGCGCTGGCGCGCATGTGCCCGAGCCGGGCCCTGTTCAGCCCCTAGGCAGGACGGCGAAGGCGATGACCGCGTAGTGCAGAGCGGCCGCCGCGAGGACGAGCGCGTGGAAGACCTCGTGGTAGCCGAAGACCTTGGGCCACGGGTTCGGCCGCCCGCTCGCGTAGACGACGGCCCCGATCACGTACAGCAGTCCGCCCCCTGCGAGACCGGCCACGCCGAGCCAGCCGATCGTGGCGGGCAGCTCGCCGAACACCGCTGCGGTCGCGAGCCCCAGCGCGACGTACACGCCGGCGAACAGCCACTTGGGCGCGTCGATCCACAGGAGCTTGAAGACGACTCCGCCGAGCGCGCCCGCCCACAGCACGATCAGGATCGTCGTCGCAAGGGTGCCCTTGAGGGCCAGGAGCGCGACCGGCGTATAGGTGCCGGCGATCAGGACGAAGATCATCGAGTGATCCAGGCGCCGCATCCAGCGCCGCGCGGTCGGGCGCCAGGTGACCCGGTGATAGAGGGCGCTCGTGCCCAGCAGCCCCGACAGCGCCACGGCGTAGATCGCCGCGGCGGCGCGTGCGCGGCCGTCGGAGGCAGCGAGGATCAGCGCGACTCCGAGCGCCAGCGAGACGAAGAAGGCGTACTCGTGCGAGACGCCGCGGAGCCTGGGCTTGACCGGCTCGGCCGGCACGAGGTTCATGCACAGACGGTACCGCTCGGAGAGGTGCCCGTGTGAAGAGTTGTGAGATCTGTCATGTGCCCGGCGGAGCGGCCGCGAGCTCCCCGCGGACACGCATCGCCGAGGTTTGAGCACTTGAAGTGGAGCAGGAAATCTGCCACAATCTCACTTAGATTTATAAAGCGTCTCAGAAGGAGCATTTCCATATGGCCAAGACCATAGGCATCGACCTCGGCACGACCAACTCGTGCATGGCCGTGCTCGAGGGTGGCGAGCCGACCGTCATCGAGAACGCGGAGGGCGGGCGCACCACCCCGTCCGTCGTAGCGTTCGCAGCATCAGGCGAGCGGCTCGTCGGCACTGTCGCCAAGCGCCAGGCCGTCACCAACCCGCAGAACACCGTCTTCTCGATCAAGCGCTTCATGGGCCGCAAGGAGGCCGAGGTGCGCGAGGAGGAGTCGATCGTGCCCTACAAGGTCGTCTCCGGACCCAACGGCGACGCCCGCGTGGAGGCCGCCGGTGAGCAGCACTCGCCGCCCGAGATCTCCGCGATGATTCTGCAGAAGCTCAAGTCCGACGCCGAAGCCTATCTGGGCGAAGCGGTCGATTCGGCTGTGATCACGGTCCCCGCCTACTTCAACGACGACCAGCGCCAGGCGACCAAGGACGCCGGCAAGATCGCCGGTCTCGACGTCAAGCGCATCATCAACGAGCCGACCGCCGCGTCGCTGGCCTACGGCCTCGACAAGGAGTCCGACCAGACGATCCTCGTCTTCGACCTCGGCGGTGGCACCTTCGACGTGTCCGTGCTCGAGATCGGCGACGGTGTGTTCGAGGTCAAGTCGACCGCCGGTGACAACCACCTGGGTGGCGACAACTTCGACAAGGCGATCGTCGACTGGCTCGTGTCGGAGTTCAAGAAGTCCCAGGGCATCGACCTGAGCGCCGACCCGATGGCCCTCCAGCGCCTCTATGAGGCCGCCGAGAAGGCCAAGATCGAGCTCTCGACGACGCAGGAGACGCAGATCAACCTGCCGTTCATCACGGCCGACTCCTCGGGCCCCAAGCACCTCGACACGCGCCTCACGCGCGCCAAGCTCGCCGAGCTGACCTCGGCGCTGCTCGACCGCGTGGTCGCACCTGTGCGCCAGGCGATGGACGACGCCAAGAACAAGGGCGTCAAGGAGATCGAGCACATCGTGCTCGTCGGTGGCATGACCCGCTCACCAGCGGTGCAGGAGAAGGTCAAGGAGCTGACCGGCAAAGAGCCGCACCGGGGCGTCAACCCCGATGAGGTCGTCGCGGTCGGCGCCGCGATCCAGGCCGGTGTGCTCGCCGGCGACGTCAAGGACGTGCTGCTGCTCGACGTCACACCGCTGACGCTCGGCATCGAGACCAAGGGCGGCGTTATGACGAAGCTGATCGAGCGCAACACGACGATCCCGACCCGCAAGGGCGAGGTCTTCTCGACGGCCGAGGACAACCAGCCGTCGGTCGAGATCCACGTCCTGCAGGGCGAGCGCGAGATGGCCCAGTACAACAAGTCGCTCGGGAAGTTCCAGCTCACCGGCATCCCGCCGGCGCCGCGAGGGATCCCGCAGGTCGAGG
>DAIRTT010000026.1:0-20774 GCA_036803745.1 Solirubrobacteraceae bacterium | reverse complement strand
GGGTCGGGTGCTCGTGCTTGCCGTCGCCCGCGTTGACGATCGCCGCGCTGCACCAGCGCGAGACGAGCTCTGCGGCCCCCGCCCAGGGCGTGCGCACGACGATCGCGTCGGGCTTGTGGGCGCTGAGTGTGAGCACGGTGTCCTTGAGCGACTCGCCCTTCTCGACGCTCGAGCCGCTCGCGGCGAAGTTGACGACGTCCGCCGAGAGGCGCTTGGCGGCCAGCTCGAAGGAGCTGCGAGTGCGCGTGGATGCCTCGTAGAAGAGGTTCAGGACCATGCGTCCGCGCAGCGTGGGGACCGTCTTGATCTCGCGATCGGAGACCTCGGCGAAGCGCTCGGCCTGGGTGACGATCCGTTCGATCGCCTCACGGTCGAGTTCCTCGATCGACAGCAGGTGCCTCATGCGGCGGTCTCCATCGGCGCCGCCGCGATGCCGACCTCGTCGACGCCGTCGAGCTCGCGCAAACGCACGTGGACGTGCTCGGCGCGCGAGGTCGGGAGGTTCTTGCCTACGTAGTCGGGGCGGATCGGCAGCTCGCGGTGGCCGCGATCGGCGAGGACCGCGAGTTGGACCCGTTCGGGGCGCCCGTAGGCGGACAGGGCCTCGATCGCCGCGCGAACGGTGCGACCGGTGAAGAGGACGTCGTCGACGATCACGACCGTCAGCCCCGTCACGTCGAAGTCGATGTGCGAAGCGTGCAGCACGGGCGCATCGGGTCGCGTCGAGACATCGTCGCGGTAGAAGCCGATGTCGAGGTCTCCGAGCGCGACATCGGCGTCGAGAAGCTCCTCGAGCAAGACGTGGAGGCGCTGCGCGAGAAAGGCACCGCGGCGATGGATCCCCACCAGGGCCGGCGCGGGCTCCTGCGGGTTCCGCTCGAGGATCTCGTGGGCGATGCGCGTGAGCGCCCGACCGATTTCCTCCTCGTGAAGGACGACCTTCTCGTTGCTTTCCATCGTTTCCTTCCTGGCCTCGCGGGACCGGGTTAAAGGAGCACCGGAAATGTATCAGGGGCTTGCGACGGGCTCTGGCGACGGGTCCGGGGAGTCGTTGACCGCGCGCTCGCGCGCCTGGCGCTCGGACCAGCGCACGAGCGTCGCCCCGCCGCGCTCCGGGAACGGCACCTCGATCGTGTCGAAGTCGCGCGGCGCCTCGGTCGCCGCGAAGATCGCCCGCGCCTGCTCCCGCAGCTCTCCGCCGGGGTAGCGGCTCGAGACGTGGGTGAGCGCGAGTAGGCGCACGTCGGCGTCGCGCGCCAGTTCGGCCGCCTGGCGCGCGGTGCTGTGGAGAGTCTGGCGGGCACGGTCGGCCTCCTCCTCGGCGAAGGTCGCCTCATGGACGAGAAGGTCGGCCTCGTGTGCGGCTATGGCGAGCGCGTCACACGGCGCCGTGTCACCTGAGATGACGATCTTGCGGCCCTCACGAGCCGGGCCCATGACCTGCTCTGGGCTGACACCGTTGACCGTCTCACCCCGCTGCAGGCGACCGAAGTCCGGGCCGGGACGGACCCCGAGCTCCTCGGCGAGCGGGGCGTCGAGATGCCCCGGGCGGCCGTCCTCGACGAGCGCGTACCCGTAGGCGACCCGACCCTTGTGGCGGACGGGCACGGCCGCGACGCGGTAGCCGTCGCGCTCCACAGTCTCGGCGGGGTCGAGCTCGATGAAGCTCAGCTCGTACGGCAGGCGCCCGTAGACGATCCGCATGACACCCATCAGCTCCTCGAGGCCGGGAGGCCCGTAGACGGTGAGCGGCTCGCTGCGCTCGCGCAGCGCGAAGGACTTCAGCATCCCCGGCAGCCCCAGCCAGTGGTCGGCGTGGAAGTGGGTGATGAAGATCGTGTCGACATCGACCAGGCCGACGGACCGCAGAAGCTGGCGCTGGGTGCCTTCGCCGCAGTCGAACAGCAGGCGGTCACCGCCGACGCGCACGAGCACCGCCGGCAGGCCCCGGCGAGCGCTCGGCACCGAGCCGGCCGTGCCGAGGAAGAACAGCGACATATCCATGTCCGCAACGGTACCGGCGGCCGGAGTCATGCGGCCCGCGGGCGGACACCAGCGCCAGGCGGGTCGCTAGGCTCCGTGTCCGGGCCGCCGCCTCGAGCGGCGCCTGCGCCCGTAGCTCAGTGGATAGAGCGCTCGCCTCCGGAGCGAGAGGTCGCAAGTTCGAATCTTGCCGGGCGCACTTGAGCTTTCCGCGCTGCGCCGTCCCCCCGGTTAACAGCACTAGTGCCTTTTCGGTGCCTTTTGGTGGCCTTCTCTCCCCGACCGACACTGCTTGTACCTTTCAGCAAGACGGATGCAACGCGGCGTGACCCAAACGAGACAGTTCGACCTCCTCGATGCAGCCGAGCGGGTAGAACGCGAGGCGTCCCACGTTGCGCAGGTCCTCCGTGAGAGCCGGTTGGAACTCTGGTGTGAGGATGTCGAGGATCAGCTGTATCCACTGGCGCGCGAGGCGTTGGGCGAGACGCTCGCGCAGTACTACACCCGAGTAGTGCTGCACGGTCGGCTCACCGTTCCGAGCGACCCTGGGGCATGGGAGACGGTCGTGGAAGACCATGGCCTGACGTGGACCGCACTGAGGACGCAGATTCCCGAGCTGGAGGACTTCACGCTTGCCGAGGCCCGGTCGGGTGAGCTAGCGGCGCAGGACCCGGCGTCTCCGGTGCCGCGCCGTCAGTGGGCCGAACTGTCGTTTCGATCGTGGTCCGAGGTCTGTATCGCCCAGGCACTCGATCGCGCCAACGTCGTGTTCGTGCCCAACCCGAGCGTCCGGTTGGGGATCACGCAGGATCACCGGGAGAATGTCGAGCCGGACTTCATCGTGATCGCGAACGGCAAGACGGGGATATTGGAGGTCGATGGCGCTCCGTGGCACCCGCCCGAGCGATCCGCCGCTGAGGGTGAGCGGGATCGTCGGTTCCGCGAGCACGGAATCGCTGTGGTCGAGCGATTCGACGCGAACGAGTGTCGCCGCATACCGGACGACGTGGTCGCGCGGTTTCTCAGGCTGCTGGCGCTAAACGGCTAGAGGCAGCGCCCCGCGAACGGCCCCTACCGTCGAGCCTTCGACCAACGCCCGCAGCTGCTCCTTCTCCTCCTCGCCGCGCCTCATGCCGTGGCGATAAACGCGCAGCGTGAAGGCAGGATCGGTGTGCCCGAGCTGATCCATGACCGCGCCGGGGTCGGTCCCGAGCGCCACGAGCAGCGATGCGAACGTGTGCCGGAGCTTGTGCGGCGTCAGACTCTCGGGCAGCGGGGTCGCCTCGGCCTTCTCTAGCCGTTCGTTCGCCCGCTCGACGGCCTTGGCGAGGATGCGGGTGCGGACGTTGCTCGGGTTCATCGGACCGCCCTCCTGCGTCGGGAACACGCGCTCGCCGGGCTCGGGCTTGACCTTCGCCCGGAGCGCCCGCAGCTCGCCCGCCAGCGCCGGCAGGAGGTCGATCCTGCGCACGCCAGCGTCCGTCTTGGACGCCCCCACCGTGATCCGGCCATCGGCGAGGTTCACGTCGCGCCAGCGCAGCTCGATCAGCTCGCCGATCCTCAGCCCCGCAAGCGTCAGCGTGGCGAGGATCGCGCGCCGCGGTAGCTGACCGTTGGACTTGGCGCCACGGTCCAGCTCGCCAGTGGCGTCGAGCAGCGCCGCGATCTGCTCGGCCGAGTCCAGCCATACCGGCGCCGGCCTGCTCGCCTTGAGTCGGCGGCGCTTGCCCTTCGCCGGGTTGCGGTCGATCAGCCCGTACTCGACCGCGACCTCCAATATCTGAGCGAGCCGGGTGATCGTCTTGTTGATCGACGCGGCGCTGAGCGTGCCCTTGACCTTGTGGGCGCGGTAGCGGTCGACCTCAGCAATTGTGATCTGTGAGAGCCGGTGCGCCTTGAAGAACGGCAGCAGGTGATGCGAGAGCTGCCATTCGTAGTCGAGCCGCGTCGCCTCGCGCCACTCCCCCTTGCTCGCCTCGAACCAGTCCGAGCTGAACTCATGGAACGTGGGGTCGTGCTCGACCACGGGCGCGGGCGCGGGCTCGACCGGCGTCCAGGTGCCGGACGTCACGCGCGCGACGACTTCGCCGTCGTGCCGGGCATGGTCGCCGAGGGGCGACAGATCCTGCGCAACATCCAGCGCGTCGCCAGGCTCTTCATAACCAAGAGCGTGTTCACTGCCGTTGTCGGCTTGGCGGTCGCGATACCGACCGGCACGTTCCCCCTGCTCCCGCGCCAGTTCACAATCGCCTCCACGGTCACGATCGGGATCCCCGCATTCGTGCTCGCGCTCGCCCCGAGCTCCGGGTCATGGCGGCCGGAGCGGTTCCTGCAGTCGGTCGCACGGTTCGCGATCCCGGCCGGGATCGCGATCGGGATCGGCATCGTGGCGGGCTATGTGCTCGCACGCTATGGGTTTGAGCTTGGCCTTATCCGCTCGCGCACTGTCGCCACCGGAATTGTCGTCGTCTGCGGGCTATCGGTCGTCATGCGCCTCGAGGGCGAGGGCGGCCGGCGACGGCTCGCCGTAGCTGGCCTGTGCACGCTGATGGCGCTGCTCTTCGCGCTCGCGCTAATCATCCCCTTCCTACGGAGCTTCTACGAGCTCTCGACCCCCACCGGCGAGGCGGCGGCTGCATGGGCACTTGGAAGCGTCCTCGGCATCGGGGTGATGCAAGGCGCGCTACGCCTGTTGCGCCTATGACCACGGAGCGCGGCCGGTTCTCGGTTGGGTCGGACTGGGTGCTCATCGCACAATCGACCCTTCGCAGAGACCCGCATACACCCGCGTTTGTCACGCGCACGAGTCCGCGGTTCGCCGCGACCATTACGCCCGAGCGAGACCGCACTGCGGAATCTCCGGCTCCCTTCAAGGAAAAACTGCGGATGGCCCAGCCAACGGGACGCCTTAGCCTGCGGACATGACCAGCACTCAGGCACGCCCGACGCGCGAACCCAAGCGCGCATCGACACACCAGGGCTTGGTCACGTCAGGCCGGGGGAGCGTCTTCACGAACATCCTGTGCGCGGTCGACGGCACACGAGCGAGCACGGCGGCCGTCAAGCTGGCCGCCTCGCTGGCTGGCCCAGACGGTCATCTCACGCTGCTTGCGGTGACGGCCGTTTCGGGCTCGGGCGCCTACGCGACGGCCGCCATCAGTCCCGCCCGGGTCGACTTGGTGCTGCGCAACGCCAAGCGCGTCGCCGATCGTGCCAGTGTCCCATCGACCAGCATTGCCGATCCCGGCGGTCCACCGGTTGAGGTCATCCTCGAGCGAGCCATCGATCATGACCTACTCGCGATAGGAGCGCCCGTCAGCTCATGGGTAGGCGGCATGCTTCTCGGGAGCGTGGCCACGATCGCGCTGAGCCGATTCACCACTCCAATGCTCTTCGCCCGCCGACCGCTCGCCGGCTCGTTGCGCGGCAGGCTGATCCTGGTCGCCAGCGACGGCGATGAGGGCTCTGATCGGGTCGTGGAGCTCGCAACCCGACTCGGACGGAGCCAGGGCGCGCAGGTCAGGTTGGTGCACGCACTCCGAGCCGAGTCCAAGATGAACCCCCGCGTCATCCAGCGGCAGGCGCGGGCACTGCGCCTGGCCCTACCCGACGCCGGCGAGCCGCGCATCGAACCAGGTAAGCCCGGGGACGTGATCCTGGATTTCGTGGAGGACACCAGGGCCGCCTTGGTTGTCATCGGCAGCCGCCGACTGAGCGGCGTGCACGCGTTCGGAAGCGTCAGCCGGCGGGTCGTTCACGGCGCACCCTGCTCGGTGCTGGTCGTGCCCCCAAACCAGCGGCCGGGTTGACTACCCAGAAGGAGAGCGACAATGTTCAAGAACGTACTCGTCGGAGTAGATGGCTCGCCCAACGGACGCGATGCCATCGCACTCGCCACCCAACTGAGAGTTCATGACGCCAGGCTGACTCTCGCCCACGTGCACCGCGGCGAACTGGCAGTCGAGCTCGAGGACTCCCACGAGCTGCTGGAGCGCGAGCGCACCGCGGCAGGTGTCGAGGCGCAGCTCATCAGCAGGGTCGCGGCGAGCCCAGGCCGTGGCCTTCACGAGCAGGCCGAGGAGCAGCGTGCAGATCTCCTCGTCGTCGGCTCGTGTGGCCACAGCATGTTCGGACGCGCGATGCTGGGCGACGACACGCGCGGCGCCCTGAATGGCGCTCCCTGCGCGGTCGCGGTCGCCACGCGCGGCTACGCCGAGCGGCCGACACCGATCAGCAAGGTTGGAGTCGCCTACAACGGATCGGCCGAGAGCACGGCGGCCCTGGAGCTCGCCCGCGAGTTGGCAGCATCCACCGCGGCAACGGTTCACGCTCTGGAGGTCGTCTCACTGCCGCCGGTCGCCTACGGCGGCATGGTGCCGCCGATCGGGGAGTACATAGACGGGATGGTTAAGGAGGCCAACGGTCGCCTGCAGGAGCTGTCCGGCGTCGATGGTCGCGCGGTGTACGGGATCCCCGGCGAGGAGCTCGCCGCGTTCGGCGACGAGGTGGACATCCTCGTGGTCGGCTCGCGTGGCTACGGGCCGGTGAGACGTCTTGTCATCGGCAGTACCTCGAACTACCTGGAGCGCCACGCGCGCTGCTCCTTGCTCGTACTGCCGCGCGCAGCTGAGATCGCCGACACCGCTCGCGAGGGCGAGCGCCGCAACGAGTTGCACGCAGCTACCGGCTAGCGACAGGCGCCGAGTGCTCTCGCACTCACGTCGGCAACGACGCTGCCATCGACCGAGAGCCAAGCAATCAGTCACTTCGACCGTGGCGTACAGTTCGCACCCGTGACCGGTTGCAGCGATAGCTAAGGATTATCGCTGCCCAACCGGAAACGAACTGGTGGCCACCTGCTTGCAAAATAGCCGCACGGGCGCGGAGGTCGGCGCTACAAGCGGCCAATTTGCAGGGAGTTTGCGGCGGCTCCAGCGCTCCGCGCGGATGCCTGTGGATTATCGGCGATTATCGTGGTTTCGGGCGCTTCTGGAGATGAGTGCCTGGACGATCGGTCCCACGACGCCCGCAACAGCCGAGCGTCAATCGTCAAAGGCCGTAGACCGTCCCCAACCATACGTGCTCGAACGTTCAGGGCAGCGCTAACCATCATGGATCTAATCCGACGCATGCCAGCCCCGCGAGACGGCGACGATGCGCGCAGCGTTTAGGCCACCGCTCCTTCTCAGTGGCCTAAACCCACCCGAATCGGCCCTTATCCACGGGGATCAAGTGCTGCCAGGCGGTGGCTGATCTGGCTTGCCAGAGCCATTGCTGCGCGTCTTTCGCTTCCTGCGTGTCGTTCCTCCGGAGCGAGAGGTCGCAAGTTCGAATCTTGCCGGGCGCACTTGAGGTTCTCCGTCTGGTGCGCCGCCTAAGCTTCGCTGCCAACGTCGGGGCGGGCGGTACAAGAAGCCCGCCCGGCCACTGTCGGCGGCTTCGATCAACAAGACGATCACCCGGCTCGGTCAGATCCTCGAGATCGCCGTTGAGCGAGAGCTCATCGACCGGAACCCCGCACGCATCGGCGGCAAGCGTCGCAAGGTGAAGGCCTCCCGTCCTGAGCGCGTCTACCTCGACCGTGCCGAGCAGATAGAGGCGCTCCTAGCCGCGGCCGGTGAGATCGATCGATGCGCGAAGTCGAACGGCAGGATCGCCCGCCGCGCGATGCTCTCGACGCTCGTGTTCGGCGGCCTCCGGATCTCCGAGTGCCTCGAGCTGCGGTGGCGCGACGTCGACCTCGCCGGAGGCCTACTCAAGGTACGCCAGTCAAAGACCGACGCGGGCATTCGATATGTAGACCTTCTGCCGGTGTTGCGGGATGAGCTGAGCACGTTGAAAGCGCGCGCCGGCACGCCGCACCCGCTCTCACCCGTGTTCCCGAGTGCGGCCGGCACCCGCCAGGACCGCAACCGCGTCCGCAACCGGGTCCTCGCCCCCGCGATCGTGCGCGCCGATGAGCAACTCCTGGCGGACGGGCTCGCGCCACTGCCGGAAGCACTCACGCTGCACGCGCTCCGCCGGACTTTCTGCTCCATCCTGGTGGCGATCGGCAAGGACCCCGCCTACGCCATGAGCCAGATGGGCCACACCGACCCCACGATCACGATCGGCATCTACTCGAAACCGATCAGCCCGTTTGCTGAACGGGCTTAGCCTGCGCCTGAATCGCTTCGAGGATCGTCCTCAGGCCGCCCTCGGTCTCGGTGTTCATCGCATCGAGGATCGCCTGGGTGTCCTTGTAGGTGTGTTCCGAGCGAGCGTCGGACGCGATCGACTGCACGTCCTGTCCGACCATGATGATCGACAACAGGACGAGCTGGATGAAGGTCTGCGCGATCCACGCGATGATCAGGATGAGCCCCGGCTTCGTGAGGAACGTGGGGACAGCACTGTTGGTCAGAACGCCAGCCTGAATGAGTATGGCCGGGAGGCTCGTCAGGGCAATCAGGCTGAAGATATATGCCATCGCCATCGACCCAACGGCATGAGTGATGATGACCGCGAGCTTGGCGTTGAAACCCTGAACCTCGCTCATCGCGTGCCTGATCTCAGACGGGCTGAAGCGAACCGCCTTCGCGAGATGGTGCCGTGTTTTCACGGCGCTCGGCGTCCTCGTTTCCACGGGCCCGGCAGTCGCGGTGCCGGATGTAGCGTCTTGCGGTGTCATCGGCGTATCCCTTCGGGCAGTAGGTCTCGAGCGTGTTCCGGCGGTTTCCGCATCCGTGGGTGATAGCCGCGGCACCTCGACCGAAGATGTCCATGTCGCGCTGCGAACATCGAGAGTCAGTATGCCCCGCGTCTCGGCGGAGACGCCTCCTTTTCGCCGGATGCGAGCGTGCCACTCCGGTGCGCCGCGTGCTTAGACAAGCCAAAAACCGGGGTCCTGGGCGCTCTGCAAAGCCGTCTATACGAATCGCGCGCCGCCGGCATCCCCTCACCCTCCACAAGAGGCGCCGACCTGGCGACCCCCCGCCGGCGATGAAGATGAGGACGGGACACGCTCAGGGAGCGGCCGTAGCGACGCGGACGTCGCTCCCATCCGTGGCATCTTCGATCTCGTCACGACGCGATCACCCGAGCATCAGCAGCCGACGCGCACCGTGCTCGTCTCGACCTGATTCAGCGAATCAATCCAGGCGATGTGAAAGAGGCCCTTGCGCCCGGCGCTGAGCGCAGGAGTGGCTTGGCTCGCCGTGGCGAGCTGCACGCGCGCTCCCACTCTCGGGCAGCGCCGACTGTATGGATGCAGCCAGATCGCTCCCGCGTCCTCGCCGCTGCTCGTCGCGACCAGCGTGCTGCCGGCATCGTCGATCGAACCTGCCAAGTCGAACCCGTATTCCGTGTTTGCCGGCACCGGTTCGACGCCGTGAAAGCGCCCAATACGTCCGTTGGGCGCGATTTCGACCTCGCCGGCCTCCGATCGACCGTGACCGAGTGCCGTCTCCAGGGCGATCAGCGTGCGGTGGTTGCGCGACTGCACGACCTGTTCGGCGCCGTAGGATTCCTTGACGATCACGCGTGGCGTTTCGAACGTCGACGCCGAGGACGATCTGCGCGCGAGCGAGAGCTTTTCGTAGACGCCGCCGTACAGCCACAGTTCGGAGCCATTCGCCGCTTCCAGCGAGTCGCCGGGTTCACGAGTCACGCGGCCGCGCACGAAGTGGGGCGCTCCGAGTGTGCCGTTGCCATACAGCCGGCGATCGACCCAGAACCTGACGGTTCCGAACGGCGGGTTCGGCGCGTATTCGCCGCGCAGGTACAGCGCGCCCTGCCAGGCCATCGTCAGGATTCGGTTGGCTTCCCTGTGCAGCGGCGAGCGCGCGACGTAATCGCGCCCGAAGTCGTGGCCCGGACGGGCGACGGCCACTCTGATCGGCTCGAACTGTTCGCCTTCAGACCAGGCGAGCTCGATCTTGCCGCCGGTCAGGACCGGTTCGCTCGCTCCGGATTCGCGTCCGATGGAGTGCGGGATCGAGCGCACCTGGCTCCAGTGTCCGCTGGGACTGAGTTGCGCGACGACCAGTTCGCTGCAGCGCGGTTCGCCTGGTTCGCGAGCAATCTTTGCCGACGCGCTCCGCGCTCGGACCGAGCTCGCCGAGGCCGATGAGCCGGAGTCCGGCTGGCACGCTTCTTCTTCATGCGGCCCTCCGGGCCAGTACCGATCGACCGCCACGGTCCAACCGTCTCGCAGCGGCGTGATCTGCAGGCCTTCGCCGCGCAGCTTCGGCGGCAGCTCGACCGCGGCGACTCGCCCATCTTCTTGGATGCGCACTAGCCGCCCTCCTTCGGGACTCGCGAACTGCAGCCATGCTCCCTGGCGTACGTCGGGCTGCATGAAGACGAGCGGAGCGAGCTGCTGCTTGGACGTCACCGGCGCCACCGGCAGGGGTGCGGTAAAGCTCAGCGAAGCCGCAAGCGACGCGATCAAGGCGATCATCACTCGCCGCCTCGAGCGCTCAGCGCCGCGCGCATAGGACTCTCACCGAGGCGCTCTGGAGCTGTTCGTGGTCGTCGATCCACGCTATATGGAAGATTCCGGATCGACCCGCGCTGATCGCCAGCGACGGATGCTCGTGCGAGACCGCCGCCAGCGTGAGCTTGATCTTCTGGGGGCGGTAGGCGCAGCGGGGGCTTGAAGGATGCAGCCAGAGCGGGCCGCCAAGGTAGGACGTGCTCGCTACAAGCCATTCGCCGCGATCTCCGATCGCCCCGGCGAAGTACCGCGACGAGCTGCCGGGTTGAGGTTCGATCGTGCGAGTGGCCGCGGGGATGCCCTTGGCGGAGACGGCGACGGCGACGATCCGTTCGCGTTCGGAGTGTGCTTGCAGTTTCGTTTCGGCGGTGATCAGCAAGCGACCGTTGAACGACTCGGCGACGGCTTCTTCGGGCGAGCCTTCGGCCTGGGGAAGAACCAGATGTGAACGTTCGAAGCCGCTCGCGAACGGCGCACGCCGCGCGACGAGCAGTTTGAAATCGCCTGCGGAGTAGAGGTCTAGTTCGGAGCCGTCCGGCTCCGTGAAGTAGGTGCCTCGCTGATACAGCAGGCGGCTCCGGAGCAAGTGGATCGGTCCGAGTCGCCCATTTGCGTAGAGGCGGCGTTCGACGATGTATTCGGGTTCGTATGACGTGACGTCGGGACCGTATTCCGCGACGTCGTACAGGGCGCCGCGTTTGACCGAGACACCCACCGATTCGGAGTGAGCGCGCGGCAATATGTGGCGGGCGATGTGCGCAGTGCCGAGCGGCTTGCCGAACGGCACTGCGGCTACACGCACCGCTTCGACGTAGGGCTTGCCCCACGCCAGCTCGATCTGACCGTGGCGCTCGACGGGTTCTGAGACCCATGTCTCGTTGCCGCGCGAGTGCGGCAGGGTCTGGACGACCACCCAGCGTCCATGCGGGCTGCGCTCGGCTAGGACCCAGTCATCGCAGCAGCCCGGTTCCTCTGGTCCGGGTTCTTCAATTTCCTTGCAGCAATACTCGGTCGCGCGGGCGGCAGGAAGGTAGCGATCGATCGCCACGGTCCAGCCGTTCTGCAGCGGTGAGACACGGAGTCGTTCGCCACGAAGCTGCGGCGGCAGCCCGACCGACGCGGTCCTCCCGTGTTCGCCGATCCTCACCAAGCGCTCGCCGGCCGGGCCGGGAAACTGCAGCCACGCTCCGCTGACGAGATCTGACTGCTCGATAAGCCCGTGACCGGCGCCATCGCCGACGGGACCGACCGAAGCGGGCGAGGAGAACGCTACGGAGGCGATCAGCGCGGCAGCAGCGACTGCAAACAACTGTTCCCCCGTCCATACCCCTTGGCGTTATGCCGGACACTCCCATGAACCGGGCGACACAGCAAAAGTTCCGGGGTCGTGTCGGACTTGAAGCTTGCCGCAGATGCGCCGCCGGACAAGCTCACTCACGCCTCCCGCTGACCGGATAGGGTCGCCAACACGCCCCGCACTCGGCCCGAAAGGCACCTCATGTATGCAGTCGTGATCAAAGTCTCGATGGACGATGAGTCCGCAGCGCAGGCCCAGCTCAGCGAGCTCGTGCCGCGCGTCTCGGCAATGCCGGGCTTCGTTGCTGCGTACTGGATCGCACTCGCCCCCGGCACTGGCACCGCGATCCACGTGTTCGACTCCGAGGCATCGGCCCAGGCCCTCGTCGCTCAGGTCGCGTCCGCTCCCGCAGGCGTAGTCAGAACCGAGAGCGTCGAGGTCGGACAGGTGATGGCCCACGCCTGAGACTGCGCCTTAGGCCCAGCGCAGGCTGAGCCGCGAACCGCCGCTATGCCGCGAGCCCGACTGCTTTGAGCGCGTCGTCCTGATCGCGATAGCCCACTGCGCGGGTCGCCTTCTCGTCGCGGAACCACGTGACGCCGACCCAGCGCAGCTCGACCGGGTCGCTCGAGCGAAGCGGCCGGCCGACGACGGTGAAGCGGACGACCACGAAGCTGTCGCTTGCCGCGATCACCTTCTCGACGCCGAAGTCGACCTTCCCGGCGAAGGCTTCGAACAGGTCGTCCTCCCATTCGCGCAGACCCTCAGCGCCGTGGTACTGGCGGTCGGTGGCCGGCGTCAGACGGCTTTCGATGCGGAACTGGGGCGCGAGCAGCTCAGCGGGCACCCGGCGTGCCCTGACCGCCTCAACGATGCGTTCGTGCAGATCGATGTTGTGCTGGGAGG
This sequence comes from Solirubrobacteraceae bacterium, assembly GCA_036803745.1. Lineage (GTDB taxonomy): Bacteria > Actinomycetota > Thermoleophilia > Solirubrobacterales > Solirubrobacteraceae > Palsa-744. The sequence continues at coordinate 8,112 of DAIRTT010000026.1, read as the reverse complement.
ACGGGAGCGCGGCCCGCATCGCCGCCGCGCGGCCCTCCTCGACGTCCGGGTAGACGGTGATCAGCGCGATCGTCTCCTCAGCCCACACGAAGACCGGTGCCGACCGTACGCGAAGGACGCGACGGCTGGCGCCCTGTTGGGCGAGCTGGTTGACCACGACCAGCACGACACCGCGGCCCAGGGCGTGCATCTCCTCGACCTGCACCTCGTACTGCTGCAGGCTGTCGAACCAGTCGTGGAGGAAGTTGCGGATCGCCTTCAGACCGGTGTGAGTCCCGAGGCCCCAGCGCGAGACGTCCCACACCGACGTCGGCGCAAACATCTCGACGAGCGCGTCGAAGTCGCGCCCGTTGAGGGCCTCGTAGGCGCCCCGCGTCAGCTCGAGCAGATCGGGTGTCGCATTCTCATCAGACATCCCTCCCAAGTATCCCGCAGAGCGGCTCGCCTCTCGCCGGTGAGCGGCCTGCGAATCTCAGCTCCTCGGCCGGTCGCCCCTCGCGGCTGTCGTCTCCTGCAAGCCCTCAACCAGCGTCTCGGCGGTGATCTTGTGCGCGTCGCAGATATGTCCGAGGTGCAGCAGCGAATCGGTCTCCGCCGCAACCTCGCCGTCGCCGAGGCGCAGCACGAGCGGCACCCCGGGCGCGAGATCGCTCGCAGCCAAGCCGACCGCGACATTCACAAGATCGGCCGAGGTCACGGCGGCGACGGCGGTGCAGCGTCGGATGCCCAGGCGCTCCAGCGTCTCACGATCATCGCCACGTCCTATCGCGACCGGGATGCCGGCTGCGCGAGCTAGCCTCACGCACGGCGCGTCAGGGTCCTGCTCGACGCCGAGCACCGGGACCCCCCGCTCGTGCAGCTCTTGGGCGAGGCGAAACCCGACCTGGCCGAAGCCCACCAACAGGACGTGGTGGCGTGCCGGGGCCGCGCGACGCCCGATCAGCGTCGTTAGGCGAGGCCGGCTCAGGCGCCTCACGAGCGCAGCCGTGAAGACGGCGACCAGGAGCAGTGCGGCGAGGGTGTCAAGAGCCGAGATCGCCTTGAACCAAGCGGGCGCAGAGGCGGCGCCCGGCGCGCCGGCGACCGTGGCGACGGATCGGGTGCTGAAGTACAGCGCGTCGATCGCGCCCTCGTGCAGCGCGATCATCGAGACGCAGGCCTCGAGCACGAGCGCGAGCAGCAGTCCCACCCCCGCCCGCACCAGCAGGCGCAGCGAGTCGTCGACCAGCCTCACGCCGTGTCCGCCCCGCGCGCGCTTCTCGCCAGTCTGCTCGATGCAGTGCTCGGCCAGGTCCACGGCGACAAGTTCGGACGGCGAGAGAACCTTCACGGCGGGCACGATGTGTTGCAGCTCGCGCGTGATCGTGCGGTCGAACATCGTCACCCACAACGGCACCTCGGGTCTGAGATGCGCGCTCAGCAGGGTGAGCCTCAGGGCGAGGACGTCATCGCGTGTGATCACAGCAACCGCCATCCAGCGCCCCTTGCTCAGGAGCGCCGCCACAGCGGCGTCGCTCAGCGACATAGCCGCCTCGCCCGGGATGCCGCTCTGCTCGAGCTTGCGCAGCAGCGCCTCGGCGAGCGCTCCGGACTCGCCGAGCACGAGAACGGCCGAGTCGGTGGTGAGGGGATCAGGTGGCGTGGGCATGGCGGGTCGGGTGAGGCGCCCGATGCATCCTGTGACGCTGAGAGCGGACGGCCTCCTGGCAGGCGCTGCGCCCGCGACCGGCACTATCCCACGGAGCGATCCGCCCGCGAACCGGCGCGCCGTCCGCCTCTGGCGAGCGGAGGCCGCTCGTCAGGCCGCGGGCTCGCGTCGGGAGCGCCCGGGCCGAGCGCTCGCTCAAAGGCTCGACAGGGGCACCCCGATGACGTCCATGCGTCGGGTCAGGCCGGCGAGCGCGAAATTGCGTATGTCCTCGCTGCTCGCGCCGATCGCATCCAGATCCGGCCCGGAGCCGTCCTCGGCGGGGCTCAGAGACGCCGCCACCGACGGCAGCAGACGGCGCAGCGTCTCGCGCACGACCTCCGCCATCGGCGGCTGCTCGCGCACCGTCTCGCGCAGGAACCAGATGCCGTAGCCGATGTGGCGGCTCTCGTCGTGATGGATGTGCTCATACCCCTCGACGAAGCCCGCGAGCATGCCCTCGCGGGCCAGATGCTCGGTTGTGAACTTGAACGTGGTCAGCCCGAGCGTGGCCTCGAGCACGAGGTGGTAGAGCGTGACGAAGCCGACCTTGGCCGCGCGATCGCCGGGCTCTGCGAGGAGGTGCTCGTGGGCGGTGACCAGCTCCTCGTCGAAGATGTGGCGAAACGCTTCAGAGACGTTCTCGCGTGCCCGTCCGACGTGTGCGGCGATCAACTCGGGGGCCGCGATCACCTCGTCCTGGAAGCGAGCGTAGAACTGCATGTGGCGCGCCTCGTCGACCTGCTGGGTGGCCAGGAACGTGGCCTCCTCCTCGCTGCCGTGCGCCGCGATCAGACCCGAGAACTTCGTCGTGATGCGCTCCTCGGCGACCATCAGGGAGGAGAGCACGAACAGGATCAGTCCACGCTCGGCATCACCCATCTCGGCCCACTGGCGTGCATCGGCGGCGAGGTCGATCGCGAACGGCGACCACTGGGAGTCCTCCCACTGGCGATAGAGCGCCTGCGGCCCGTTGAGCTGGAGCTCCTCCTCACTCATCTCGGCCATTCGCTAGGGGTGTCTCGAGCGTGTCCACGTCCGGCCGACCATACACAGCCCCCGGCTCGTCTCCGAGACCCGCGACGGCCCGGAGCGGGCCCGGCCGGCTGAGCGAAGTCGATGCACACCCTTCGCGCTTTCTTCAATTCGGATGGCTGCCTCGCCAGTACAGTTCGCTCACTTCAGCGCCGGAAGCGCTGCGGAGGGGGCGTGATCGAAAGCCGAGGCGGCCATGATGCCGGTCTTCGGAAACGACAGCAGCAGGCTAAGGAGAGAGATGAAGCTGATAGGTGCAGGCATGCCGCGAACCGGCACGCTGACGCAGAAGATGGCCCTGGAGATGCTCGGACTCGGTCCCTGCTACCACATGGTCAACGTCCTGGGCGACCTCGATCAGGCGCCGTTGTGGCAGCGGGCGCTGCAAGGCGAGATGGAGTGGTCTGAGATCTTCTCCGGCTACGGGTCGACGGTCGACTGGCCGGGCGGCTACTTCTACCGAGAGCTAGCCGACTACTACCCGGAGGCCAAGGTCCTGCTCAGCGTGCGCGACCCCGAGGCGTGGGAGCGCAGCATGCGCCAGACGGTGTGGGCGGTACGCAACGGGGAGTCGTTGATCCGGCTGCTCTCAAGCGCCCAGGCCCACGTCAACCCGCAGTGGCGCGGCTTCCTCGAAATGATCGACGCGCTGCTGTGGCAGGGCAAAGGCACATTCGCCGCGGGGCACGCCGAGCCCCAGCAGCTGATCGACGCCATGGTCGCCCACACCGAGGCCGTCAAACGCGACATCCCCGCCGAGCGTCTGCTCGTGTGGAACGCCGCCGAGGGTTGGGAGCCGCTGTGCGAGTTCCTCGACGTGCCCGTGCCCGGAGTGCCGCTGCCGCACATCAACGATCGCACGGAGTTCCTCAACCGCATCATCGATGGGTCGCTGGAGTCCCTGCAGAGCTGGCGGGAGCAGGAAGCGTCCGTCGAGCCGGCGTTCGCGGTCGAGGGCTGAGGGCTCGGGGCAGAGGGACGGGGCCGGGTCCGCAGGGACCCGCCCCGCCCGAGTCTCAGATCTCGAGGTAGCGGAGCATGATCCGCCCGACCACGACCACGTCGCCGTCGCGGAGATCGGCCTGCTGGACGCGCCGGCCGTTGACGAACGTGCCATTGGAGCTGCGGTCGTCGAGGATCCGCGCGCCCGAGGGCCTTGCAACAAGGATCGCGTGGCGACGGGAGACGGAGCTGTCGTCGAGGTGCAGATCGGCCGACAGGCCGCGCCCGATGTGCACCGGGCTGCCCTCCAGCGCGATCAACAGGGTGCGCTCGGGTCCCTGCACCTGGATGTAGCGCCCCGGCGCGACCGGCTCGGCAAGTGAGGCCCTGTGGCGGACGCTCTCGTCGAGGCAGGCCGTCGGATCGAACCGCTCGGTCAGCCCGTCGGCGGCGGTTGTGCGGATCAGGATCTGGCTGCTCATATCGTCAGTAATACCCATGGTACTCACGCGTTCCTCAAGGCTCGTGAAGAAAACATGAAGGCCGGAATGGATGGCTGAGCAGACCATTTCGACCGCGCTCGGCATCTGACCGGCGTAACCTGAAGAGCGCATGACTCCCGTGCCCCTGGCGATCTTCGAGGACCCCTCCGACGCCATTCAGCTCCTCCCGCTGGCCGTGCTGGCGCTTCTCTACACGCGCCGGGCGAGGACGCTGTCCGCCACGCGCGCCGTGCCCGGCTGGCGTCAGGCGTGCTTCTACGGCGGCCTGATCACGATCGCGGCGGCCCTGAGCGGCCTCGGCACCCCGAGCGAGGAACTCCTCTACGCCCACATGATCGAGCACCTGTTGATCGGCGACATCGCCGCGCTGCTGATCGTGCTCGGCCTGACCGGCCCGCTGATCGCCCCGATCCTGCGGATTCGTGTCTTCGACCGCCTGCGCGCCCTCTCGCACCCCGCGATCGCCTTCCCGCTGTGGGCGATCGACGTGTACGTCTGGCACCTCCCGGTCCTATACCAGGCCGCTCTGCGCCACCCTGCCCTGCACGCGCTCGAGCACGGCATGTTCCTGGGCTTCGGCATCAACATGTGGATGTGCCTGGTCGGCCCGCTGCCGATGCCGAGCTGGTTCGGCAACCTCGGCCGCCTCATCTACATCGTCGCCGTCCGCCTCACGGGCGCGGTCCTCGGCAACATCTTCCTGTGGTCGGGCAAAGCCTTCTACCCGTTCTACCTGCACGGCGACGCGTCATTCCACATATCGCCCATCTCCGACCAGAACCTGGCAGGCGCGATCATGATGACCGAGGAGTCGCTGCTCACGCTGGGCTTGTTCTGCTGGCTGTTCCTGCGTGCCGCCCGAGAGGGCGAGGAGCGTCAGGATCTCCTCGACTTCGCCCACGCGCGCGGCCTCGAGCTCACCGACCAGCGCGCTGCTCGTGCCGTCGCCGCAGGCGCCGGCGGCGAGCTCAAACGCCGCCTCGAAGCCCGCGACGAGGCGGGCGAGCGTACCCAGGTCTAGACTGAGGGCATGTGCGCAGGATGTGCGATGGCGGCTGCCTCGGCGGCCACCGGCTTCAGAACCTGGCTGCAGAACCACAGCTTCGGCTGGCTGACCCCGCGAAGGATGCGCGTCCTGACGATCTCCGCAATGTGCGCCGCCACCCTCGTCTCCACCATCGGCTTCAACGGATCGACACCACCCGCGGCCCACGCGGCCGCCAAGCCGGTCCCCATCCACCGAGCGCCTTAGCTCCGTAGCCGACAATCGCCCCCCCGGCGCGTAGTGCCACCACACGGACTCCGCGCGTCAGGGAACCAACCCGTGAGGGCGTCGTTGAGCAAGCGGGGCCAGGACGCAGTGAGCGAAGCCTGCTTCGCTCACCAGCGACCGAGGACGCCGCCCCGCTGTAGTGCGTCGTCAGGACACGAACCCGTTAGCGGGCCGCTGATCAAGCGAGGCACGGACGCAGGGAGCGAAGTGTGCTGCGCACACGAGCGACCGAGGACACCGCCTCGCGCAGATCAGCGGTCCGCTAACCGCCGGCTACTGCTGGGAGGATCGTTACCTCCGACCCATCCTTGACGGGCGTGTTGAGCCCGTCAAGGAAGCGGATGTCCTCGCCGGCAACGTAGACGTTGACGAAACGCCGGAGCGTGCCGTCGTCGTCTGAGATACGTGCGCGCAGCTCCTCGAAGCGATCGAACAGGCCGTTGAGGACCTCCTGGACGGTGCTCCCGTCGAGGATCGTCTCGGCCTCGCCGCCGGCGGCTGCCCGCAGCTGTGTGGGGATCTTGACGACGACCGACATCAGACGGAGACCGTCTGGCCGATTCCGGCCTCGAAGGAGGCGATCGTCGGCTCGATCGTGGTCATATCAAACGTGCCGCGAACGGCGTCGAGCGTCTTGAGGCCCTCACCGGTGATGACGAGGACGACGCGCTCGTCGGGGTCGATCTCGCCGCGCGCCGCCAGCTTGGCGAGCACGGCCGTCGTCACTCCTCCGGCGGTCTCGGTGAAGACGCCCGTCGTCTCGGCCAGGAGCTTGATGCCGGCGCGGATCTCCTCGTCGCTGACGCTGTCGACACCGCCGCCGGTGCGGCGGGCGAGGTCGAGTGCGTAGGGCCCGTCGGCCGGGTTGCCGATCGCCAGCGACTTGGCGATCGTGCGGGGCTTGACCGGCCGGCAGACGTCCTGGCCGGCGGCGTAGGCGCTGGCCACCGGCGAGCAGCCCTCGGCCTGCGCGCCGTTCATGCGCGGGAGCTCTCCGTCGAGCAGTCCGAGCTCGGTCCATTCCTCGAAGCCCCTCGCGATTTTGGTGAACAGCGAGCCGGACGCGACGGGGACGATGCAGCGGTCGGGGAGCTCCCAGCCGAGCTGCTCGGCGATCTCGAAGGCGAGCGTCTTTGAGCCCTCGGCGTAGTAGGGGCGCAGGTTGATGTTCACGAACGCCCACTCGCGCTCGGCGCACAGCTCGGTGCAGAGCCGGTTGACGTCGTCGTAGTTGCCCTCGACGCCGACGAGGTTGGTGCCGTAGATGCCCGTCGCGAGGATCTTCTGCTCCTCGAGGTCGGCCGGGATGAAGACGTAGGACTCCATCCCGAGCGCCGCGCCGTGGGCGGCCACCGAGTTGGCGAGGTTGCCGGTCGACGCGCACGCGATCGTCTCGAAGCCGAGCTCGCGGGCGCGGGTCACGGCGACCGAGACCACGCGGTCCTTGAACGAGTGGGTGGGGTTGGCGGCGTCGTTCTTGACCCACACCTCGCGCAGGCCAAGTCGCTCGGCCAGACGGTCGGCCTTGATCAGCGGCGTGCAGCCCGCCGGGAGCCCGACGCGCGATGCGAGGCGTCCGGAGGGGCCGGGAGGTCCGCCGGCGAGGGGCAGGAAGTCGGCGTAGCGCCAGATGTTCTGCGGCCCGCCCTGGATGCGGCGGCGCAGCTCGGGCACGTCGCGGCTGAGCGTCCCGTGGTCGTAGGTGACCTCGAGCGGTCCGAAGCACTGCTCGCACACGTAGAGCGCCTCGAGCGGGTACTCCGCCTTGCACTCCTTGCACTGAAGATGACTCACAGCCATTTGGGCTCCTTCGCTATATACCTTCGCCTTGTCACGTGTGGCGAAGAGCGCGAAGCCCGGCCACACATCACCTGGAATTGGCACCTTCCCGCCTGTGACTTGGCGGTGGTTGCCGGGGTTTCGCAGGGCCAGGCCCTCCACCCCTCTGGATGTGTACGTCGTTGTAGTGCGGAAGTCTAGCAACCATATCGGCGAACGCAACCCCGCCCATGAGCGCCTCTGGACGCCCGCGGGCGTCGTCCGGGGGTGCCGGTCCGCCGAGGGTAACGGGTGCCCGCATGCGGTGTAGCCCAATCGATGAGCAGCCTGGCACGGGAGCATGAGGAGCGAGACCGCACGGCCGAAGGCGCCGAGCCGTTCCGCTTCGCCGCCCCCGCCAAGCGCCGGCGGATGCTGATCATCGTCAACCCCTATGCCACGACGGTCTCCGACCGGCTGCGCCACCTCGTTGTCTACGCGCTCCAGGGACGCTTCGAGGTCGACGCGGTCGACACCGAGGCTCGCGGCCATGCCACCGAGCTGTGCCGCGAGGCCGCCCATGAGGGCTATGACGTGGTCGTCGCCTTCGGCGGCGACGGCACCGTCAACGAAGCCGCCAACGGTCTGCTCGGCTCCCCCACTCCCCTGTGCTGCCTCCCGGGCGGCTCGGCCAACGTGTTCGGCAAGCTGCTCGGCATCCCCGGCGACGTCGTCGACGCGACCGAGCACCTGCTGGCGATGGCCGACGACTGGCGACCCCGGCGTGTCGACCTGGGCGTCGTCAACGGCCGCTGCTTCACGTTCGCCTCGGGCCTCGGCCTCGACGCAAGCGTGGTTCAGCGGGTCGACTCCAACCCGCGCATGAAGGCTCGCCTGGGCGCCTACTACTTCAC
>DAIRTT010000025.1:0-20774 GCA_036803745.1 Solirubrobacteraceae bacterium | reverse complement strand
GGGGAGGCGGATCTGCTCGGAGACCTCGGCGATGGTGCCGACCTCGAGGAACTCGCCCTCGTGGCGCGGGACCAGCACGACCCGCTCGTCGTCGCCGACGTCGATCGTGAGCGTGATGCCCATGTTGGGGAAGACGACGGTGTCGTCGAGGGGGATCAGGCGCAGGAGGCGCTTGGAAGGGATGGGAGAGTTCTCTGAGGGTGATGACATAGGTGATCGCTCCATATGAGCTTACGAAAGTTTAGTTAGTATAGCGCGCGATGGTTGCGTGTGCAAGCACTTTCGGGTCGTGCCAGAAACGCGCATTCCAGAGCCGGATTTTGATGAGGAGGGGGGAGGGGAGGGCGTCGAGCGGTCAGGCGGAGGGTCCGTCGAAGGTGACCTCGACGTTCTCCTCCTCGACGCGCTCCTCGACCTCGGCCGAGGAGGTCATGGACCGCCTGTCGGCGTCGAGCAGGGGGTCTGAGAAGAAGCTCCGTGGCCACAGCCGGCGCACGCGAACGACGTTGATCTCGGCGGCGAACATTGTCAGCTGGGCGCCGAGGTAGAGCCAGGCGAGCAGCCCGAGGACGAGGGCGAAGACGCCGTAGAGAGGCCCGGTGTGCTTGAGCTCGTGGTCGATGTAGTAGCCGCCGAGGTGCTGCAGGAGCTGCCAGAGGACGGCGGCGACGATCACACCGGGAAGCAGCTCGCGCCAGGAGATCTCGACGGCCGTGAGCAGCTTGAAGGCGGTCATGAAGAGGGCGAGGTTGACGGTGAATGCGACGAGGATGCCGGCGATCACGTCGGGGGCGGCGTGGGAGCTCGACCCGACGAAGCCGGCGGCGGTGGTCGAGACGACCGAGAGCGTGCCGAGGATCGCGAGCATGCCCAGGCCGCGCAGGTGGGCGATGAGGAAGTTGGGGCGGTTCTTGAAGGGGACGTGCCAGATGCGGTTGAAGGCGTTCTGGGTGGCGCCGGTGATGCCCATCCCGGCGAGCAGCGAGCCGACGACGCCGATCGCGAGCGCGACCCCGCTGCCCGTGAGCGAATGGAGTTTGAGCTGGTCGCTGACGATCGGGAACTGGCCGAGGGCTCCGTCGAGGATCCGTCTCTGCTCTGCCGGGTCGCCCTGCAGGATGAAGCCGAGGATCGTGACGAGGATGAGCAGCAGCGGAAACAGCGAGACGAAGCCGTAGTAGGCGATCAGGGCGGCGAGCTGGCCTGCCTGGTCCTCGCCGAACTTCTTGATCACGGCCGCCACGAAGCCGATCCGCGGGCTCGCCTGCTGGCGGCCGTCGAGCGACTTCAGGCGGTCGGTGATGCTCATCCCGCGTGTGAGGCGCCCGGCCGCCGGGCGGTCGATTGGGAGGGGGGGCTGTGGGGCCTGGCCTGCGACATGGATGTGTGTCTACCCGATGCGAGCCGAAAAAACGAGCGATGGGCGCGGACCCGCGAGGACGACCCTGGCGTCCGGGCGCCGATCTGGCGGCCGAGGAGGTCGCGCAGGTGGCGTCGGCCCGGCGCGAGCGCATGCTGCGGGTCCACCGCCACCGGCTCAGCCGGGAGGACCTGGAGGACTGCTTCAGTCAGGCGACGCTCGAGCTGCTCGCCGGCGTCGGTGCCGGCGGCCGCTTCGCCGGGATGTACCGCGCCGGCGTGCGACCGATCGCCGAAATTCTGGCAGAGAACCCGCTGGCCCAGGACTACGTCAGGTGGGGCGAACCGGGACCGGGCCGGTGGGTGAGCATCTACGCCACCGCCGAGCCCACACCCCACGTCTTCATCGTCGTCGCAGGGCTGCGCCTCGACACGAGCCACAACGGCACCGATGTCGGCCCCAACGCCGCCCAGGACGGCCCGCGCTGGCGCCTGCTCGATCACATCCCGATGTGGGCGCACTGGTCGATCCGCCATCCGCCCAGGCTGTAAGGTGGCAGTCAATGGGCGCCCGCAAGGTCGACTACCTGCTGATCGGCGGCGGTCTCGCGTCGGCCAACTGTGCCCGCTGGTTGCGCGAGGAGGGCGCCGACGGCGAGATCATGCTCGTCGGTCGGGAGCTCGACGCGCCCTACAACAGGCCTGACTGCTCCAAGGGGTATCTGCGCGGCGAGGAGAGCCGCGAGGAGCCGCTGTTTCGCCCGGCCGATTGGTGGGGGGCGCAGAACATCGAGCTGAAGACACGCACGAGCGTCACGGCGCTCGACCTCGACGCGCGCACCGCCAGGCTCTCGACCAAGGAGGATGTCGAGTTCGACAAGGCATTGATCGCGACCGGCGCCAACGTGCGGCGGCTCAACCTCGATGGCTGCGAGCTCGAGCAGATCCACTACCTGCGAACGCTCGGCAACGCCGACGCGATCCGCGAGGGCACGGCCGACGCCGAGGGGGTCGTGCTGATCGGCGGTTCCTACATCGCTTGTGAGGTCGCTGCGTCGCTGACGATGCTCGGTAAGAACTGCACGCTCGTGATGCAGGAGGAGCACACGCTCGAACGTGGCTTCGGCGCACGGGCCGGGCGCTTCTTCCAGGAGCTGCTCGAATCCCACGGCGTGAGGATCCACGGCTCCGATGAGCTCGAGCGCTTCGAGGGAGCTGGTCGCGTCGGGAAGGTCGTGACCCGCTCGGGCCTCGAGCTCTCAGCCGACGCCGTCGTGATCGGCGCCGGGGTGACGCCCGACATCGGCCTCGCCCAGCGGGCCGCGCTGGAGATCGGCGAGCGTGGCGGTGTGCGGTGCTCCTCACGCCTTGAGAGCTCGGTGCCCGGCGTCTACGCGGCCGGCGACATCTGCGAATACGAGTCCACGATCCACGGCGGCGCGCCGATCAGGATCGAGCACTGGGACGTCGCGTTGCACCACGGCAAGACCGTCGCGCTCAACATGCTCGGCCGCGACGTCGCCCACGAGGAGGTGCCGTACTTCTTCTCGGTTCTCGGCGACTGGGGCGAGCTCGAGTACGTCGGCCCGGCCTACGAGTGGGACGAGGAGATCGTGCGCGGGTCCTATGAGAGCGGAAGCTTCACGACCTGGTATGTCCAGGACCGCGCCGTCAGGGCGGCGCTCACGTTCGGGCGCTCAGACGACCTCGATGCGGCCCGTCGCCTGATCGCCGCCCGTCGAGTGCTCACCGAGGACGAGCTTGTCGCGCTCGGAGACCTCGAGGCCGATCTCGGCGCCGTCGCGCGCTGAGCCGCCCCTTCCGTCGTGGAGTAGGATTCGCTCGACAACACGGTCGGTGGTCAAGGGAAGTCCGGTGAGAATCCGGCGCGGACCCGCCACTGTTACCGGGGGTGCCCACCGCACGCGCGAACATGCGCAGCCACCGACTCGCCGCCGGCGGATCGGGAAGGCGTGGAGGGGTAGGCCCGGGAGCCAGGAGACCTGCCTCCGACCCAAGCCCACAAGCCCTCGTGGAAAGGGGTCGGCTCCATGCACACATCTCGCAACACCACTAGACCGTTCGCGTTCGTGGCGGCGCTGGCAGGCATCCTCACGCTCTGTCTCGCATTTGCCGCGGCTGCGCCCGCCGCCCAGGTCGGCGTCAGGGTGCTCGGCCAGGCGCCCGGCTTCCCGACGATCCTGCCGCTGACGAGCGTCTCCACGAGCGGCGCCCAGCTCGTCAAGGACGGCGGCTCCTGCACCCCTGCCAGCGCAGCCGCCGCGCTCGAGCAGGCAACACACGGGGCCTGGGAAGGTCACTGGAACAGCAGCTTCGGCGACTACGAAGTCCTCGGGATCGAGGGCCAGAGCTATCCGTTCGACCCCTCCTCCAACAAGAACTACTACTGGAGCTTTTGGCTTGACGGCAGCGAATCCGGCATCGGCGTATGTGGCGCTCAGCTCGTCGGCGGCGATCAGGTCCTGTTCTTCCCGGGCTGCTTTGGCTCGGAATGCCCGTCACCGCCGAATGTCCTCGGCGTCCAGGCACCCGAAGCGGCAGAAGTCGGCCAGCCGGTCTCGGTGACCGTCGTATCGCACCCGAGTGCAGGCGGACAGGCAACGCCGCTCGCCGGCGCGAGCGTGACGGCCGGGGGCGCCGGCGCGATGACCGACACTGCAGGCCACGCGAGTCTCACGTTCGCCCAGGCCGGGGTCTATGCGATCCACGTCACCGGGCAGGCCGGCGGAGCCGAATCGGTGCCGGGCGAAGCCAACGTCAGCGTCACGGCCGCAACAGCGTCGGGGAGCACCGGGGCGGGTGGTGAATCCGCTGCCGGAACACCGCGCTCGGGCGTCCTCTCAAGCGCCCCCTACCGCGGCCCGTTTGCGCTCGTCGCGAGCCCCAGCGGCGTGATCGATGGGCACGTGTATCCGCGCGGTCGCGGTCCCCGCGTGCTCGCCGGAAAGGTCCTTGGGCACAGCCCCGTGTCCTCGGTGGCGCTGCGGTTGCGACGCGGGAACGGCCGGCGCTGCTCGGCCTACGACGGCGTCCGTGAGCGCTTCCTCGCCGCCCGCTGCGGCAGTGGCTCGTACTTCACCGTGTCGAGCCGGGAAACGTTCTCCTACCTGTTGCCCGCCGCGCTCGCTCGCGGTCGCTACGTGCTCGATATCAGCGCGACCGACGCGGCCGGCAACAGGACCGCGCTCGCCCGTGGCACCTCGCGGATCGTCTTCTATGTCCGCTAGGCGCCCGATCCTCGCCGCGCTCGCCTGCTGCGCGCTGGCGCTCGCCGGCTCTGCGGCGGCCGCGGCCGCGCCGCTCGTCCAGGGCATGGTCGTCGGAGCGCGCGGGGAAGCGCTCGTCCCGGCTCGCAACCTCGGCGCGGTCGCCACGAGCGTCCGTGTGGGGCGGCGGAGCTGCGCGGTCGCCGCGGGGACGCCGCTCGCGGTGCTCGCGGCGATGCGCCGGGCCGGTGGGCCGGCCTTCACGCTGCGCGACTACGGCCGCTGCGGCCCCGCGCCGGTCAACTCGGGCCAGCTGTTCGTCAACTCGATCGCCGGCCAGGTCAACCGTGGCCAGGACGGCTGGGAGTACAAGGTGGCGGGGCGCTCGGGCACCACCGGTGCCGCCGATCCAAGCGGTCCGATGGGCGACGGCCGCCGCCTGCGGTCGGGTGTGCAGGTGCTGTGGTTCTGGTGCCACAGCGCCGGCGGCGGCTGCCAGCGCGCTCTCGAAGTCACGGTCCCCGCGCGTGCTGCCCGTGGCGGCGCTGTGCCCGTGCGGGTGCTCGGCCGTGACAACGAAGGCCGGGCCGTGCCGGTCGCCGGCGCGGTCGTCCGGCTCGGCTCGGACTTCGCCTCGACGGCCGCCGACGGGAGCGCGACGCTGCTCGCGCCCGGGATCGGCGGACGCGTCCAGGTGACGGCCGCCCGGGCCGGGCTCGTGCCCTCATTCCCGCAGGCGGTCACCGTCGAATGACGGCCACGCCCGCGATCGTCTCGTGGGGCATCGCGACGGTCCTCGCCGTGACGCTCGCGGGTTGCGGACTCGGGGCGGGACATACCCCGACCGCGGTCACGCTGACCGTCACCCGCGACTTCGGCTCGCGCGTCCTGACCCATGGCGGGGCTCCGCGCGTACGCGGGCAGGAGACCGTCATGAGCCTGCTGATGCGCAACTACGGCGTCTCGACGCGCTACGGCGGCAAGTTCGTCCAGAGCATCGACGGCCTGACCGGCGGCCAGGAGTCCGGCGCTCCGGTCGACTGGTTCTACTTCGACAACGGCGTCCAGGCGAGCAAGGGCGCGGCCGACACCGTTGTGTATCCCGGCGACGCGATCTGGTGGGACCGCCACGACTGGAGTCAGACCGAGGACGTGCCCGCCGTCGTGGGCTCCTTTCCGCAGCCGTTCCTCACGGGGATCACGGGCAAGCGCCTGCCCGTGCGGATCGAGTGCGACGACGTCGGCGGCACAGCCTGCCAGGCGGTCGCCGCGCGCCTGCGCGGGATCGGGGTGCCTGCCGCCATCGCCGGCCTCGGTGTCACCGGCGGACCGCTCACGCTGCGTGTGCTCGTCGGGCCGTGGTCGCGGATCGGCGGCGACGCCGGCGCCCGTGAGATCCAGGCGGGACCGCGTGAAAGCGGCATCTACGCGCGCTTCTCCTCCGACGGCCGTTCGCTCACGGCGCTCGATCAGCGTGGCCGAGCGCTCGCGCCGATGAGCGGTGACACCGGTCTCGTCGCGGCCACCCGCAACGCCGAAGATGCGCCGGTCTGGCTCGTCACAGGCACCGACGCCAGGGGCGTCGAGCTCGCCGCCGAAGGACTTCGCGCCGATGTCCTGCACGATCGCTTCGCCGCCGCCTTCCATGCCGGCGCCGTCATCTCGCTGCCCCAGGTGAGCGGGTGACTCGCCGGGCCCGCGATCCGATCGCCTACCGGCGGCGCGCGAGCCCCCTGCACGCCGCCCGCGCGCCGATCGCGGCCGCCTATGGCGCCGCACTCGCCTGCGCGGCCCTGATCGCCGCCAGCCCCATCCTGCTCGCCGCCCTGTTGTGCGCCGTGCTCGCCGCCGCGGCCGGCGCGGGCATCGCGCGGCCATTGCTGCGAGCCACGCGAGCCGGCCTGCTGCCGATCGTGCTCCTGACGGTCATCGTCAACGTCCTCGTCAGCCGCTCGGGCCTGACCGTCTTCGCGCGTCTCGGCGACTGGGGCGTGCTCGGGCAGGTCAACCTCACGGTCGAGGCGGTCCTCTACGGCCTCGTCTTCGCGCTTCGCCTGCTCGTCGTGATGCTCGCCTGTCTGCTGATCGTCTGCACGGCCAACCCGGACGAGCTGCTGTTCTCACTCCGGCGGATCGCGCCGCGCTCCGCGCTCACGGCGGCGCTCGCCACCCGGCTGATCCCCGTCCTCGGACAGGACGCTCGCAGGCTGGCCGAGGCGCAGCGCTGCCGCGCCGACGGGGGCGCGAGGGGAGCCCGCGGATCGCTCGCCGTTCTGCGTGCGACCGTCGGCGGGGCGCTCGAGCGCTCGCTCGACGTCGCCGCCGTGCTCGAGATGCGCGGCTACGGCGGCCGCGCACGCGGTCGAGCTCCCGTCGGCCCGCTCTCCCGCCACGACCTCGCGTTCGGCGCCGCCGCCGTGGCGGTGCTGGCGGTCTCGGTTCTCGCGGCCGTCTTCGGTGCCGCGCCCTTCGCCGCATATCCGCTGATCAGCATGCCCGTCGCCGCCTCCGCGCTCGCGGCCGCCGCCGCCCTCGTGCTGCTGAGCGTCCTGCCCTTTGCCGACCGGCGGGGGATCGAGCCGTGAGCGTCCTCAGCCTGCGTGAGGTCAGCTACCGCTATCCGGGCTCCTCGGCCGACGCGCTCAGCGATATCTCACTCGACGTCGAGGCCGGCGAGTTCGTGATCGTCGCAGGCATGTCCGGCTCGGGTAAGTCGAGCCTTCTGCGTGCCGCCGCCGGGCTCGTGCCCCACTTCCACGGCGGTAGCTTCGGGGGCAGCGTGATCGTCGGCGGACTCGACACGCGCGAGCACGGGCCGGCCGACATCGGCGCCGTCGCCGGAACGCTCTTGCAAGACCCCGAGACGCAGGTCGTCATGTCGACGGTCCGGGCCGAGCTCGCGCTCGCGCTCGAGAACCGCGGCCGCAGCGCCGCCGCCGTCGCGCGGGCGGTCGAGGAGACCGCGCTCTCGCTCGGCATCGCCCACCTGCTCGAGCGCTCCACGGCCGAGCTCTCCGGAGGCGAGTTGCAGCGCGTCGCGCTCGCGGCGGCGCTCGTCGCCCGCCCGGCCCTCGTGCTGCTCGACGAGCCCACGTCCCAGCTCGACCCGGTCGCCGGCGATGAGCTGATCTCCCAGCTGCGGCGCCTGAACCAGGAGTCCGACACGGCGGTCGTGCTGATCGAGCATCGCCTCGAGCGCTGTCTGCTCGCGGCCGATCGCGTGATCGTGCTCGACCACGGCGTCATCACCTGCGACCGCGACCCCCGCGGGTTCCTCGAGTGGGCGGCCGAGCACGAGACGTCGCTGCTCACGCCCGGCGCGCGCCTGCTCGATCTCCTCTCGCTCGGGCCGCCGCCGGCCGGCGTCAAGCAGGCCCGGGCGACGCTTCGCCGAAGTGGCCTGCTCGACCTCGACTCGCCCGCGGACTCGGCCCGCGTGGACGAGCGCCCTGAGCTGACCTCCGGGCGGCGGCTGCGGCGGAGCCTGCTCGGTGGCGTCCGCGAGCGCGTCTCGGGGGCCCGCAGGGACGCCGCTGCGGCACTCGGCATGCGAGGCGTCTGGCACGAGCTACGCGACGGCCCGGCGATTCTGCGCGGCGTCGACCTCGACGTTCGGGCGGGGGAGACCGTCGTCCTGATGGGTCGCAACGGCGCCGGCAAGTCGACGCTCCTGCGTCACGCCGCCGGGCTGCTCGAGCCGACCCGCGGGCACGTCACGCGCTCGGGGCGGGTCGCGCTGCTGCTGCAGAATCCGGGTGACTACTTCCTGCGCGAGCGCGTCGCCGAGGAGGCCGGCGAGGCCGCCCTGCGCGAGGTCGGCCTCGGCGATCTCGGCGCCCGTCACCCGCGCGACCTCTCCGGCGGCCAGCGCCAGCGCCTCGCGCTCGCGATCGTGCTCGGCGAGCGCTCCCGCCACGGCAGTGAGCATGCGATGCCGCCAGCGGTGCTCGCGCTCGACGAGCCGACCCGCGGCATGGACCGCGCCTCCAAGGAGGCGCTCGCGACCTGGCTGCGGGGCCGCGCAGGTGAGGGCGCGGCGGTGCTCGTCGCCACCCACGACGTCGAGTTCGCCGCCGAGCTCGCCGCCCGCGCGGTCCTGCTCGCCGACGGTCGGGTCATCGCCGACGGCCCGATCGCCGACGTGCTCGCAGGCGGCTGGTACTTCGCAACCGAAACTGCTCGCATCCTCGGGGGCGCCCACGGGGCTCTGCGCCCCGAGCAGGGTGCGTCCGCCATCCGCGCGGCGCTCGCCGCCCGGGCTGCCCACGCCGGGCTGCTCGCCGGTGAGGTGCGCCCATGACCTGGCAGCTCGCGTCCTTCGGCCTCGTGCTGATCTCGCTGGCGCTCGCCTTCTGGTGGTATGAGCGCTCACGGCCCTCCGCCCGGATGGTCGCCGTCGTGGCCACCCTCGCCGCGCTGGCCGCCCTCGGCCGCGACGCCTTCGCGGCCGTCCCCGACGTCAAGCCGATCACCGCCCTCGTGCTCGTCAGCGGCCTCGCCTTCGGCGCCGGTCCCGGCTTCGCGGTCGGCGCGATCTCCGGCCTCGCGTCGAACATCCTTCTCGGCGAGGGTCCATGGACGCCGTGGCAGATGCTCGGCTGGGGTCTCGTCGGGCTGATCGGCGCCGGCCTCGGCCGTGTGACCGGCCGGCGCATGAGCCCGATCGCGATCGCGCTCGCGTGCGCCGTGTCGGCCGAGGTCTTCAACCTCGTTCTCGACCTCTACACCTGGACCGGCGTGGGCGCCCACACACTCGATGCCTTCTGGGTCGTCCTCGGCTCGGCCGTTGCCTTCGACGCGACCCACGTCCTCGCCAGCTTCGGCTTCGGTCTCGCATTCGGAGCGATCCTGCTGCGGATGCTCACCCGCGTGAGGGCTCGCCTGGAGGTCACCTGGAGGGCGCCCGCGCCCGGGGCGCTCGCTTCGACCCGTGTACCCGCCGGCGACCCTGCGCCGACGGCGGTCCTGCCGGCCCCGCTTCTCGTCCTGGCACTCGTCGCCGTCGCCGTCGCGCTCGGCTCGACGGCGAGGAGCGCTGGGGCGCTCGGCGCCGCTCCGGCAAGGGCGCCGATCGGCTCGGCGGCCGCATCGCGCCTGGCCATATCCCGCGAGAGCTCCTTTCTCGCGCTCGCGCAGAACACCGACGGGGGCTTTGGAGCGGCGCGGGGGCAGAGCAGCACCGAGCTGTACTCGGCGTGGGTCGCGATGGGCCTCGCGGCCGCCGGCCGCGACCCGCTGAGCCTGCGCCGTGGCGGGCACACGGTGCTCGACTTGCTGAGGGCCCAGGCGTCGGATCTGCAGGGCGCGGGCGACCTCGAGCGCACGATCCTCGCTCTCCGGGCGTGCGGCGCCTCCGTCCACGCGCTGCCGGGCGGCGATCCCGTCGCGCGGCTCCTGCGCTCGCGCCAGCCTGACGGGTCCTTCGACCATCTCAGCAACATCACCGCGTTTGCGATCTTCGCGCTGAGCGCAGCCGGATATCCGTCGAGCGCCCCGGCGGTGCGTGCGGCAGGCCGGTGGCTGCTCGCACAGCAGAACGCCGACGGCGGCTTCGGCTTCGCCACCCGCGGCGGCGGAAGCGACATCGACGACACAGCCGCCGCGGTGCAGGCGATCGTCGATGCCCGAGCCGCCGGCCCGAGGGCTCTGCGCCGGGCCGGCGCGTTCCTGACCCGCGTCCAGAACCTCGACGGCGGCTACCCGCAGCAGCCGGGCGGTCTCTCAAACGCCCAGTCGAGCGCGTGGGCCGTGCAGGCGATCATCGCCTCCGGCGGCGACCCCGCGCGCACACGCCGGGGCGGGAGCCGCACGCCGCTGGCCTACCTGCAGAGCCTCGTCGCGTCCGACGGCAGCGTGCGCTACTCCCGCACCGGCTCCCAGACCCCCGTGTGGGTGACCGCCCAGGCGCTGACCGCCCTGGCCGGGAAGACCTTCCCGATCGCCCCCGTCGCCGTGCGCCACGCGAGCGTCGCTGCAGCCGCGGCGCCCGCAGCCGGTACGTCGGCACCGGTTGTGCGCCGTCGGCACTCGCGGTTGGCCCCTGTGAGCAGAGCCGCCGCGGGCTCGGGCGTGAGCCGGATCGTGAGCGCCGTGCGCTCGCTGCTCGGCGCGGCCCTCCGGCCGATCTTCTGGTAGACCCCGGATGAGGCCCCAGCCGGACGGGCTCGCGGACCCGGAAGGCCGGTTCAGGCTCCCTTTAGCAATGGTCATACCCTTGTGGCATGTCCTCGGGACACGCTTACACGGCCGCCGGCGTGCGGCCGCGCACATCGACCGCGCCCGCCCGGCGCTCCGGCGCGGCTCCCGCGCTCGCGCTTGCCGCCGGCTGCGTGGCGGCGATGGCCGTCGTGTGGGTGCTCGCCGAGCTGGTCGCGGGCATCCACTACCGCGACGCGGTCGCCCTGCACGACTTCACGCTGCTGGACAAGGCTCCGATTCATGGAATCGCCAACCGCCTCATCCACCTGCTCGAACCGCCGCTGTTCATCCTCTGGGGCATCGCCCTGGTGGCGGTGGCCCTCGCGCGTGAGCGGCCGAGGGTGGCCGTCGCGGTCGCCGCCGTCATGGCGCTGGCGCCCTTCAGCGCCGAGGTGCTCAAGCCGCTTCTCGCCCACCCACATTCAAGCGTCGGAGGCACCTACATCGGCCCCGCGTCGTGGCCAAGCGGTCATTCGACGGCCGCGCTCGCGCTCGTCCTCTGCGCCGTGCTCGTCTCGCCTGCGCGCCTGCGGCCCTTCACGGCCGTCCTCGGTGCCCTCTACGCCGCCGCCGTGGGCGTCTCCCTGCTGATCCTCAAATGGCACATGCCGAGCGATGTCCTCGGAGGGTTCCTGCTCGCGACCTTCTGGGCCGCGCTGGCGGTCGCCGTCCTGCGGCGCTCGGACCGCCTCCGGCCCGGCTCGCCGCCCTCTCTCTGAGGCTCAGCCCTGCTCGGGGGTGGCGCCGGCGCCGTGGGCGCCGGGGTCCCACAGGGGCTCGCCGGTGCTCGCGCCGCCGGCCGTGGCGTTGGCTCCGCGGCTGAGGATGAAGAGCAGGTCCGAGAGCCTGTTGAGGTAGCGGACGACCTCCGCGTTGGCCTCCTCGCCGACGGCTATCGCGCGCCGCTCGGCGCGACGGCAGACCGTGCGGCAGACGTGCAGGGCGGCCGCCGCGGGCGTGCCGCCGGGGATCACGAAGGAGCGCAGCGGCTCGAGCGTGTCGTTGACCTCGTCGCAGGCCTGCTCGAGCCATTCGGTGTAGCTCTCCTGCACCCGCAGCCGTGGGCGCGCCGCGCCGCCCTCGCTCGCGGGCGCGTCGTCCGCGGCTCCCGGCACCGATAGGTCGGCGCCGACGTCGAGCAGGTCGTTCTGGATGCGGCGCAGCCACGCCGCGTAGGAGACGGGCATCCCGGGCGCGAGCAGGGCGACGCCGATCGTCGCGTTGAGCTCATCGACCGTCCCGTAGGCCTCGACGCGCGGATGCAGCTTCGAGACGCGGCTCATGTCGCCGAGATGCGTCTCGCCTCCGTCGCCGAGCTTGGTGTAGATGCGGGTCAGGTTGACGGTCATTTCAGCCCCGAGTCTGGCACACCGTGGCGCCGCCCATCCGTGGGATCGGATACGTTCTCGCACCTCATATGCGGATCGGCGTACCCAAGGAGACCGCGGCTGGCGAGCACAGGGTTGCGCTCGTGCCCGAGGTCGTCAGCAAGCTCAAGGCCAAGGGCCTTGACATCGTCGTTCAGAGCGGCGCGGGCGACGACGCGCTGTTGACCGACGCCGCCTTCACGGCGGCCGGCGCGCAGACGACCAGCGACGCCGCCCAGATCTGGGGCTCGGACATCGTCGTGACGATCGCTCCGCCCGATCCGCAGGCGATTCGCGGCCTCGGCTCGGGCTCGATCCTGATCGGCTTCCTGGCGCCGCTGACGAGTCCCCAGACGACGCGTGCCCTGGCCGAGGCGGGCGCGACCGCCTTCGCGATGGAGGCGATCCCGCGGATCTCCCGCGCGCAGGCGATGGATGCGCTCTCCTCGCAGAGCAACGTGGCCGGCTACCGCGCGGCGCTGCTCGGCGCCGAGGAGATGGGCCGCTTCTTCCCGATGCTGATGACCGCCGCGGGAACGATCCCGCCGGCCAAGGTGCTCGTCCTCGGCGTCGGCGTCGCCGGGCTTCAGGCGCTCGCCACCGCCAAGCGCCTGGGCGCGCGCACGACCGGCTACGACGTCCGCCCGGAGGTCGCCGAGCAGGTCGAATCGCTCGGCGCCCAATGGCTCGACCTCGGCCTCGAGGCGAGCGGCGAGGGCGGCTACGCGCGCGAGTTGACCGAGGAGGAGCGCGCGCGCCAGCAGCAGGCGCTGACCGACGCGATCAAGGGCTTCGACGTCGTCATCACGACCGCCCTCGTGCCCGGGCGCCCGGCGCCGCGACTCGTCACGGCCGAGGCCGTCGAGGGCATGAAGCCGGGATCGGTAATAGTCGACCTGGCCGGCGAGGCGGGCGGCAACTGTGAGCTGACCGAGCCGGGCCAGACGATCGTGCGCCACGACGTCAAGATCGTCTCGCCGCTGAACCTGCCGGCGAGCATGGCCGAGCATTCATCCCAGCTGTTCGCCCGCAACGTGCTCGCGCTGCTCGACCTGTTCGTGGGCGAGGACGGGACGCTGAGCATGGACTTCGACGACGAGATCATCAAAGGAGCGTGCGTGGTCAGAGACGGCGAGATCGTTCATCCGGGGGCCAAGGCGGCAGTGGAGGCAGGATCGTGATCCTCGCGAGCACCCTGACGACCAACCTCGCGATCCTCGTGCTCGCGGGTTTCATCGGCTTCGTCGTCATCTCCAAGGTGCCCAACACCCTGCACACGCCCCTGATGTCGGGGACCAATGCGATCCACGGGATCGTCCTGCTCGGCGGTCTGCTGATCGTCGGCCTGTCGGGCAACGGCGCGTTCAACAAGGTCATCCTCGTGATCGCGATCGCCTTCGGGACGATCAACGTGGTCGGTGGCTTCCTCGTGACCGACCGGATGCTCGAGATGTTCAAGTCCAAGCCGAAGTCCTCGGGCGACGGCGGTCAGGACGGCAAGGACAAGTCATGAGTGCCGTCCCGCTCGCCAGCTCGTTTCTGCAGGACCCGAGCTTCCTGAACGTCCTCTACATCATCGCCTTCGGCATGTTCATCCAGGGCCTGCGCGGCCTTTCCGGCCCGACGACGGCCGTCCGGGGCAACCGCATCGCCGCGGTCGGCATGGCGATCGCCGTCATCGCGACGCTGCTCAACGCCAACGAGGGCAACTGGGCGCTGATCGTGATCGGCGTCGCGATCGGGACCGCCGTGGGTGTCCCGGCGGCGCGTCAGGTGAAGATGACGGCGATGCCGCAGATGGTGGCGCTGTTCAACGGCGTCGGCGGCGGCGCCGTGTTCCTGATCTCGTGGTCTGAGTTCCGTCTCACCGAAGGCTTCGCCGGCACGCCCACGTACATCGCGATCTTCTCGCTGTTCGCGGCGATCGTCGGATCGGTCTCCTTCTGGGGATCGAACATCGCCTTCGGCAAGCTGCAGGAAATCATTCCCGGCAAGCCGATCACGCTCGGCTCAGCCCAGCAGTGGGTCAACCTGCTGCTGCTCCTCCTCGCACTCGCCGCGGGCGTCGCGATCGCGGCGGGGAGCCACTCCGAAGTGCTGTTCATCGGCATGCTGCTCGCCGCCGCGCTGCTCGGCAACGCGGTCGTGCTGCCGATCGGCGGCGCCGACATGCCCGTCGTGATCTCGCTCCTGAACGCCTTCACCGGTCTGTCGGCTGCAGCGACGGGCATCGCGCTCAACAACCCGGCTCTGATCGTCGCCGGGATGATCGTCGGCGCGTCGGGCACGATCCTCACGAACCTCATGGCGACCGCCATGAACCGCTCGATCCCGGCGATCGTCGCCGGAGGCTTCGGCGGCGGCGGCGCTGTCGAGGGGGCCAGTGGCGCGGGCGAGCACGCGGGCACCGTGCGCTCGACCAGCGCCGCCGACGCGGCCATCCAGCTCGCCTACGCCAACCGCGTCGTGATCGTCCCCGGCTACGGAATGGCGGTCGCCCAGGCCCAGCACGCGGTACGCGAGCTGACCAAGGAGCTCGAGAAGCGCCAGGTCGAGGTCAGCTATGCGATCCACCCGGTCGCCGGGCGGATGCCGGGCCACATGAACGTCCTGCTCGCCGAGGCCGACGTGCCCTATGACCAGCTCAAGGAGATGGACGACGCGAACCCCGAGTTCCAGCGCACCGACGTCGCGCTCGTGATCGGTGCCAACGACGTCACCAACCCGGCCGCCAAGAACAATCCGTCCTCGCCGATCTACGGCATGCCGATCCTCGAGGTGTCCGACAGTGCTTCGGTGATCGTCATCAAGCGCTCGATGAACCCCGGCTTCGCAGGGATCGAGAACGAGCTCTACTACGAGCCGAAGACGACGATGCTGTTCGGCGACGCCAAGTCGGCCGTCAGCGAGATCACCGCTGAGCTTGCCCACATCTAGCGACCGCTGAGGGCTCTGCGAGACTGCGCACGTGATCGAGCGCAGCAAGGCTCTGGAGGCCCTCTCGAGCGACGAGTTCGACGTCGTCGTCGTCGGGGGCGGCATCACCGGCGCGGGAGTCGCTCTCGACGCGGCCTCGCGCGGCTACAGCGTCGCGCTGCTCGAGCGCGCCGATTTCGCCTCGGGCACCTCGAGCCGCTCGAGCAAGCTGGTCCACGGAGGCCTGCGCTACCTTCAGAACTTCGACCTGGGGCTCGTGCGCGAGGCCCTGCTCGAGCGCAGCCTGATGGTTGCGCTGGCGCCCCATCTCGTCCACCCGCTGCCGCTCGTGGTCCCGGCCTTCGAGGGTGCCCACCCTGACCGCATGGTCGGCGTCGGGCTGAACCTCTACGACGTCATGTCGGTCGATCGCGGTCGCCTGCGCGGCCGCCGGGGCAGGCGCTCGCGCGCCGAGCGGACCGGCTCTCCGGCCGCGGAGGAGGGGGACTCGTGGAGCCCCGAGCGCCATCGCGTGATCAGCGGCGAGGAGGTCCTCGAGCTGCTCCCCGCGCTCGCCACCCGCGAGCCGACGAGCGGATACCTGTTCTACGACTGTCAGACCGACGACGTGCGCCTCGTCCTGACCGTCCTGGGGGAGGCGGAGCGCTTCGGGGCGGTCTGCGCCAACCGCCTCGCCGTCACCGGACTGCTCGAGCGCGACGGCCATGCCGAGGGCGTTCGGGCTCGCGACCTGGAGAGCGGGCGAGACTTCGACGTCCGCGCCGCGAACGTCGTCAACGCGACCGGTGTGTGGGCCGATGAGCTGCGTCCGCAGGAGCTCCACGAGGAGGCCGAGCTGCCGCGCATCCGTCCGAGTCGCGGCACGCACATCACGATCCGCAATGCCGACCTGCCGCTCGTGGGCGGAGCGATCGTCCCCGCCGGGGGCGGGCGCTCGATATTCGCGCTGCCGTGGCTCGGACACACGCTCGTCGGCACGACCGACAACGACTACGAGGGCCCGCTCGATCACATCCGACCGTCGAGCGCAGACGTCGACTACCTCCTGGACGCCGTCAACGCGTTCTTCGCGACCGTGCTCGGCCCGGCCGATCTGACAGGCGCCTTCGCCGGCGTGAGACCTCTGATCTCGACCGGCGACCCCAAGAAGTCGGTCGACATCTCGCGCAAGGCCGAGCTGTATGAGACCTCCTCGGGCCTGATCACGATCACCGGTGGCAAGCTCACGACATGGCGGCGGATGGCCAAGATGACCGTCGACCGTCTGGTCGAGCGCGACGCGCGCGACGCGCCCTGCCGGACCCATGAAATACCGCTGGGCCAGGCGATCGCGGTCGAGGAGCTGCCGCGCGTGGAGGGGGTGCCGGAGGACTCCTACGAGGCGCTCGCCGGACGTTACGGCCACGCGGCCCACGAGGTGCTGGCGATCGCCGCTGAGCGCGGCGAGCTCGCTCAGCCGATCGTCGCCGGGCTTCCCGACGTGCTCGCCGAGGTCGCTCTCGCGGCGCGGCACGAGCAGGCCAGGAGCGTCGGCGACGTGCTCCTCAGACGCACCCGCCTGGGACTGCTCGCCGCACGCGAGCTGACCGGCGCGGAGCCCGACTCGCCCGTCCGGCGCGTCGCCGATACGCTCGCCCGCGAGCTCGCGTGGGACGCCGAGCGCGTCGCGCTCGAGCTGGCGCGCTTCGCCGAGGAGGCGCTCGCCGAGGGGATCGTCGCCGACGTCGCGCGCCCCGCCGAGGACGGGCAGCCGGCCGCCGCCGAGGGGCTCGTCCCGCCCACCGCGATGCCATGAGCGCGCCCGTTCTCAACCTCCGCGCCTGCGGGCGCCGCCTCGAGCTCGGCTCGCGGCCGCTGCTGATGGGAGTCGTCAACGCCTCGCCGGACTCCTTCAGCGACGGCGGCCTGCACGTCGGCCTCGACTCCCAGGTGGCGCTCGCGGCCGAGCTGCTCACCGCCGGGGCCGACATCCTCGACATCGGTGGTGAGTCGGCATCTACCGGCCGGCCACCCGTCGAGGCCACCGATGAGATCGCGCTCGTCGTTCCCCTGATCGAGAGGGTCGTCGGCGAGCTCGGCGCGATCGTCTCGGTCGACACGTACAAGCCGGCCGTCGCCCGCGCCGCGATCGCAGCGGGCGCGAGCATCGTCAATGACGTCAGCGGCCTGCGCGACCCCGAGCTGGCCGGCGTCTGCGCGGCGACGGGCGCCGCGCTCGTGCTGATGCACACCCGCGCCGAGCCGAGGCGACCGTTGCAGGACCCCGACCTCTACCGCGACATCGCCGCGGAGGTGCACACCTTCCTGGCCGGGCGGATCGCGCTCGCACAGGAACGGGGGATGGCCTTCGAGCAGCTGATCGTCGACCCCGGCCCCGACTTCGCCAAGACACCAGCCCAGACGATCGAGCTGCTCGCAGAGCTCCCGCGTCTGCACGAGCTCGGTCGCCCGCTGCTGCTCGCGGTCTCGCGCAAGGACTTCATAGGCGCGCTCACCGGCCGTGCCCCCCGGGAGCGCCTCGCGGGCACGCTCGCCGCCGTCGCGCACGGCGTTAGCCACGGCGCGCACATCCTCCGCGTGCACGATGTCGCCGCGGCCGCCGATTTCCTCACGGTCCGCGCGGCGCTCGAGGGCGAGCTGCAGCCTGGCAGGGATCTGGCTCTGGGTGAGGAAATCCGCTACGACAGGCTGCTCGCCGACTAGCCGAGGTGCGCCGCAAGCGGCGCTCTGCCGGGCGAGTGGGCCCCGACAGACGCTAGGCTGAACGTCAACCACGGGTGCCCGCCGCTGTCCAACGCGACGGGACGCCAACCGCCCCTCCATAGAGAAAGAAGGATCACATGTCAGTACTCGAACGCTCCGAGCTGGAGGCCAGCCCGCTGGCCGACCTGCACGCAATCGCCAACCAGGTCGGTCTCGACGGCTTCCGGCGACTGCGCAAGGCGGAGTTGATCAACGCCATCCTCGGCGAGCCCGCTCCTGCGGCCGAGGAGGAGAAGGACGGTGAGGACGCCGAGGCCGAGGAGCGCCCGCGCCCCCGCCGCCGCCGTGCACCACGCTCACGCCGCGTCCCTGCCGCCGAGGACGGCGCCGAGGAGACCGAGGAGGGGGGAGAGGCCGAGGAGAAGCCCGCACGCACCCCACGCTCCTCCGGCGGCCAGAACGGCGCCCGGCGCACCCGCAGCCGCGGCGGTCGCGGCGGCGCGAGCACCTCTGCCGACACCGACGCCGCCGAGGGCTCCGACTCCGGTGAGGGTGACTCCGCCGCCCGCATCGCGACCGGCGTCGTCGAGGTTCTCGGCAACGGGTCGGCCTTCCTCCGCGTCGAGCCGCCCGAGGCCTCCGACGATGACGTCTACATCTCCGCCGCGCAGGTCCGCCGCTGCGAGCTCGCCTCCGGCGACCGGGTCACCGGTCCGGTGCGCACCCCGCGCCGCTCCGAGCGCTACCCCTCGCTGGTTCGCATCGACACGATCAATGGCGCCTCGGCCGACACGGTCGCCGAGGGCGCACGCTACGAGGATCTGCCGGTCGCTTGGCCGAGCGAGCGCCTGGTGCTCGATGCCAAGAATCCGACGCTCGAGGCGATCGAGTGGCTCACCCCGCTCGGCCGCGGCTCACGCGCGGTGATCGTCGGTGCTGCCCGCTCGGGCAAGACGACCACCCTGCGCCGCCTGCTCGACGCCCTCGCGGGACGCGAGGACCTCGAGGTCAGCGTCGTGCTCGCGGGTGTCCGGCCCGAGGAGATCCAGGAGTGGCAGGACGGACCGGTCGCGCCCATCGCGGCCGTCAGCTTCGCCTCCTCGGCCGACTCACAGGGCCAGGCCATCGAGCGGGCGATCGACGCGGGCCGCCGCACCGCAGCGCGCGGCGGCGACGCCCTCGTCCTGATCGACAGCCTCGACGGTGTCAACCCTCATGCCGCGCGCAAGGTGCTCGCGGCCGCGCGCAACCTTCGTGAGGGCGGTTCGCTGACGATCATCGCGACCGCCTCGGCCCCGCTGGGCGGTGAGACGACCGTCATCGCCCTCGACGCCGCCCTGGCCGCGACCGGCCGCGAGCCGATCCTCGACCTGTCGGCGAGTGGGACGCTCAGGCCCGAGCTGCTCGTCGGTGAGGATGGCGCCGCCGCAGTGACGAAGGCGCGGGCAGCGGCGATCGACGCGGGCTGATGGCCGCCTAGCGGCGGTAGGCGACCCGGCCCCACGAGGGCTCGGGAGCGAGTTCGATCGCTTCGCCGCCGCTACGGCTGCCCGGTTCGGCCGCCTGGACATAGGCGAAGGTGCCCGTGTCCTCGTCGTAGCTGACGCCCAGCTCCCCCTCCTTGACGCGCTGGTCGAGCCAGGCGCCGCGGAAGACGAGCCGGCGCAGCCAATGCACGAGCGAACGCTCAGCCGGGCCGACGAGCTCGGGCCAGCAGTCGTTGACGTGCTCGCCGAGGCCCGAGGCGGGCTCGAGGATCTCGCCGTTGACGGCCAGGTTGACGAGGTCTTCGAGCTCCTCGTCGCCGAGACGGCCCCCCACGAATCCGAGCTTGAGGGCGGCCTGCTCGCAGCGCTCGGCGAAGTCGACCTCGTTGAACGTGAACCGGAGCTCGCCGTATTCGAGGACGAAGTGCTCGCCGGAGTCGTAATTTTCGCGCCGTGCCGTTTCCATGAGATAACGCCGGGCCTTCCTGGCCCGGCTCGTCGGGATCATACGATGGGTTCCTCCCTCGGCGGCTGCGATGAATGGGATTTTGCACATCCCCGCCGAGGGGTCCCGCGAGGGCGGCGCCGGCGCACGCGGCTACCCCTATATACGCTGCCCTGAATGGCAAGGCTGACGCAGCACGGGCTCCGCAGGGTGCTCGGCACGAGCGGACTGTTCTCTGGAGGGCATTCGTCACGCCTTCTTGATGGGCGCGTACCTACCGTGAGACGCGTGGAAGCCCGTCTCGGCTCCTCCTCGCTCCGGCTCTGGGGCGCCAGATGGCACGCCTGAGCGAGCACGGCCTGCGCAAGTCGGTCGGCGTGTCGGGGCTGTTCGCGACCGCCTACGGCAACGTCGGCTCCTCGATCTACTACGCGCTCGGCCTCGTCGCCGCCCACGCCCTCGGGCTCACGCCGCTCGTCTTCATGTTCGCCGGCGGCCTGTTCGTGCTCACGGCCAAGACGTATGCCGAGGGTGCGGCGATGTTCCCCGAAGCCGGCGGCTCATCCTCCTTCGCGCGCCACGCGTTCAACGACGTCGTCTCGTTCTTCGCCGGCTGGGCGCTCAGCCTCGACTACATCATCACGATCGCCATCTCGGCGTTCTTCGTCCCCCATTACCTGGGCGCGTTCTTCCCGGCCCTCAACCACAACCCCGGCGACATCATCGGCGGCATCGTCACGATCGCGCTGCTGGCCGCGCTCAACATCCGCGGGCTGGGTGAGTCGGCGAAGCTCAACCTGTTCCTGGCCGTCGCCGACCTGTGCACCCAGGTCCTGCTCGTCGGCCTCGGCATCGTCCTCGTCCTCAACCCGGGGCTGCTCCTCGACCAGGTCCACCTCGGCACGGCGCCCACGTGGCGCGAACTGATCTTCGCCCTGTCGGTCGCGATGGTCGCCTACACGGGCATCGAGACCGTCTCGAACATGGCCGAGGAGGCCAAGGACCCGGGCCACGACATCCCCAAGGCGGTCAACCTCGTGTTGATCGCCGT
>DAIRTT010000024.1:11630-21594 GCA_036803745.1 Solirubrobacteraceae bacterium | reverse complement strand
GGTCGCCTACGTGCGCAACCCCGCCAACGGCATCTCCCCGGCGGTGGGCATCACCAACGGGTTCGCCAGCGAGACGCCGTTCCCCTCCGGCGCGAGCGCGCCGATCGGCCTGACCGCACTCAGCAAGCACCCCTACGTGGGCGTCCGCAGCTTCCCGTCGGGGTACCGAGAAGACCACATCGTGCCGCTCAACGCGCAGGGGACGCGCGACACGCTCAAGGGCATCTTCAAGCCGCTGTTCGTGCCCGCCTACCAGTCGCTCCTTCCCGAGTACACCCTGACCTCCACCGGGACCGAGACGCTGGTCCGGGATCTCGCGCCCTTTACCACGACCATCTACCGCTTCCCCCACGGGCGTGAAGTCGGCCCCGCGGGAGGCAGCCCCGTACAGAAGTGGATCACCGAGTACAACCTCGGCATCGGCAAGGCGAGCGTCGTGGGCCCCGACGGAGTCACGCCCGAATCGGGCGCCGGCGCGGCGCTCTCGAGTGCCGACCGCGCCCACTTCGAGGCCAAGGCTCTGCTCCGCAGCCTCGTGGCGATGGTCAGCAAGGGCGTCAGCCGCGAGTACTTCTTCGCCGCTGCCCCGGGCACGCTCAGCCTGATCGGCCAGGACTTCTTCACCGCGCTCGAAGCCAACCCGGGCACCTACCCGGGCGACCAGCTCGGCGGCGAGACGATGACCGGCTTCCGGGCGCTGCTCGGCGCCTTCCAGGGCCCCGGGCCCAGCGGCGCGGCCCGCCAGCTCAAGATCGACGCGATCGCCCAGGAAGGCAACCACGCGCAGTTCGCCGGCGACGGCACCCCCGCGCACCCGCCCCTCTACGACCGCGACGTGCTCGCCGTGCTTCCCTTCCAGACCTCGCCGACCCATTTCGTCATCCCCGTCTACGTGATGACGCGCGACCTCCTCACCCTGTACGACCCCGGCGCCTCGCCGAGCGAACCGACCCGCTTCGATCTGCCCGCCGAGAACTTCCGCATCACGCTCTCAAACCTGCCGGAAGGCGGCGTCCCCGCGGTCAGCGCGACCGACCCGCTGACCGGCAAGGCCACCCCGGCGCGGCTCATCTCAAGCGAAGGCTCGAGCGGCGTGTTCGAAGTCGCCGCCACCGACTACCCGCGCCTGTTGAGCGTGGACTACACGCAGGGTTCCTAGCCGTCTCAGCCTAAGATTGGGGGGATGCAATCGCCCGAGAGAGCGGATGCCCGCGGGCCGCTCCGGGCGGTACGCGCGGCCCTTGGCCGACTCAGCCTCGCGGCGTGGGCTGCCCTCGCGGCGCTCATCGCGCTCGCCGTCATCAGCGTCGTCGTGTTCGGCGGCGGCGGGAGCAGCCCCACGCGCGAGCAGGCTCCTCGCGCAGGCACGGAAGCGGCGCCCAAGCCGGCGAGTGGCAGGCCGCTGCCCCGCTGCGGCGTCGAATGTGACCCCATCGACATCCGCTACCTGACCGACGTGCCATTCGGGCGGACCTCGTTTTGGATACAGCCGTGGCGGGCATACCTCGACACCTGGCCCGCCGCGCGCCTGCGGGACGCGATGGGCATCAACTTCAACGTCGCCACACCTCGCGCGGACGCCGTCGCCCACCTCCTGCACGACAGCGGCTTCGGGCTGGCGCGCATGGAGATCGAGTGGAGCGCCCTCTCATACAGCGATCCCGCGCACTTCGTCAAAGAAGCGAGCATCCTCAGCCGGTTCAGGGCGCTGCGCCGCTGGGGCCTTCGCCCGCTGCTCGTTCTCAACGCCAACAGCGGCGGGCCCTGCCCGGCCAGGTCGATCGCGCTCCACACGATCGCCCCCGCCGTCGCCGGCTCGAGCAGTGTCAGGCTGAGCCCTGCGAGCGCGGCTGCCGTGGCGAGCGGGCGCACGGGCTTCAACGCCGGAGCGTTCTTCACACCCGTCCGCCGGCGGCGCCATCGCGGTGTTCCAGGGGCCGCCCTCGCACGACTGACGCCCGCGCAGAGACGCGCCCGCCGGTTGGCCAGCCGAGCTTTGCGGCGCGCGGCCATCCGCGCGGGGCGCACTCCCCTGCTCCTGCACGGGACGCCCGACATCATCATCACCCACGTCGCGACCGACGGGGTGGCGACCCTCTCGCACCCCCTGCCGACGGCGCTCGCGGCGGGGACACATCCGGGCACGAGGTTGCTCTACGCGCCCTTCTCGGCTCCCCGCCTGGCCGATGGCAGGCCGAACCCGGCGTTCGCTGAGACGCTGCACGGCTGGCTGGACTACACGGGGCAGGTCTCGCGTCTCGCCGCGAGCGTGTTCGGCCCGGATGGATATGACCTCGAGGTGTGGAACGAGCTGACGTTCGGCTCGCAGTTCCTGAACGCGGAGGACTACAGCCTGATCAGCGGGCGCGCGGCCAAGCGAGCCAGCAAACAGGTCACCAGGGAAGTCACCAAGGAGATCCTGGACGCGACCGTCGCATATGCCCGCTCCGCTGCCAGCCACATCGGGCGGGGGGTGGGGATCACCGACGGGTTCGCCAGCGAGACACCCTTCCCCTCGGGGGCCTCCTCACCGGCCGGGCTGACCGCGCTGAGCAAGCACCCCTATGTCGGCGCGCGCAGCTTTCCCGCCGAATACCACGTCAACGCGCTGCACCCCGTGAACGCCTTGGGGCTGCGCGATACTGAGACGAAACGCAGCACGACGCCGGCGTTCATACCGAGCTTCCAGTCGCTGCTGCCGGAGTACACGTTGACCGCCACATCGACAGAGACCCTGATCCGCGACCTCGCGCCGCTCACGACCCGGATCTACGGCTTCCCGCACGGCCGGAGCGTCGGGCCGGGCAGAACGCCCGTGCAGAAGTGGATCACCGAGTACAACCTCGGCAGCTCTGCAACCCCGGTCGGCCCCGACGGCCACACGCCCGAGACGGGGGCAGCGCTCAGCCAGGCCGACCGGGACCACTTCCACGCCAAGGCACTGCTGCGGAGCCTCGTGGCGATGGTCAGCAAGGGGGTGAGCCGCGAGTACTTCTTCGCCGCCGGCCCCGGCGCCCTCAGCCTGATCTCCCCCGGATTCTTCGCCGCGCTCGAAACCAGGCCCGGGAGCTACCCCGGCGACCGGGCGGGCGGTGCGATCATGGCCGCGTTCCGCGCGCTGCTGGAGGCGGCGCGCGGCCCGGGGCCCGGAAGACAAACGCGTCGCCTGCGGCTGCTCTCGATCAGGCAGCTCGGCGACCACGCCCAGTTCGCGGGCGACGGCACCCCGGCGCACCCGCCCCTCTACGATCGCGACGTGCTCGCGGTGTTCCCCTTCCAGACGGCGCCCCGGCGCTTCGTGGTGCCTGTCTACGTGATGACGCGCGACCTCCTGACGCTCTACCGCCCGGACGCACCTGCGGCCGATGTCGCGCGCTTCGACCTGCCGCCCGAGCGTTTCCGGGTGACGCTCGCGGGCCTGCCGCCCTCCTCGAGCGCACCGTCGCTCAGCGCTTTCGATCCCCTCAGCGCCCGGACGACGGCCGTGCGCCTGATCTCCCACCGGGGCGAGGAAGCGGTGGTGGAAATCGAGGCGACCGACTACCCGCGGCTTCTCTCGATCGTGGTGCCATGAGCTTGCCCCGGATGAGAGCCCTGCTGGCATGCCTGCTCGCGTGTGCCGGGCTGCTCGTGCTCTCAGGCTGCAGCGAAGGCGGCGGGAGCGGCACACCCGCAGGCGGTGGCGGCGCGCCCGCCGGCGGTGCCGCAGAAGAAGCGAGCGAACACGCCGAAGAAGCTGCCCAGCAGCGCGAAGAAGCCTCCGAAACAGCACGCAACCGGGAAGTGCTCGCCCAGATCGAAGCGAGCAAGAAGGAAGCGGCGGCCGAAGCACGCGCCAAGGCTCGCGAACACGCGGCGGAAGTCAACGTGCGCAAACGCGAAGCCACCTCGGAATCGCAGGCGCGTGCACGCGAAGAAGCCTCCCGGCGCGCCGCGCGAACGCGCGAATCGACGACGCCCAAGCCGACGACCGGCTCGGGCGGCGGCTCGACCCCGACCACCCAGCAGAAAACGAAAAGCCACGGTCCCAGCGAACGGACCGTCACCTCGCCGGCACCGGTCACGCCCCACGGTTGAGCCCGCGGCCGCGCTCAGGCGCGGCGCTCGGGCACGGCGAGCCAGTTGACGGTTCCAGCGCTCTGCACGAACGCGGAGCGTGTGCACGGACCCTTGCCCGTGACCGTGAAGACCTCATAGCCGAGAGCGTCGAGCAGATCCCACGGCGCGCCCTGCGGCGTGCCGTACAGGGCAGCCGCCGAATAGACGTGCTCGAAGATGATCAGCGGCCGCGCCGCCTCGAGCAGCCCGCGACCGCCTTCGAGCACGCCGAGCTCGGCCCCCTCGACGTCGATCTTGACCACGTTGGGAACCAGCCCCTCGAGCTCGGAGTCGAGTGTCGAGACCTCGACGGTGATGAACTCGGGGTCACCCTCGCTGTCGCTGATGTCCGGGCTGCGCCGCAGTCCGGACCACCCCTCGCGCCGGCGAAAGTGGCAGAACTCGGCGCTCGCCGGAGTCGCTCCGAGAGCCTTCTGCCGGCAATCCACCGCGGGGAACTCGCGCGCCACCTCGGCCGCGAGCCCGGGGATCGGCTCGAACGCCACGTGGGAGCCACGCGGCGCCGTCCGCACCGCCTCGCGCAGCACCTGGCCGCGATTGGTGCCCACGTCGACGTACACACCGGTCCCCCTCAACGAGGCCGCGAGGACGGCGTTGATCGCAACGGCCTCGCGCTGTGCCTCGCGCGCGCCGGCATCGACGAGCGCCAGCAGCTCGGGCCGATCGAGGCGCCGGGACGCGGCGCCCGCGACCCTAGGAACGATCCGCATCGGAAGCCTCCCTGCTCGGGTCCGAGCCCGCGGCCGGGCGCAGCCACCTGGCCACGAGCAGCCACGGGGCCTGCATGAGGCTCGTGAGCCGTGACCGCGCGGGGCGGCGCGCCGGCGGCGTGCTGTCGAGCTCGATCACCTCTGAGTGAATGAGTCGATTGCCCTGAAAGGGAAGACCGATCCGCAATGAGGTGAAGTCTGGCGCAGGTGCTTTGACACCCGCAAGGCCGACGATTTCACCTGTGACTCCTGCGGGATCAGCAAGGAACCGCTCATATCTGACGAACAGCCGCCGGTCCGCCGGCTGGCGCCAGAAGGTTGACACCGCCAACGCGCTGGTCAGCCAGAGGTACACATTGGTGGTAAGCGTCGCCTTCGAATACTGGGCCACGTCCTTGCGGTTGAACGACGCCACCACGCTCTGCGGGTCGCGCATCAGGTAAATCAAATAAAGGTCGATCCCGTCTATCCGCTGCAGCTCACGCGCCCGCAGCGGGTAATGCGAGGTGTCGACGATCACCGGGGTCCCGGCAGCCCTGGCGACCGCCCGGTAGAGCCGCTCGGAGGTCCGCCTGTAGGGCTTGCGCAGACGTCTGCGCGACGGCCACTCGCGCACCCGGAAAAGCGCCATGGACCGCTCGATCGCGCGCTGGGATGCGTGCCCGTAGAGCTCCTCCGCGCCCTCGACGTCGGACCTCACCTGCTGCCAGAAGCGGTCTCGCTCGGGCCCGCTGACCTGAGGCTCGCCGGAGCGCGGGAGCCATGCGTCGAGCTCGCCCGCATAGAAGACGTTCTCGGTGTTGCCGAGTGTCACACCCAGGATAGTGCTGCCGCTTCGCCCGGCTCCCATGACGTAGATGACACGCGGCCGATCCGTGTTCGCGAGCTGTCCCGTCGCCGGACGTGACGCGCGCGTGGCTGACTCCGTCATAGAGCGGCGTAGGCTATCATCAGGTTTTGGTGCCAGGAAGGCATCCACCCTCGCCCAGCGGTCTCCCGTCGTCCTCGCTCACACCTTTATCATGAGTCGCCGATGACACCGAGCTCGGTGCTCATGGTGACACCGCGGTGGACTCGAGACGGCGGCGTCGCGGCACATGTGAAAGTCAGCGCTGCCGCCTTGGCCGAGCACGGTGTCAAGGTCTCCGTGCTCGCGGCGAAGGTCGACACCGAAGAGCCGGTCCCCGGCGTCCGAATGATCGAGCGCCCCGAGCTGTTCGCCGGCGGCTCCTCGGTCGAGGAGCGCTGCGGCGAGGCGCTCACGCCGGCGCCCGACATCATCCATCTCCATCAGGTCGACGATCCTGAGATCGCGGCGGGCCTCGGGAGAGTGGCGCCGCTGGTCGTCAGCGCACACGGGTATACGGCATGCACCTCGGGCGTCTACTACTTCCGCCCGGGCCACGAGTGCACCCGCTCGCATGGGCCGGGATGCGTGCCGAACCTCCTGCTGCGCGGCTGCGCACACACCCGCTACCCCAAAACGCTCCCGCGCAAGTACGGCGCGGCGACCCGCGGCCGCGCCGCCCTCGAGCATGCCGACCTCGCGGTGTCCTATTCGAGCTCGGTGGACCGCCACCTGGACGCCAACGGCATCGCCTCGCGAACGGTCGTGCCCTACTTCCCGACGATGGACGCGAGCCCGGGCTCCGGCCACGATACGCGCCGCAGGGTCGTGTTCGCCGGACGGATCGTAAGGCCCAAGGGGGTCGGCGTCCTGATCCGGGCGGCCCGCAGCGTCGATGCCGAGTTCGTGCTCTGCGGCGACGGAAGAGAGCTCGGGTCGATGCGCGAGCAGGCCCGTCGCGATGGGGTCTCCGAGCGTGTGCACTTCACGGGCTGGCTCGGGGGCGCCGAGCTCGCGCGCGAGCTGGCCGAAGCGTCGGTGGTCGTCGTGCCCTCACTGTGGCCCGAGCCCTTCGGACTCGTGGGCATCGAGGCCTTTGCGGCCGGGCGGCCGGCCGTCGCGAGTGCGACCGGAGGGATCGGCGACTGGCTCGAGGACGGCGTCAGCGGGCTGCTCGTGCCCCCCGCCGACGTCGGCCGCCTGGCCTCGGCCCTGAACGAGCTGCTCGACGATCCCGAGCGCCAGCGGCTTATGGGCGCTGCCGGGCGCGAGAGCGTGGCGGCTCGCTTCACGTCGGCGCGCCACGTCGCCGCCCTGCTCGATGGCTATGAGCGCGCTCGCGACCTCTGGCGCGGCGCGCGCCGCGCCGCGTGATGACTGCCGGCGCGCCTTACCCGCCGTCGCTCCCGGCGAAGCGGCCGCCCGCTCCGACGAGCTGAAGGACCGCCTCCGCGCTCCTGGCGATGCTCATCTCAGCCGCGGCGAAGTCGCGGCCGCGGGCCCCGAGGAGCTCACGCGCGCGCTCGTCCCCGAGCAGCTCGATCCCAGCGTCGGCGAGCGCCGCGGCCACCGGCGCGGCCAACCGGATCGCGCCCTCGCTCGCCGGCTTCCGCCATGTCAACGGGCCGTCGATCGCGAGGATCGGCGTGCCCGACGCCAGCGCGCCGGCCAGCGTGGTCTTGCGTGACGTCGGTCCCACCGCTTCGCTGAACAGCAGCAGGTCGCAGGCCGCGAGCGCGTCCGAGAGCTCCTGGGCGGGAAGCGCGCCCGAGAAGGAGAGCACCTCGCCCAGACCGCGTGATCCCGCCGCCGCGCGCCACGCCTCACCCGCGGACGATTGCTCCCCAGGTGCGCCCAGCATCCGTAGCCGCACACCCGTTCCACGCGCACGCATCTCGGCGACCGCGTCCAGAATGAGCTCCACCGCGGCCCCCTGCGCGGAGTAGCCGAACACGCCGAGCAGCAGTCCACCGCCGCCGCCGGCCCCAGGCGAGGGGGGCGGCAGGGTGGAGAAGACCGGTGCGACCAGCACTGGGCGGCGCGGCAGCCATGAGCTCGAGCGCAGCCACGCGGCGCGGCCGTCTTCGGTCACGATCACGGCGGCGCAGGCGCACATGACCGCTGCGAGGGCCACCCTTTGGGTGAGCGCCCAGACGCGCGCGCGGGGCCCCCGCGTGTTCCACGAGTAGGCGAGCTCGTGCATGAAGGCGACGATCGGCACGCGTGAGCGCCGCACCGCCGCGAGGGTCGGCGCGACGAACACCGGGACGCCCCTGTGGGAGTACGCGAAGACGGAGTAGTGCAGGAGGATCGCGTCGGGCGGCTGGGCTTGGAGCTCGTCCGCGAGCCGCCGCGTCCACGCCCGCACCTCAGCACGTGAGCCGCCGAGAGAGCTCTCCTGCCGAGTCAGCCAGTGGACCGTGCAGCTGACGCCCGCGGTGCCCTGGAGCTCACGCGCGAGGATCTCGCCGTGGTCGCGCACGCCGCACACCTGACGGTGCGAGATGCCTACGACCGCGAGTCTCATGGCTCGCGAACGGCGTCGCCGGTGAGGATCTCCCCCCGTGCCGCCGCGTCGATCCCCCGCGAGAGCGCGTCGGCGTCGCCGCTCGGGACCACCAGGCCGGCGCGCTCATCGTTGATCAGCTCCTTCATGCCCGTGTCCTCGCTGACGATCACGGGGACGCCGCACGCCATCGCCTCGGCGGGGGCGTAGGCGAAACCATCCTCATAGGAAGGGTGGACGCAGAGTCGCGCGCGCCGGAGGTGCGGGAGCGGATCGCCGGGGACGACGCTTATGCGCGGGTCCCGGGCTTGCGCCGTCTCGATGAACCTCCGCATGCGTCGCGTTTTCCATCCGCCGACGAGCACGAGCCGCAGTTCCTGGTTCGTGAGCCGTCCGAATGCCTCGAGGAGCAGCGGGACCCCCTTGTGCACCTGCAGGCTGCCGATGTAGACGATCTCGAAGGTGTCCGTGGCGGGCGCCTGAGCGTCGGGCGCGTAGCGTGGATCGGGCGTCAGCGGGAAGGGCACGAGGCGCTCCTCGGCGACTCCCTCTGCCAGGAACGAATCACGAATGTAGTCCGAGGCCACCAAGATGCACCCGGCGGCCTGGTACTCGGCGAGATTGCGCCGCAGCAGGTGAGTGGCCCACGGCCGTTCGATCGGATGGCGGCGGTGGGCCTCCTCGTGGCGGCGGATCACGTGGCGTATGTGCGAGTTGGCCGAGATCAGCGAGAGCGAGTCATAGCCCCGGCGGCGGGCGAGGTGGAACTGCTCGACGGCGGTGCCGTTGAACGCGATCAAGTTGCCTGAGGGCGGCAGCGCGGCCGCCGCCCGGCGATCGAACTCGACGCTTCCTGCCCATATGCGCCAGGCCGGTGAGAAGCGCGCGAGCGGCGCGAGCGCCCCCACGAGGCCGGCCCGGGTTCTGCTGCCGCCGGGTTGGTGAGGCTCGCTGTTGCAGATGCACTGGGCCTCGTGGCCGGTGCGCTCGGCAGCCTCGACGGTCTCCTTGAGGTGGCGCCCCAGCCCGCCGCCGCCGTAGGGCGCCGGGCAGGAGACGACCAGCCTCCCGTCTGGCAGCGCCGCCTCCTGGGCACCCGCGGCACGCGCGCGCCAGCCCGCACCGAGCGGCGCCTCGCCGACCTCGGGCTGCGGCGGGGGCCGATCAGACGATCGTGTCATAGCCCCACAGCTTCACCAGGTCACGGTCGAGGTACTCGCCGAGCGCGAGCACCTCGGGCTTGAAGCGACTGCGCAGCTCCGCCATCAGCGCCGGGTCCGCGACCGGTGCCTGCGCATAGACGACGCGCCGTCGCAGCGGATAGAGGACCTCGCGGCGCAGGCGAGCGCTCGTCAGCGCCTTGAGTGTGCGCCTGGCGGCGCGGGGGAGCGCTCCTTCGCCGGCACGCAGTGCCCGCCACATAGCGGCAAGCCGCAGCGAACGAACTCCGACGGTCGGATTGGCCTTGACCGGCGCGAGGGCGAGGTCCTCGTCGACCTCGAGGAAGCGAAGCACCTGGCGCAGGGTGCCCTCATTGTCGCGCAGGAAGTCGTCGTAGATGAGCACCAGGATCTGCTCGGCTCCGAGCACCGCGCGATAGCGGCGCAGCTGCTCGACGTAGCGAACCCTGTCGCTGTAGATGAGCGCGCGCGGCCAGTGGGCCCCCGCCGGGATCGCCCGACCCTCGCGGCGCTCCTGCTCGAGCGCGAGCGCGGCCCGCAGGTCGCGCTCGGTCTCCACCTGGTTCTGGATCATCTGGAGATGCAGCGAATGCAAGAAGCT
>DAIRTT010000024.1:0-11620 GCA_036803745.1 Solirubrobacteraceae bacterium | reverse complement strand
CGCGGCCGGTGGCGCGTCGGCGATCCGCCCGGGCGCGCGCTCGGAGAACAGGTAGAACGTCGAGCCCTCGCCGACCCGCTGCGAGGGCGCCGCGGAGGCAAACAGCGAGAGGTAGGCCTCGAGGCTTTCGGGCTCCCGGCCGGTCTGCTCGAATCGAGGCGGCGCAGCGTCGCCGGGCGCGCGCGGTGGGTTGCGAGCAAAGAACTGCGGCTCCTTGACGGACGGCATGAAGATGCCCGGGTGGCGGCGCAGCATCTCGTACAGCGCCGTCGTACCGCTCTTGGCGTGGCCGACGATGAAGAAGTCGGGGTAGCGCCCCGGTGCTGATCGCTCGCCCGGCGCGGCCTCAGCCGACGTCGTCATAGCCCCACAGCGTCACGAGGTCGCGATCGAGATAGTCGCTCAGCGCCACGACCTCGTCCTTGAAGCGACGGCGCAGCTCGAGC
Source organism: Solirubrobacteraceae bacterium (assembly GCA_036803745.1). GTDB lineage: Bacteria > Actinomycetota > Thermoleophilia > Solirubrobacterales > Solirubrobacteraceae > Palsa-744. Next base: position 11,174 of record DAIRTT010000024.1, on the reverse strand, counting down.
ATCAGGCCCTCATCCGCCGGCGGCGTGTCGCCATGCACCACGCGGCGTAGCGTCAGGTGCAACAGCCTGCGACGGGCCTGGCGCGGCGTCAGCGCCTTCAGCGCCCCCTTGGCGGCGCGCGAGAGCGGCCCGCGGCCCGTGGAGACGGCGTGGACGAGGTCGTCTAGCTGCTGCGAACGCAGTGCAACCGAGGAATTCGCCTGCAGCACCTCGATCGGGTGGTCCTCGTCGACTCCCAGGAAGCTCAGCACCTGTCGCACCGTTGCCGCGTTGTCGCGCCTGAAGTCGTCGTAGATCAGAACGAGCATGTGATCCTTGGGGAACACGGCGTCGTAGCGGCGCAGCTGCTCGACGTAGCGAACGTGCTCGGAGTACTGAAGCAGCTGGGGCCGGTGGGAACGGCGCGGGATCTGACGTCCTTCCCGGCGGGCGCCCTCCAGGGCCATCGCCTTGCGCAGGTCGCGCTCTGACTCGACGTGCGTCTGGACGAGCTGCAGGTGCAGCGAGCGCAGGAAGCTCGCCGGCTCGCGCAGTATCGCGATCAGCTTCGCCTCGGGCTGGACCTCGGCGATTCGCTGGGCGGCGGTCTGCGACCACAGGTACGACGTCGAGGCCTCGCCGACCAGCTGTCCCGGCGCCGCGCCCGCGAACAGCGCCAGGTACTCCTCGAGCGTCTCCGGAAGCGAGCCCGCCATCGGCAGCTGGAAGCGCGGTCGCATGTCCGTTGCGAAGAACCACGGCTCCTTGCTGTCGGGCATGTAGATCTGCGGGTGGCGGCGCAGCATCTCGTACAGCGCCGTCGTTCCGCTCTTGGCCTGCCCGACGATGAAGAAGTCGGGCACGCGCAGTTGCGAGCGCGGCGGCGAGGCGCGGGACTCAGGCGACGGGCTCATTGCCCCACAGGGTGACGAGGTCGCGGTCCAGGTAGGCGCTCAGGGCGCGGACCTCTGGCTCGAAGCGCGTGCGCAGCTCGCGCATGAACGCCTCGTCGGGAAGCGGCGGCTCGCGGTAGAGGACGCGCCTCTTGGCGCTCCGCCGCGCGGAAGGGGGCATCAGCGCACGCACGACGGCCTTGACCGAGCGCGCCAGCGGTCCGCGCCCGAGTGACACGGCATTGGCCAGGGCGTGCAGATGGCGAGAGCGCACACCGACGTTCGTGTTGGCCTCGAGGACCTCGACCGGCGCCGTGTCGTCGGCCTCGAGGAAGCGGAGCACCGCGCGCACCGCGGCCTCGTTGTCGCTGCGGAAGTCGTCGTAGATGAGGATCAGCATCTGCTCGGCCCCGAAGGCTTCGCGGTAGCGCTGGAGCTGTTCGACGTATCGGACGTGCTCTGAGTACATGAGCGCACTGGGCCAGTAGGTGTTGCGCGGCACGCTACGGCCATCGCGGCGCTCCTCCTCGAGCGCGATCGCCCTGCGGAAGTCGGTCTCGACCTCGACGTGCGAGCGCAGGAACTGCAGATGCAGCGAGCGCAGCAGGCTCGCGGGCTCGCGCAGGATCGCGATGATCTTGGCGTCGGGCTGGACCGCCGCGATCCGCCCGGCTGCCGTGCGCGACCACAGGTAGAGCGTCGAGGCCTCGCCGCGCAGCTGGCCGGGCGCGGCCGGCTCGAACAGCTCGAGGTACTGCTCGAGCGTCTCGGGCGTCCCGCCGGGCCGGGGCGGCATGCGCTCGCGCAGCTCGTCCGCGAAGAACCACGGCTCCTTGTTCTCGGGCATGAAGATCTGCGGGTGGCGGCGGAGCATCTCGTACAGGGCCGTCGTTCCACTCTTGGGCTGGCCGACGATGAAGAACTCGGGCGGGCGAAGCGCCTGTGGCCCGGTGCGCGGCGCCGGCGCGGCCTCGTCGAGGCAGTCCTCGCCCGGGTCCGCCGATGAGCCGGCGATCGCCTCGCGGTTGCTCATACGAGCGTCCCACCCGAGCCGCCGCCGGCGGCCAGCAGCGATGCGGAGCGGTAGTAGTCGTTGTTCGTCTGCAGCAGCGCGGTCGTGTCGAAAGCCGCGAGCCGGCCGTCCTGGATCACCATGACCCGGTCGCAGACGTCGAGCGTAGATATGCGGTGGGCGATGATGAACAGCGTCAGCTCGTGACGCAGCCCATACAGGGACTCCTGGATGAGCGTCTCGGAGTGCGGGTCCAGCGCACTCGTTGGCTCGTCGAGCACGAGCACCTCGGGCCGGGCCGCTAGCGCGCGGGCGAGGCAGATGCGCTGCTGCTGGCCGCCGGAGACGGCGTCGGCACGGGGCCCCACGATCGTCTCGTAGCCGTCCCGCCAGGCTAGGATGTCCTGCTCGATACGCGCCAGCCTTGCCGCGCGCTGCACGGCCTCGTCGTCGAGGTCGCGGAAGTAGCGGATGTTCTCAGCCACCGAGGCGTGGACGAGACGCGGCTGCTGGGGCACGTAGGCGACGAGCCGCTTCCAGTCGGCGCGCACGAAGTCCGCGACCGGCACCCCGTTGACGAGGTAGCGGCCCTCTCCGGGTGGGCGCAGTTGAAGCAGGATCTGGATCAGCGTCGACTTGCCCGCACCCGAGGGCCCGACGACGCCGATCGCCTCGCCCGCGCGCACCTCGAAGCTGAGGTCGCGCAGGACGGGCTGCTCGGCCCTGTAGCCGAAGGACACGTGATCGAAGGCGATCGTATCGACCTTGGCGAGCCGCTCCGAGCCGTCGGGCGGGGTGCTGGCCGCGTACCGCGAGGCGGTGTCCTGGAGGCGCTCGATGAACGGGAGCGACTGGCGCAGGCCCTGGTAGGCACCCTGTACCTGCTGGCCGAACGTACCTGCCCGCACGATGATCAGGATGACCGCGCCGAGCGAGGCGAAGTGGCTCGCGCCCTCGGAGTAGAGGGCGGCGAGGCCCGCCACGAGGATCAGGTAGATCGCGCTCTGGTAGAGGCTGGGAGAGAGACGGATGATCAGCTGGGTGCGGTAGAAGAGCCCTTCGGCGATCGCGATCAGCTTGTCGATGCGCGAGAACTGCGCCTCGGCGACCCCGAACACCTGCGTCTCTTCGGCCAGGCGGCTCGCCTCGTTGATGCCGGCGGCGTAGTTGAGCTGCGCGCGCGAGAGCTCCGTCGCGCGCCGCGCGCCCATCGAGTTCAGCGGCCGCAGCAGCCCGAACAGGCAAAGGGCCGCGACGAGGATGACGAGAGCGGCGATCGCGCTCAGCGAGACGGCACCCGCCATCAGCACGAGGAAGCTGAAGAAGGCGATCACCAGCTGGGTCGCCTGGAGCGCGCCGCCCGTCGCCTGTAGGACCTGGCTGGTCATCACCTCCTGCACGTCGCCCTCGCGCTCGCCCGCCTGAACCGCCCATGAGGCCGTGTTGTAGGCGCCGAAGACTTCCCGGCGCAGCCGCGCCTGCACGGTCGAGGCGATCCTCGCCGGCAGGATCGAGAGCGGCGCCTGGAGCGCCACGCGCCCGATCGTCAGGGCGAAGGCGAGGATGAAGAGGGTTCTGACGCTGGCGTGAAAGTGAACGAAGGCGATCGATTGATTGGCGGGAACGGCGCCTTTGGCCGCACTGCTCGCGATCTGCGAAAGCAGGAAGAGGATGCCGACTTCGGCGAAGCCCGAGATCATCGCGGAGATCGCGAGCAGCAGGATCGTCCCGCGCCGGTCGCCGAGCAGCACGGCCAGGCGCGCGCGGATCGTCTTGTGCTCCTGCGGATCGGCGCTGTCCCGTACGACGAGGGTGCTCATGGCGCCGGCGCCGCCGCTGAACTCGGAGCGTTTCGCCCGGGGCCGGCGAACCAGTACGCCGCGAGGCCGGCCGCCCCCCAGAAGAAGGGCCCGAACGCCGCGCTCGACATCGTCGGCCCAGAGAAGCCCATGATCGTGAACGCGATGAACGCGGCGAAGATGGCCGCCAGGTAGACGCGCAACTCGATGTCGGCCACCCCCGGCAGTCGCCGGGCGACGAGCAGCAGCAGGCGGATCGTGAACGCGGCCCACAGCAGCAGGCCCGGCAGGCCCAGTTCGTCGGCGACGAAGTTGTACTCGGTCTCCGCGCTGACGCCGTGGCCTTCGAGCACGTCCGCTTCCTTGCCGCCGAAGCCCGACGCCGCTCCCGTGGTCGCAAGGCCGACGCCAAGTGGGGCAGCTTCGAGCAGCGCCGGTATGTGGGTGAGGCTCGTCGTCTTGGTGTCTTTGGAGGAGGTCACGCTTTCGGGCGCGATGCTCGTGTAGCGCGCGAACGTCCCGCTGCCCTCATAGCTGACGAAGACCGCCCCCAGGGGTATCGCCAGCGCGGCGATGCCCAGCAGGGCGGCGAGCGGGCGCGTGACCTTGCGCCCGGCGCTGAAGGAGAGCAGGGCGAAGCTCAGCACGGCGATGACCGCGCCGACGACCTGCAATCGCCCGAGGCCCGTCGCGACCGCCACGAGCGCCCCCATCGTGAGAATCAGGACCGGCCATCGTCGGCGCAGGCGCCCGGTCGCCAGGAGCGCGAGCAGAGCCGGCAGGGCGATGACGCCGACGCCGCCGCCGAAGCCGGCATCGGAGCCGAGCCCCGGCGGGCGCACCGAGGCGACCCCTTCGTGGGCGAACGTGCGTCCGGCAAGGCCGCCTTTGCCGTTGACCTGCGTGCCGAACACGAGTTCCTTGTAGCCCGGTCCCCAGCTCGCGAGCGCGGGCGGCGAGATCCGCGATTGGTAGGTGCTGACGGCGCCGTTGGCGAGAGCGAGCACGCCGAGGATCAGGAACAGCCTGCGGATGCGCTGCTTGGAGCGCAGCAGCGCATAGGAGAAGAAGAAGAAGGGTACCCACTCGAGCTGCTGGCGATAGCCGCCGAGAACCTTGAGCAGCCCGTGGGTTCGGGGGTTGAACGCCTCGATCAGGACGAGCGCGATGAACGCGAAGACCCACGCCGACAGCGGCGGGAGCTCGAGCCGCTCCTTCTTGACCGCGACCCGCATGATTGCGCCGAGGCTGACCGCGAAGATCAGCACGTCGCGGACGGCGGAGGCCGCTTCGTGACCGCCGACGCCGAGCTTGACCGGACCGTCGAGCAGGCCGAGGTACAGCACGACGCACGTCAGCGTCACCTCATAGCGCGGGCTCATCACGAGCGCCACGACGCCGAGTCCGCCGACGACCAGGGCGAGGAGGAGCGGGACGCTCGGGCGACTGACCTCAACGCTCACGGCGAGCGCGACCACGAGCGGCACGAGGACGCTAGCCGCGACCGCCGCCAGCTGGTGGATGCGGCGATTGAGGACGGCCGGGTGCACGCCCCCGTTCGGACGGGCTAGGCGTGCGTTTACGGTGCTCATCGGCTGATGAGCCTGCGGCGCCCCTGCCCGGCGGGCGCCGAGGAGAACCCGTAGCGCTCGATGTCCTTGCGCGGCACGCAGTTGGCGACCGCGCCGAGCACCGGCGCGCTGGCCGTGCGTCCGAGCAGCTGCGCGAGGCGTTCGGCCGAGACGTCGCGCGTGTGCCCGACGCGCGCGACGATCACGATGCCGTCCACGAGCTGCAGCAGCGCCATCGCATCGCTCACCTCGAGCGGCGGCGGCGCGTCCAGGAGGACGTAGTCGAATTCACCTGCGACCGAGCGCAGCAGCTGAGCCATGTCCTGCCCGGCGAGCAGCGCCGGCGGGTTTGCGGGCGCGCTCCCCGCGACGAGCACCGAGAGCGTCCCGACACCAGCCTCGACAACTGTTGAGATGCCGCCATCGGCGGGCGACCCGTTGGAGTCCGCCCCCGGCACGCGAGGAGCCGAGTCCGCGCTCTGCATCGCTTGGCCGACCGAGCACCTGCCCGCTAGCACGTCCGCGAGGCCGAGGTTGCCCGACAGGTCGAACATTCGCGCCTGCGTGGGCCGGCGGAAGTCGGCCTCGATCACCGCTACACGCTCGCCCCCGTCGGCCTGGACGCGCGCGAGGTTGGCGATGATGGTCGAGCGGCCGTCGCCGGCATCGGGGCTGAGGAAAAGGATCGTCCTGGGCGAGCGCTCGCGTCCCGGAACGAGCAAGTCACCGAGTTGGAGCGTCGTCTGCAGCCGCCGCAGGGGCTCGACCATCGACTTGGCGGGACCGCGCTGCCCGTCTGGGCGCACGACCGGCGAGCGGACGGACGGCAGCGCCGCAAGGATCTGCGTGTTGAAAGCCGATTCGAGGTCTCCGAGCGAGCGAACGCGCCTGTCGAAGCGGCTGAGGACGTAGGCGGCCACGCACGCGAGCACGAGGCCGAGCACGAAGCCGAAGATGGCGTTTTTTTTCGGCGTCGGAGAGACGGGTATCGGGGCCGCTTTCGCCGGGCTCACCTGCTGCACTCCGGCGAACGTCGAGAGCGTCGATTCGAGCTGGCTGATCTTGGCCGCCAGGTTGGCCGCCTGCAGGGTTGCGGTGTTGCTCGTCCCGAGCTGTTTGCCTCCCTTGCCGGTGATCGTCGCGGGCTTTTCGACACGGCGAAGCTGCGCGCGCGTGTTGACGATCTGAACCCTCACGTTGCGCAGGTAGTCCGAACGCTGGCGCTTGATGTACGCCTGCGCGTAGGCGTCGGCCAGGTTAACAGCCGGTTTCGGCCCGCGCGCTTCGGTCGTGATCGTGATGAAGTCGCTGGACCCGCTCGCGGTGGCCGTCGCCTTCCCTCGCGCCGCCCGGATTTCGCCTTCGGCGCGCAGCTTTTCGCGCACCGGTTTGCCGATCACGCCGGAGTTGATCAGCCCGACCTGGTCGGCCAGCGCCCGGCCGCTGAGCGTCTTGACCTGGCCGGTTCCGGACGCCGCCTGCTGTTCGGCGGCGCCGCCGAGGAACAGCTGGGTGCTCGCCGTGTACTGAGCCGGCTTGTGCTTGTAGTACTCGTATGTTCCCGCAGCGACCAGGATGGCTACGGCCAGGATGAGCCACTTGCGCTTCCACAGTGGGGCAAGGATTGCGGCTGCGTCGCTGGTCGTATCGTTCATCGACTTTAGGATCCGTCCATGGCCGTCCAGCAGCCATCGTGGTTGTGCGGTAGGCCAAAGAGTACCGTCCCTGAGGCGACGCGGCGCAACCGCGGGTGCAACGATGTGGGGATGCGCACACCGCCCCGAGGCCCCTCGATCGGGCGCTGGTGAGCACCCCCGAGCCGCGTCTGACGGACGCTCGATCGGGTCGCTCTCGCCGTCTGCTGGTGGCCAGCCACCCGGCGGTGATCCCGGTCAACCAGGAGGTCTACCGAGAGCTCGCAGGGCGCGGCTGGAGCGTGGAGATCGTAGTGCCCCGCACCTGGAGGCACTCCTACTCCCAGACGCCGATCGTGCCCCGTGCGCTGCCGGGGCTCGAGGGTGCGCTGCGGCCGACGGCCGTCGCCTTCGCCGGACGTCCACAGCGCCACGTCTACATGGCCCGCTGTGGCGCCATCGTCGGTCACTTCGAACCCGACGTCGGCTTCGTCGAGGCGGAGCCCTTCTCGCTCGCGACCATCCAGTGGCGCAGCGCCTTCAGGCGCCGGCGCGTGCCCTTCGGCGTGCAGTGCTACGAGAACATCGACCGAGCGCTGCCCGCCCCGGTAAGGGCGATGCGCTCGCGGGTACTGGCAGACGCGGCTTTCGTCGCCGCACGCTCAGACACGGCCGGGCGGCTGGCGCGGAGCTGGGGGGCGAAGGGTGAGATCGGCCTCGCGCCGCCGGCGGTGCCCGCCTGGTCACGGCCGCAGGCCACGGGCGCGGAGCGAGACTTCACGGTCGGGTACGCGGGCCGGCTCGTGCCGAGCAAGGGTCTGCTCGACCTCCTCGCAGCCGTGCGCTCACTCAACGGAACCGTCGAGCTGCTGCTCATCGGCGCAGGCGAGATGCGCGGAGAGCTCGAGGGCCAGCCGATACCGGGTTCCAGCGTGCAGGTCCTCAGCGGCCTCGGACACGACGAGATGGCGGAGGGCTACGCGCGCCTGGACGTGCTCGTGCTCCCGTCGCACACGACGCCGACGTGGAAGGAGCAGTTCGGGCGGGTGATCGTCGAGGCGCTGTGGTGCGGCGTTCCGGTCATCGGGTCTGACTCGGGCGAGATCCCCTGGCTGATCGAGCTCACCGGCGGCGGTCTGACCTTTCCCGAGGGTGACGTGCCGGCACTGGCCGATCGCCTCGAGCGCCTGCGTTCCGATCCCGAGCTGGCCCGGCGCCTGGCAGCCACCGGACGCGCCGCGGTCGAGCGACTGTTCTCCGTCGGGGCTGCGACCGACGCGCTCGAACGACTGCTGCTCGGGGCGATCGAGGGCGACGCTCAGCGCCGAGGACGGCCGGAGGGCAGCGAGACATAGAGCTCGTGGTGGCGATCGACCATCCGCTGCCAGGAGTAGCCGAGCGCAGACTCTCGCGCCGCAGCCCCGAGGCGTGCCCGCAGCTCGGGGTCGCCCGCCAGCTCGCGCAGGCGCTCAGCGATCGAGTCGGGATCGCGCGAGATCAGGAAGCCGTTGCGCCCGTCGTCGATCAGCTCGCGCACCCCGCTCACCGGCGTGGCCATGATCGGCAGGCCGCTGGCGGCCGCCTCGAAGGTGACCAGGGAGAACGTCTCATAGCTCGTCGGCAACACGAAGGCATTCGCGAGCTGGTAGACGGGCTGGACATCAGAGGTGACACCGAGCCAGCGGACGCGGTCGCCGACGCCCAGCGAGTCGGCCAGCCGCTCGTAGCGCTCGCGCTCGCCGCCCCCGGCGACAACGAGCGACCAGCCGCCGCTCTCCGGCAGCGCCCTGATGGCCGGCTCGAGGCCCTTGCGCTCCCACTCGCTCCCGACGAACGCCGCCACGAGCTCATCGGCGCCCAGTGCGAGCTCCTCGCGCAGGGCGCGAGCCTGCTCGGCGCGGACACCCGGCGCGAACGCCTCGGTGTCGACGCCGTTGTGGATCGTGACGACCCGATCGCTCAGCGCGGGAAAGTTGCTCCGCACCTCCTCGGCCACGCCCTCGGACACGCACACCATCGCCGTGGCGCGGTTGACCGCGAAGCACACGCGCTCGCCGAGACGCTTGAGGACGGCGGCCGCCCTCACGTGGCCGCGGAACAGCCGTGTCGAGCGGCTGGCGTTCGCCGGGCCGACCTGATGGCAGTAGTGGACTGCGACGACGTCGACCCGGTTCAGCACGATCGCGCCGGTCGCCTGCACGACTCCCCGCCGGTGACGCCGAACGGCGAGCGACCCCGTGAGCAGAAACCACGGGTAGGCCAGTACGAATGGGCGCGATGGCGCACGGACACGGTGGAACACCACTCCGGAGTCGGCCGGCAGGCGACATTTGCGTCCGATCACGGTCACCTGATGGCCGAGCGCGCGAAGGCCGAGAACGAGCTCGGCGAGCTGGCGCTCCATCCCCCCGACGGCCCCGAGGTCGTGTGCCACGATCGTCAGATCTGGCGCCGAGCCCCGGCGAGCCGCCCCTGGCCGTAACCCGCTGTCGTCGTGCTCGCTCGCCAATGGTCTCGCAGCGAACGATGCCACATCTCCCCGGGGAGGCCGGATCGGTGACGCTTTAGAGTGCTGTCAACCCCATGAACGAGCTCGCACACAACCCCCACTCGCCGATCTCACGCGCTTACAGGTTCGTCAACAGGCCCTACTACTGGTACCGCCCGGCACAGATCGCGCGGCGACTGCGGGCTCGCGGGCACGGCGACGGGCAGCCCCGCCTCGAGCGGATGGCGTGGGGATCGCGCCTGTACTGCTGGCCCGACCCGCTGGGGCGAGCCGTCGCCCGCACGGGCGTCTATGACCTGATCGTCGCTGAGACCCTGGCGCGCCTGGCCGAGCCCGGCGAGACTGCCGTCGACGCCGGCGCCAACGTGGGCGTGATGTCGAACCTGCTCGCCCATGCGGTGGGAGCGGACGGGCGGGTCATCTCATTCGAGCCCCACCCGGCCATCTTCGAGACGCTCAGCCGCAACGTCGCGCGCTGGCAGTCCGCCGAGGACATCCGCGTGGTCGCGGTGCGCCAGGCGGCCGTATCGTCCTCGGCAGGGGTGCTTCCGCTCGCAATCGATCCGGACACGTTCGCGCACAACAAGGGCACCGCCTCACTCGAGCACGTCAACCCCGAGAACTCGACCGAGGTAGCGACGGTCCGCCTCGACGAGGAGCTCACTGGGCCCATCGGAGTGCTCAAGCTCGATGTCGAGATGCATGAGCTCGCGGCCCTGCAGGGCGCCGAGGCGCTGCTCTCAGACGGCGGCATCCGCGACATCGTCTTCGAGGAGCACGAGCCGCCGCCGACGCCGGTGACGGCGCTGCTGGAGTCCCACGGGTACACGGTCCTCAGCGTGAGGCAGGGTGTCGCGGGCCCGATCCTCGCTCCGGCCGCGGACGCGCACCGCCGCAAACTTTGGGACCCGCCCGCGCTGCTGGCGACCCGCGACCCGGACCGCGCGCACGAGCGGCTCAGGCAACGCGGGTGGGTCAGCCTTCGAGGCCGCTTCGGATGAACACGGATGAGGGGGCCGCCGAGCGGACGTTCTCCGACCAGCTCGACTCGGGCGGATCCTCGATCGACGCGATCGTCGAGTGCGCGCTCGCCGCCGCCCAGCCGACAGCCGGGCTGAGCTGGCTCGACATCGGCTGCGGGCGGGGCGACCTGCTGCGGCTGATCCGGGATCGATGGGAACCGTCGGAGCTGCACGGGATCGACCCGATCGACTGGCTCGCCGAGGACCTGCGCGGGGACGTCAACTTCCACACCGTCGCCGCCGAGGACGCCGAGGATCTGCCCCGGGCCGATCGTGTGCTGCTGGTCGAGGTGATCGAGCACCTCGAGGCGCCCTGGAGCACGCTCCGCGCAGCTGCCCGCCTGCTCGCGCCGGGGGGCCGCATCGTCGTCTCCACGCCAAATCTTGCGACGCTCCGCAACAGGCTGGAGCTCGGGCTGCGCGGGAATCTCACCAGCTTCCGGCCCGACTACGAGCCGCACATCTCGCCCGCTCTCCCCCACGTCATGAGGCGCATCCTCGAAGAGGAAGGGCTGACTGTCGAGCCGCCGCGCTTCGCCGGCGCCGACATCATCTCGCTGTCGAAGGGGCGCTCCTGGCCCGAGCCGATCCGCCGCCGCCGGCCACGCCTGACGTCGGTGTCGGTCGTGATCGCCGCCTCGCGACCGTCGAGCAGGCCGCGGGCAGACGCCGAAGGCTAGGGCGCCTTCGCCGCCGCGGCCGGCGCAGCCGCGGTGCCTTTGCGGGTGAGCACCTCCTCGAAGCGCGCGAAGAAA
>DAIRTT010000023.1:0-22015 GCA_036803745.1 Solirubrobacteraceae bacterium | reverse complement strand
GATCGCCCTCAGCAGCACGTCCGGGAGCTCCAGGGCGCACGGTCCGGAGATGTCGAACCCGTCGAGCAGTCGCCAGCCGACAAGGTCGAGGTAGGCGCTCACGGCGGGGCCGGCGGCGTCGAGCGCGCGCAGTTCGTCGAGCACCCGGGCGGGGTCGCCGTCGGAGTCGAGCAGCTCCTGGGCCTTGGGGTCCTTGGCGATGGCCGCCACGAGCGCGTTGAGCTCGGACGAGGCGCCGGCAGAGACCGGCGCCGCGCCGCGCAGCAGGCCGAGCAGGTCGGAGGCCGGAAGTCCGGTCCAGGCGCCCGCGTGGGCCAGGAAGTCCCCGGTCGGGATCATCGCGCCCGCCGTGAAGCGCATGTGCTGGGTGATCATCGCGGCGTGGTGCTCGTGGCAGCGGGTCAGGTAGGCGGCGAGCTCCTCGTCGCTGAGGGCGTCGGGGTCGACGTCTTGGATCTCGCGGTGGGTGGCGATCGACGCCGGCTTGACGACGTCGTCCCATTCGCTCAGTTGCTCCCGCCACACCTTGCCGTCGAAGACCTCCTGCGCGCGCTGGATCCGCGCCGGGATCTCCTCGGGCGCCGCGATCCGCATCATCGTGTAGGAGAAGCCGTTTGGGTAGGCCGTGTCGAGCGTGTCGAGCACCATCCCGTAGAAGCGCGTGAACTCGCCGAAGCCGCGCCTGAACGGCTCGGGGTGCGTCTCGGCCCAGTAGCGCGTAACGGGCCGCGGGAAGTGCACCGCGTCGAGTTTCCAGGACCCCGGCCCCGGCGGGTCGAAGCGGAGGTCGGTCTCAGTCTCGGTCTGGCTCATGGGATGCCTTTCAAGCTCGACTTCGCCGCCCGAGGCGGATGCCCGTCCGGGCAGGCTCATTCGTACACCATCACGGCGGGCCGTGTCCACCGGTGCCGCCGCAACGTCGCGGATGGTCAAATCGCATGGTGGACGGGTGTGTGCGGCCAGCGCCTGCTCATTCCGATCGTTCGCCTGGTCGCTCGATCCCGCACCCGGGGTCGGACGCTTGCCGCTCCGTCTCTCTTCGCGAGCCGCTGTTTGCTCGCGGATGGCGGCGAGCGCGGGAGCTCGCCAGAGAGGCGCCGGATGCTGTGATGAGCTCCTGCCGCAGAGGCGAGAGATCATCGAGAGGCTCTTGTTGCCGGACCAACCGGTTGCTGTGCCAAGAGCGGCGCTGATCACCCCCGCGTCGCCAACGCGGCGCCGACCCATCTCTGCGCCCGGCCTACTTGCACGAGGGGGCCGTGCGAAGATAGTGCGCGCAGACCAGGAGCGAGGAGCAGGATGGCCGTCACGATGCCGACACTGAGTGAGTCGTACTACCCCGCGGACCAGAGCGAGCCGATCCTGGACACGACGGTTGGCGGGATTCTGCGCGACGCGGCGGAGGCCGTGCCCGATCAGCCCGCGCTCATCGGAGGGCACCCCGATCCGGTCCAGCGCCGGCGCTGGACGTACGGCGAGCTGCTCGAGGATGCCGAGCGTTGCGCCCGCGCGCTGCTGGGACGCTTTACGCCCGGTGAGCGCGTCGCGGTGTGGGCGCCCAGCGTCCCGGAGTGGGAGGTCCTGGAGTTCGGCGCGGGGCTGGCCGGCCTGATCCTGGTGACGGTCAACCCGACGTACAAGCCCGGCGAGCTCAAATACGTCTTGGAGCAGTCCGCCTCGGCAGGGATCTTTCTGCTGCCCGAGTTCCGCGGCAATCCGATGGCCCAGTCGCTCGAGGCCGTCCGAAACGAGCTTCCCGGGCTCCGCGAGGCGATCGCGTTCACCGACTTCGACGCATTTCTGGCGTCCGGCGCGCCCACGGAGCAACTCCCCGACGTCGGTCCGGATGACCCGGTCCAGATCCAGTACACGTCGGGCACGACCGGCTTTCCGAAGGGCGCGCTCCTGCACCACCGTGGCCTGACGAACAACGCTCGGATGACACTGGGCCGGTTCGAGTTCGAGCCGGGCGAGGCCTACGTGAACCCGTTCCCGCTGTTCCACACCGCCGGGTGCGGCCTCGGCGCGCTGGGCTGCGTCTCGCATCAGCTCGCGCACGTTCCCGTCCTCGCATTCGAGCCTGGCCTCATGCTGGATCTCGTCGAGGCGGAGCGGGCGGCGGCGCCCGCGGGCGTTCCTACCGTTCTGATCGCGCTGACCGAGGACCCCGGCTTCGACACGCGCGACCTCTCATCGGTGCGCGCGGCGCTCTCGGGCGGCGCGCTGGTTGCGCCCGACCTGGTCAAGCGCATAGAGGACCGGCTCGGCGTGCGTTTCTCGATCGTCTACGGCCAGACCGAGAGCTCACCGGTGATCACCCAGGGTCGCCTCGACGACAGCTTCGACGATCGTGCCACGACGATTGGCCGGCCACTCCCGCAGACCGAGGTGCGGATCGTCGACCCCGTCACCGGCGAGACGGTTCCTTGCGGCGTTGTGGGTGAGCTGTGCGCACGGGGCTACCTGGTGATGCATGGCTACTACGAGATGCCCGACGCGACCTTCGCGGCGATCGACGGTGGCCGATGGCTCCACACCGGCGACCTCGCGTCGATGGACGATCGCGGCTACTGTCGCATCGAGGGTCGGCTGAAGGACATGATCATCCGCGGCGGCGAGAACATCTTCCCGCGCGAGATCGAGCAGCGGCTGTTCACCCATGCAGCGGTCGGTGAAGTGGCCGTGGTGGGGATCCCCGACGAGACGTGGGGCGAGCAGCTGTGTGCCGTCGTCCGGGCGGCGCCGGGCGCGATGCCGGAGAAGGACGAGCTGGTCGCCTACGTCCGCGCGGAGCTCGCGGCATACAAGACACCACGCATCTGGGTGTTCGTTGACGAATTCCCTATGACACCGTCGGGCAAGGTGCAGAAGTTCGTCCTGCGCGATCGCTTCCTGGCCGGCGACCTGCGCCCGGTCTAGGCGAGGAGCTACCCATCCTCATTGCGGATTAGCCGGGCTTGCGCCCGGTACCTGTTTGTTTGGCCCGGTCCCATCTCGTCTGAAACCGACGCCACACGAGGCGCTCTACGGCCCTGCGGCAGACACCCGCGACCGATCCAACCCCCGAAATTCGTTCCTAAATGAACCGCCAAGCCCTTGACTTTCATCGGTCGTCCGGAGCGGGCGTCTGTGGCGACGCCCGCTCGCTGCCGCAGGGCCTCGCGCCGGGCTAACGCGCGCCGACGACCGCCGCGATCAGCTCCCGGCCGGCCACGTCATACGTGGGCGCTGAGCCGTCGAGCGTGCGCGACTGGAAGTACCGTGCCGCCGCCGCCTTCGTCTTTACGCCCTCGGTGCTCTGCTGATGCTCGGCCTCGGCGAGCAGCGCGACCCACGCCGAGAGGTTCGCCATCTCGTGCAGCTGGTGCTGGACGATCAGCGGCTGCGCGTCGGCATCGGCGCCGCGCAGCTTGGCGAAGCCGTCGCGCAGCCGCTCGAGCGCCCGTCGCGCCGCGGCGGCCTCGGGGAGTGAAGGGATATGCTCAACCTCCTCCTCCATCACGGCGAGGTAGGCGGCGTCAACCTCGTAGCGGAGCATGTCGCGCAGCACCTGCGCGCGGACCGTGTTGTGGGTTCCCTCCCAGTTCTCCTCGATGATGGCGTCGCGGAGCAGTCGCGGGATGCTCGAGAAGGTCTCGATCGCGCCGTTGCCGCCGAGTGTGTCGAGCGCGTGGTGGCAGTGGTCAACGGCGGCCTGCGAGACCACGTGCTTGTAGACGTTCGCCATCAGGCGGATGAAGCCGACGCGCTCGGAGCGCTCGTCGGCCCCCGTGTCGACCTCGTCCTGCATTGCGATCAGGCGGAAGACACCCGCCTGCATCGCGGTGACGTGCGCCCTGATGTTGGCGAGGTTCTCCTGCGCGAGGGCGTGCTCGATCACCCGCCGGCCGAAGACGGTGCGCTCGTCGGCGTAGATGCGGGCGATCTGGTACGCGCG
The DNA here is from genome assembly GCA_036803745.1 of Solirubrobacteraceae bacterium. Classification (GTDB taxonomy): domain Bacteria; phylum Actinomycetota; class Thermoleophilia; order Solirubrobacterales; family Solirubrobacteraceae; genus Palsa-744. Next base: position 18,078 of record DAIRTT010000023.1, on the reverse strand, counting down.
TGTGGCCAGCCCCAGACAGCTCACCCCCATCGCGATCCGGGAGTGATGGACGACGTCCTCCATCATTGTGTTGAAGCCGCGCTCGACGTGATCGGTGAGCGGCACCGCCCAGGCGTCGTGGTAGTCGATCTCGGCCGTGGCGAGCGCGCGCGTACCGAGCTTCTCCTTGAGCCGGCGCAGCGTGTAGCTATTGCGCTCGCCGCTGGGCAGCCGCGCCGGGACGAGGAAGACCGACAGCCCCTTCGTCCTGGGGCGCTCGGGGTCAAAGCGCGCCGTGATCACGTTGAGGTCGGCGTCGGCGTTGGAGGCGAACCACTTCTCGCCGCGGATGCGCCAGTTGCCCTGGTCGTCGCGCCAGGCGACCGTCGCGTTGGCGCCGACGTCCGAGCCGCCGGTGACCTCGGTCAGGAACTGCGACGCCGTCAGGTTGCGCGTGTAGCTGGGCTCGAGCAACCCCGCGAGCCACTCGTCGCGCTGGGGCAGCCCATCGAGGCGCTGGAGCAGCCGGGCCGTCTCGAAGTTGCAGATCACGGGGCAGTTGTGGCCCGCCTCGCCGAGCATGCAGTTGAGGAGGTTGAAGGCGTGGCCCTCCCGTAGCCCGCCCACCTCGACCAGCCGCGCGACGACGCCGCTGCCGTAGATCACATCGCCGACCGCCGCGTAGTTCCCGTGATGGTCGATCCTGTCAACCCGCCGGCCGACACCGTCGTAGGGCTCGAGCCGCGGGTAGTTGAGGCGCTCATCGTTTGCGGCCACCAGCGGCTCCGCCTCGGCGACGGCGGCGCCGTGTGACGCGAGCTCGGAGTCGAGGCGATCGCCGATGTGGAACGCGACGGTGTGCCGCAGCTCGGGATTGCTCAGGTAGAAGTTCTCGCCGAGTCGCGCATGGAAGTGCTCGAGCGCGGCACGGGCGGCGTCGTGGCCGGGCTGGGACGCCTCGCCGGGACGGGCCGGCAGGCTCGTCGGTGGCGCGGCGCCAATCGCCGTGTCTGCAACATAGGTCATCGAAGCTCCTCCGCGGTCGTGGCTACGGCCGCTAAAGGATAGTCCGGCCGGCGCGGGCTAGTGATGCCCCCGTCGAGCGGGGGCCGTGGAACCGCCACGGGCGGCGAACGTCGAGAGCACGATGACCGCCAGTCCGGCGCCGAGCCACGCACTGCGACCCAGACTGCTCCTTTGTGCCAGGGCGGGAGCGTCCGTGCGGGCGCTCCTCACTGCCGCTCGGGACGATCTCCGACAGCGTCGGGTGGCGGTCGGTTCACGCCTGCTCACGCCGGGCGATGCAGAAGTGTTGGCCCCGATGCCCGCCAGTGCTGGTGCTCGTCCGAAGCAGGCACGTCGAGCCCGACCATCGAGCCGCCCGCTTTGCGAGCGATGCGGCAGTGTCCCAGTACGCGTGAATAGCTATGGATCTCAACGGTGGGCTGAAAGTAGACGCCGCGCGACGGCCGAGACCGATCGCGATTAGAGTGTGCGTATGGCTTTCCGCGAAGTTGTTCCAGACGAGTTCGCGTGGACGATGCGCCCTCACGAGCCCACGGAGCCCCGCGCCACGTGGCCGAACTCAGCGACGTTGCTGGCTTTGCTCATACGGGCGCAAACGTCTGGCGTTATGCGCCTGGTGCAACGGGGCGTCACAGGCACCCGGTTCAGGAGGAGACGTTCGTCGTCCTCGCGGGCACGCTGTCGATGTACGTCGGTGAACCTCCGGAGCGTCATGACGTTCCCGTTGGGGGATTGATTCACGTCGAGCCAGGCACACCTTTGCAGAGCGCAAACCATGGCAGCGAGGATCTCCTCGTCTATGCCTACGGTACACCGCCCGAGGACGAGCACGCGGAGATCCTCGCCTCCGCGCTCTAGTCGCGCAGACGCCCACTCGCGGTGGAGTGCGGCACAGATCTGCGATCAGCCAGCACCCCTGCGTCCATGACGACCGCCCATCGCGAATTTCCCCCTTTGCGCGAATGCGAGCGTCTCGATGACCGGGTCCGGTATGGGCGGCCTCGGACGACCGCTTTGCGTGGAGCGAAGCGGCAGTCGCCTATGGCGTCTGAGAGGCGAGCACCCAGGTCGGCGCTCCGCGGCGGCGAAAATGGCTTCCCACGAGGCGATCGTCGCTGGGTTGGAAGCTGTGCCGGCCACGGACGTCAGGAAAGCTCGCGCAGGGCTGGCAACCTCAGACTGGTCCACTCCGACGACTACTTCGGCAACAAGGAGGGCCTCGTGGACGCCGCGCTGGCTCATTCTTGGCATCGTGTTCGCGGCGACGTCGATCTTCGAGTGGGGCGACGGCCGGGACAGTGAGGAGACTGCACTCGTGTTGCAGAAGGTAGCCGTTGGACGGTGGTCGCTGGACGCCTACGAGGGGATTGTGCCTGCCGCGATCCTGGCGGAGCTGCGCGAGCATGCAGGCACGCTCAAGGGCGCGCGCATCCTGAACGTCAACGCTACATCCTACGGCGGAGGGGTATCCGAGTTGTTGCGTTCGAGCGTCCCGTTGCTGTGTGACCTCGGCCTGACTGTGGACTGGAAGGTCATCGGTGGGGATGAGGACTTCTTCCACGCCACCAAGGCGCTGCACAACGCGCTGCAGGGAGGGCCGCACGCATTGACCGACGCCGAGCAGACGGCATACCGGAGGTGCATCGAGGAAAACGCGGCCGATCTGGACGGCGACTATGACTTCATAGTCGTGCACGACCCGCAACCCGCCGGACTGCTGAAAGCGCACGGCAATGGCAACGCGCGCTGGGTGTGGCGCTGTCACATCGACACCAGCGAGCCCAACCCGGACGCCTGGAGGTTTCTGGCGCCCTACTTGGAGGGTTTTGACGCCGCCGTGTTCACGATGAGAGAGTTCGTGCCGCCCGACCTGCCCGTGTCGCGAGTGGAGGCGATCGCGCCCGCGATCGACCCCCTGAGCCCCAAGAACTTCGACCTCGATCCACGCATGGCCAGCCAGATCCTCGACTGGATCGGAATGGAGGTCCCTGGGCGGCTCGTGACGCAGATATCGCGCTTTGACCAGTGGAAGGACCCGCTCGGCGTGATCGACGCCTACCGGCTCGTGCGCGAGGAGATCGGGGACTTGCAGCTCGCGCTCGTCGGGTCGATGGCGTCCGATGACCCCGAGGGCTGGGACGTCTACCGTCAGGTCTCAGAGGCGGCCGAGCGCGACTCACTGATTCACATATACACGAACCTCACCGGAGTCGGCAATGTCGAGGTCAACGCCTTCCAGCAACTCTCCGAGGTGGTCGTGCAGAAGTCTATCCGCGAGGGCTTCGGGCTGGTGGTGAGCGAGTCGTTGTGGAAGGGCACACCAGTGGTAGCTGGTCACGCTGGCGGCATCCCACTGCAGATGCCCGAGGGAGTCGGCGGCGTCCTGGTCGGCAGCACCGAGGAGTGCGCCCAGGCGATGCTCAAGCTTCTGAACGACCGTGAGCTGCGAGACCAGCTCGGCCAAAGCGGACGCGAGCGCGTGCGCGAGCACTTCCTGTTGCCCCGTCTGCTGATGGAGGAGCTGCACCTGCTGGCCACGCTTGACACCGGCGGGTCCACTGCGGCCACGGGGCCGCTACACGAGACATGACCGAGCCGGTCCGCGTCGAAGAGCCAGTCGAGCTTGACGCGACAGAGAGCGTCGTCTTGCTGCTGCGGGATTTGCGCAGTGCGCCGGAGGGGCTGTCGGCGGCCGAGGCACGACGCCGGCTGATCCAGTACGGGCCCAACGAGCTGCGACGCCGCGGGGGCCTGACGTGGCCGCGGGAGCTCGCGCACCAGCTGACCCACCCACTCGCGCTGCTTCTTTGGCTCGCCGCAGCCCTGTCCTTCGCGGTTGGCAGTCAAACCATTGCCATCGCGGTTCTGCTGGTGATCGTGCTCAACGCCGTGTTCGCGTTTGTGCAGGAGATGCAGGCAGAGCGAGCCGTCGAGGCCCTCGCGCAGTTTCTACCCCAGCACGCCCGGGTCCTGCGCGAGGGACGGCCGTCGTCGATACTGGCCGCCGAGCTGGTCCCTGGCGATGTTGTTGTCGTCGAGGAGGGCGATCGAATCGCTGCCGACATGCGCTTGATCGCAGGCGCCGTCGAGGTAGATCTCTCCACGCTCACAGGCGAGTCGGCTCCGGCGCTGCGCTCGGCGGAGCTGGTGGATACGGGCGTACCGCGGATCGCCGCGCGGGATCTCCTGTTCAGCGGCACTAGCGCCACTGGAGGAGAGGCTCGGGGTGTCGTGTTTGCAACCGGGATGCACACCGAGCTAGGGCGCATCGCCGCCCTGTCCGAGCGAGTCAAGGAAGAGCCCAGCCCCCTTGAGCGACAAGTCCGCAGGGTCGCATGGTTGATCGCCGGGATCGCGATCACGATGGCCGCAGCCTTTGTTCCAGTGGCGATCTTCGGCGCCGGCCTGTCGTTCAAGAACAGTGTCGTGTTCGCGGTCGGCCTACTTGCCGGCAACGTGCCGGAGGGGCTGCTGCCGGTCATCACATTGGCGCTAGCCGTCGCGGTGCGCGCGCTGGCCCGCCGAGGTGCGCTGGTCAAGCGCTTGAGCGCCGTGGAGACCCTTGGTTCCACCGATGTCATCTGCACCGATAAGACCGGGACGCTGACCGAGAACCGTATGCGTCCCATAGATGCATGGACCGTGGCAAGCGCGGCCGCGCTTGACGCCGAGCCCGCGGGGCGGGCCCCGGTGCGCTCACCCGACGCCGCGCTCACAGCACTCGCCAAGGCTGCCGCTGTCTGCAACAACGCTCACCTGGAGCCCGGCGGCCAGAGCACTGGAGACCCGACCGAGGTGGCGCTACTGATGGGCGCACAGATCCTCGGCGTTCATATCGACGCCGAGAGCCGCGGGCGCAGCCGCGCTCACCAGTACAACTTCGACGCTCAGCGCAAGCTGATGTCTACCGTCGACGCGGGTGAAGGCCAGGACTGGCTACACACCAAGGGCGCACCCGAGTCAGTGCTGCCGCAATGTGTCAACGTGCTCTTGCCTAATGGTGAGCAGCGTCCGTTCGAGCCTTCCGAGCGGGAGCGCGTGATCCGGCAGGTGGAGAGTTTCGCCGGCCAGGGCCTGCGAGTGTTGGCGCTCGCACGCCGATCGCTGCCCTCCGGCATGGAACCGCCGGCTCGCGACGATGCCGAGAGAGACCTGTGTTTTCTCGGGCTGATCACGATGCGAGACCCGCCCCGTGTCGAGGTCTTTGACGCTGTAACCCGCTGCCACCGCGCCGGCATCCGAATCGTGCTGATCACCGGCGACCATCCGCTGACTGCTGCCGCGATCGCAGGCCAGGTTGGCATCGGTGGGAAAGACCCGCTGGTCGTCAACGCCCAGGCGTTCGACCATACCCACGAGCAGGAGGTGAAGGACATTCTCGCCGGCGGGCGCGAGGTGATCTTCGCGCGCGCCTCCCCTGAGACCAAGCTCCAGATCGCCGAGGCACTGCGCGGCCAGGGACACGTCGTAGCGATGACCGGCGATGGCGTCAACGACGCGCCGGCGCTGCGCACGGCGGATATTGGCGTAGCGATGGGTCGCTCCGGGACCGACGTCGCCCGGGAGGCATCGACGATGGTGCTGACCGACGACAACTTTGCCACGATTGTCGTGGCGATCGAGGCGGGCCGCCAGGTTTATGACAACGTCCGCAAGTTCATCCAGTACATCTTTGCGCACGCCACACCCGAGGTCGTGCCGTTCCTCGTATTCGCGCTCAGCGGCGGTGCGATCCCACTTCCGCTCACCGTGTTGCAGCTCCTAGCCTTCGACGTCGGCTCAGAGACGCTGCCATCACTCGCGCTGGGCCGCGACCCGATCGAGCCGGGCAGCATGGACCGTCCGCCGCGCCCCGGCTCGGAGGGCGTCATCCGCGGCCCGATGCTCCTCCGCGCTTGGCTCTTCCTGGGCGTGATGGTCGCGGGACTGTCGTTGGCCGGCTTCTTCTATGTCCTGAACGGTGCCGGATGGCACATGGGCGATCCGGTCGGCGCTGGCCGCCCGCTGCATCACGCCTACCTACAGGCAACCACGATGACATTCCTGGGGATGATCGCCGGCCAGATCGGTACCGCTTTCGCCGTACGAACCAGACGCGCGTCGCTGCGGTCCATTGGGGTCTTCAGCAACCGTTACCTACTCGGCGCGATCGTTGCCGAGCTGCTGTTGGCCGCCGTCTTCGTCTATGCGCCACCGCTGCAATCGCTTCTGGGAACCGCGGCGCTGCCAGTGCATGATCTTGTGTTCCTGCTTCCTTACCCCTTCATCGTTTGGGGAGCTGACGAGCTACGCCGCTGGCTCGTACGCCGCCGTTCACCGCCACAAGCAGCGCCGACCCTTGCCGTCAGCTAGTCGCCGCCGGCGGGCTGGCGCAGGAAGCGGCGCATCAGGAAGACAGCAAGTCGCCCTCCCAGCCGAGAACCGGGGCACCGCACGCTCGGCTGACTGACGGCGCGCTCCTACTTCGAAGGAATGCAGAAGTCGCGTTCGGGACCGCCGCCACGCCTGGTTCGGACGAACAGCGACAGTCTGAGCCGGGGACCGAGCGCATGGTCGCTTTGTCCGACAAGGCGGCAGCCAGAGGGGCGTTCGCAGGCCGCCGAGAACACCGAGTTGCTCGTTGTCGCCGAGAGATCTATCCTTCTCACATGGCTCGACCGGCATCGCCTGCCTAACCATGTGTCGCCTGTTCGGCATGAGTGCCGGGAGCGTGCGCGCTCGGGCAACGTTCTGGCTGCTCGACGCACCCGACAGCCTCGCGACTCAGAGTCACCGCGACCCGGACGGGACCGGTCTGGGCTGGTTCGACGGTAAGAGGGCTCCTCACGTCAGCAAGCAGCCGATCGCCGCTTACGACGACGCGCAGTTCGGGCGTGAGGCGCGCGAGGTCTCCTCGAATACGTTCCTCGCGCACGTCCGCTTTGCCACCACCGGTGCACACACCCTGCTCAACACGCATCCCTTCGAGCAGGATGGGCGGCTGTTCGCCCATAACGGGGTAGTCGAAGACCTGCCCGCACTCGAGGCTCACCTGGGCGATGACAGCCGACTGGTCAAAGGGGACACCGACTCCGAGCGCTTCTTTGCGCTCATCACGCGCGAGATCGCCGCGCGGGACGGGGATGTCAGCGCAGGGATCGAGGCAGCATGTGCCTGGGTGGCTGCCAACCTGCGGCTGGTCTCGATCAACTTCGTGCTCGCGACGGCGAACGGCCTGTGGGCACTGCGCTACCCAGAGACAGACACCCTCTACCTCCTTGAGCGAGCCCCGGGAGAGCCACTTGAGCACGCGAGCCGCCTTGGCAGTCGCGTCCATTGTGAGGAGGGAATCGACCGCCCACTCGTGGTCGTGGCCAGCGAGCCAATGGACGCAAATCCGCTCTGGCGAGCGCTGGCGTCGGGCGAGCTCATCCACATCACCGACACGCTCGAGGTGAGGACCCGGCAGATCCTCGAGCACCCGCCCGCACGGCCGCGCGCAGGCACCTAAGAGGCCGTGAACAAGAGCGGCGGTCCGGACGAGGAGCAGTCGCCAACGTCGCCGAGATCTACATTTAGAGTGCTGCTTTGCAGCGTAAGCAGTACCTGTGCTAAGCCACCCCGGGGCGACGGGAGTGGCGCCGGATTGATCCTCGTCCGCTGGGTGGCGAGGGAACTCAGAGGGAACATCTCTCCTGGAGGCGATCGAACGACACGTCGCCTTCGAACGGAGCCATCCCGGTCTGCTGCCGGCGGAATAGCAGCCGCATCCTCCCGCACGCGTTCCCGTCGGCGCAAGGCCAATCGAGTCTCGCCGCCTACCGCATCGACGACGGGCCGATAGCCGGCCGGGCGAGAGCTCGCAGGCTACGGGAGCCGTTGGATGATATCGAGCAGTTCGGCGCGGTCGTAGCCGCTCTCGCGGCTGAGCTGGACGAGCTCGATCGCCTTGGTGAGCAGCGCGCCGCGTTGAGGTGTGCCGCTGACGCGGATCCCATGGCCCGGGCGCAGTTCGAGGAGTCCTTCGTCGCGCAGGAGTCTCAGGGCTCGCAGGAGGGTGTTGGTGTTGACGTGCATCACGGCGGCGAGGTGGCGTGCGGGTGGAAGGCGTTCGCCGGGCTTTGCCTCGCCGTCGGCGATCGCGCGGCGGATCTGTGCGGCGACCTGGTCGTGCAGGAGGGCTGGGTCGTCGCGGTCGACCTTGACATCTATCATTGTGCTATTCATAGTAGCTCAGAAGATGCCTAAGCACAGTCCTGACACCCCATGACTCTCACCGTCGAGAGACCGCCCGTGGAAACGCCTGACGCTGGCGTGATCGAAGAAGCGCGAGCGCGCCAGCGCCGTCACCGAGGTGTGGCTGGCGCAGCGATTATCGCCGCTGCGGCGATCGCCTCGATCCTGCTGGCATTCACGGGCGGCAGTGGCGGATCGCACGCCGGGCACACCGCGGTTCCGCCCGCCGGGCAGCCGTCGAAGACCGCGCGGTCATCACCCGCCTCGTGCGGCAACGGCCGGGTGCTTCAGCGCCCGCCGAGCCGCTCCCTGTTGTCGATCCTAGGCGTACTGCGGCGGCCTGCGACCGCGGCCGACAACAGCAGCGGCATGGTCGCAGCGGGACTCGTGCGCGATGTCTTCGTCCGCTACATACGCTTCACGCGCGTGATCGGGGGAAGCTCGTACTACATCTACCCGGCCGTGGTGGGAGGCTGCGGGACCGGGCAGAGCCCGCGCGAGGGCATCATGACCCGCGACGCGCACATCGACCTCGGTCACGGCCTGATCGGCGCCGATGGCGGCGGCGGCGCCAGCGCGGCAGACATCGAGCAGGGCCGTGACGTGGAGAGCGGCCCGCCCGGCTCGAGCACTAGCGAGACGATCACGATGGTCGTGCCCGATGGGGTCGCGCAGGTCACACTGCACTATGCGCCCGGCCCGGACAATGGTTACACCCGCAAGATCTCGCCTCCCTTCACGCTCACCACCCCTGTGATCAACAACGAGGTCGTGGTGCTCCTCCCGCGTGCCGTTGGACTGGAAGCCGTCGCCGGGGTCAGGATGATCTGGCGAGCCCCCGGCGGGCGCATCGTGAGGACGTTCAACAGGCTCTGAGAGCCGGGCGCCACAAAGCCGCGCTGTCGGATCGCGACGCTAATCTCCGCATTTGTCGGCCCATCAGCCAAGGAGCGACGACAGCTCGCCGAAGAGCACAACTGGGCAACAGGGGCAGACGGCGAGCGACTGCTCGCAGAGTCGCTGGCGAGACATTGCCCTGGGATTTGCGTGCTGCACGACCGGCGGATTCCCTGGTAGACGCTCGAACATCGATCACGTAGCAATCACGGGATCGGGGGTCAACTCCTTGCACGCGCCCGACTCAGACGGCGAGGCCGAGACAGCGGTCGGGGCGCCGCGCCCATCCGTGCGCGACGCAGGTCCTGTCTGGCACCCAGTCGGAAAGGGATGTCGTTGCCCCTCGCGAGTAGGCTAGAGACGATGAGCCGAGCCGACCGTGCTGGCGGTGGCGCCCCGCAGGCGCCCGGAGGGGACTCCTGGATCAAGGATCTCCGCGCCCTCTACTACAAGCACTTCGGTGATCACAAGAAGGAGAGACAGCTCTTTTCAACGGGCGCCTTCTTCGTCACCTTCGCCTCCGTCAGGGCTATCACTCACGCGATTCGAGCCGAACGCGGCCCATTCAAGAACCTCACGGCCGGTGGCCGACACATCCACCACATGACCTTCGGCATAGCTGGACTCTTGACCGTCGGCTACCTCTGGCTGCTCGAGATCGGCACGAATGATCAGCGAAGCGCGTCGCGCTTAACGTCGATCGGCTTTGGCAGCGGTGCGGCGCTGACCCTCGACGAGTTCGCGCTGTGGCTCAATCTCGAGGACGACTACTGGACCAAGGAGGGACGAGAGAGCGTCGACGCGGTCACGCTGTTCGGCGCCCTGTTGGCGCTTAGCGTGCTCGGGAAGGGCTTCGCAAAAGACGCCGCCAAACTCCCCGTCGCACGATCAGGCGCATCCGAGTGACCCCCTGCCGGCATGGCAAGCGATCACGCCTCGACGACGTCCGCTTGTGAGTTGAGGAGAATACGAACAATGTGAGCTGACAACGGAGCATCCCTCCTCTCGCCGAGCGACCTGACGGCGTCAACTGCGCCCGGGTACTTCGCGCGTTGGCGGCGGGCAAGCACAGCGCACAACGCGTTCGTCAGGCTGCCGAAAGCGCTGACTCCACACCTTCTTAGCTACCTACTTCGTTCTCAGCCTTCTCCGCCGACTCGCCCGCCTCGACAATGTCGCCCTCGGTAAACAGCACACCCTCGAGCGCGGCCCGCCACTTCGGAGTACGACGGAGCAGAAACTCCAGATCCATGGCAAAGTGCTTGAACTCCTCTTGCTGAGCGTTCTCCATGATCGCTCGCGCCTGGGCGTCAGGCTCAACGGAGATGCGCTGCGCATACCAGCCGATCGCCTCCGTCTCCTCGGTCAGCGAGGCGATCATACGCGCGTACGTGCGCACCTCGGCGCTTAGCTCGGCGGGCGGCTCGTGGTACTGATCAAAACCCATTCCAACCTCGCGATCGACTTGACATCCGGACCGGGCGCGCGGTCGGTGACCGGCCCGATAACACCGATGGTAGGCGCACGATTGCCGGGAGCCGATGCGGGTGGGAGCTCTCGGCTGCGGTAGCGGTCCCCGTTGAGCGGGGAGCAAGCGCCTCGTTGGCGTCCCTAGCCGCCAAAGGATCGAGTCGATCTTCTGGACCTGAAAGGACCTACTCCGGGGCCATCGCCCACTTTTCGCCCGCGTGGGACTCGTCGACGAGCACGGTGCCCCGGCGTGTAGTAGATTCGTCGCAGAGGGCATCGGTATGGGGTCGGTCCTTGGCGGGGCGGGCAGCGTGACGTGACTTCCTAGGTTTCGCTAGCGATTGGCGATCCGGAGGTCACAGTGCCCCAGCACCGAACGCTTCTTGAAGGTCCGAGAGTGACGCGCTCCAGACGCGGACGGCCTCTGTTCGCGCGCTCGCCGGCCACGGACGCGGCGTCGAGGGAGGCATCGTGATGGGCGTCCTGCCCCTCGTGGTAGTCGGCCTCTACACCACCGTGGTCATGTTCGCCTGCGGGCTATGCTTGTCGGCCCGCGAAGGCGATACTCCGGCCACGCGCCACGCCCGAGGCGCAGATTCCCCCCTGAGGTCGCCGACGACGAGCGCGACCAGCCAGCGAGAACCAGATGTTCAACCTTGGATGATTCACAGAGCCTGATCATGTTGGTCGAGCAGCCGGCTACGGCCTATTCCCGGTGGCGTAGTGCAGCCTTCGACTCGACTCGACTTGAAGCTTGGACGGGGGCCGCTACCCCTCGGGTCACCGTCCTGGGCAGCGCGTTCTCATTCTTCCCTCTAGCGCGCTGGGACAGGCGTGGCCGCACCTCCCCCTCTGGGTGCGGCCACGCCTCCAATCTGCCGATCCAGCCTCGGCCGCTTTTCGGCGGTCCGACTGGCCATGTGAGCTGGTTTCGTCGCGGACGCTGACGGCGCGCCGTCAGCAACCGGCCTGGCCCCGAGGTCAATGAGTTCAGTATGGCCGGCGGGGTCCCGCTCTCGGGGTCCCTCGTCGTTGTCGGCTTCAGTCATGCGGTGCCGCTACGCCGAAGGTCGGACGACACCCGCATTCCGACATGCCTCGCATTCAGGCACCGGGGAGCGGCTTCTCTGTCGGCGCCAGCGACTCGTCCTGGGCGGCGTCGCGGCCGAGCGTCTCTGCGGGTCCGCCTCGGGCGCGACCCCAGATGAGTCCCGAGCCCGTCACGCTGAAGCCATCACGCCCCGGCGGGGCGCGCAACGCACGACTTCGCAAACGCCAGCCTTTGGCGCCAGGCAGGAACTGACGTTCGACTTCGGTCCCAGGCCGCCGTGTAGCGCCCATCCTTCCAGCCGGTGACCGAGCCCCGGCCATCTGCCCGCCGCGCGCCCGGCCGCCTGCGGTGCGTTGCTTCAGCCGCGAGGCGAGGCTGGACCGTTGCCCGGGATTTCGTGCTCTTCGACGAGGTCTGAGGGGCCGAGGATGAAGACCTCGCACATGAGGTCGGGGTGCTGCTGGTTTCCGCTCATGAAGCCGATCACCGGACGGCCAGTCGCGTCTTCGATGACGTCGGCAAAGCGGTCGCGCATGACCTCCTGGAACTCCATGCGCTGCTGGATGACCGCGGTACCGCGTCCCCCCTCTAGCAGCGTCTCCTCCACGCGCGAGAAACCACCACGAAGAACGCATACCACCATGTCGTCCTGGTAGTAGGACTTCGCACGGGTGGGACCACGCCCGTAGTATTCCTTCAACAGGGCGACCATCCCGTCGGAGATAGCCGTGAGCACATCCCCACGGGTCCTCGAACTGTCGTAAATGTCTCGCGGGTTCATCGTGACCGACACATCATCGCGGCGAAGTCCCGATGGATGATAGCTGAAGCGCTAAAATCGATGCATCGCCGTTGGGTCAATCGCCCTTCGCCTCGCGCGCGAACCCAATTGGAGGACGAAGAGAGCAGGCCAGCATGTCGGTAGCCGACCCTCCGCTGAACAGCGATGTCGGCGTGAGCGCCGCGCAGCTAACGGCCGACGAGCTATGCGCCGCTCTCAACCTCTGCTTCGCCTGGCACGGTGCTGAGCCGGAGTGGAGCCCGCAGGGCGGATACACCGGCCGGGTCATCCTCAGCCCACCGGCAGTCGCTGAAGTCGCCGCTGAGCACGAGCGCGTCGAGAACCTCCAAACCCGGATCATCGACCCGGCGAATGAGTCCTACGACGCACGCAGCCAGCGCACCCCGGAGGCGCCCCACGACGACCAGCTACGCCAGGAAGGCCATCAGCCGGATAGCGGAATTGCGAGCGTTGATGGCTCGCCTGATTCCCGCCCTTCGCATAGCGCGCGAAGGCGAGCGCAGGACGAAGCGAGAACACGAACATGCTGGTAGCCGAGGCTCCCCTGAGCGGCGAGGAGCTGCTACTAGCCGTAACCGACGCGATGGTCGCGTTGCACGAACGCTACTACCATCGCGCACCACTCAGCGCCAAGACCCGGATGCTCGGCGACGATCTCCTCGCCTGTATTCTCGACGGCGTCTACACCGACGTCGAGAAGACAATGATCGAGCTAGAGCGAGCTCCCACCGTCAAAGACACCCGCAGCGCTTTTCACAACGCGATGCAGCACAAGTTCATCGACGCCGTCCAGCGCCTCTCCGGCCGCGCCGTCACGACGTTCATCTCGAGCAGCCACGTCGGCCCCGACATGGAGATCGAGCTCTTCATGCTCGCACCCCCAGCGTGACCGACAGAGCACCCTTAGCCGCAAACATCCCCGGTGCTTCGCGTGGCTGAACCCCGCATGTGCGCCGCACGATCGCGGCTGAGCAGGGCTCGCTCCGCGCAGTCACGACGCAGGCGAGCACCTCCGAAGTCGAAGTCAGCGTGATCGGCAACGCGACCCCTAGTGCCGAAGGGCTCACCCTGCATCGTGGCCTGAAGGACGCGGGCCACGTCCTGCTCGTCGCGCTTGTCGCGCTGCTGATCGCCGGTGCGGTCCAACCGTAGTTCCGGCGAGCGGCCGGCAGTTAGCGCGGTCGGGGAGGCGTGGCAGCGTCCTTCGGTGGTTAGATGATCGCCATGGCCCACGAATCGCTCCCGCACAGACGGGGGGACAGCGCAAGTGCGACGGGCACTCAAACGAGCCGTGATCGCCCGTCGGACGGAGACAGCGAGGGTACGTCGATCGGCGTGGCGGTATCCGACAGGCGGGCGCAGACGCTCGGAAACGTCGACCGCGTGGCGAACATCATCGTGACAGTCGTCCCCCTGCTGCTCGTCGGGTTGGCAGCAAGGCTCGCCTGGGGCGGTGCGCTGCACTGGACTGACTTAGCCGTCTTGGCAGCGAGCTATCTGCTGAGCGGGGTGGGCATCACCGTCGGCTATCACCGCCTGTTCACCCACAACAGCTTCAAGACAAGCTCCGCGATGAGGGGTTTCCTCGCCGTCCTTGGCTCGACGGCCGTCGAGGGTCCCGTGATCGAGTGGGTCGCCAACCACCGCAAGCATCATCAGTTCTCCGACCGCCGCGGCGACCCGCACAGCCCCCATGTCGACCACGGCAGTGGCTGGCGGGGGGCGCTCGGCGGGCTCTACCACGCGCACCTGGGATGGATCTTCGGCGCTGAGGCGATGGCGAGCGAGGACCGCTATGCCAAGGACTTGCTGCGAGACCCCGTCGTTCGCTTTGTCGACCGAACCTTCGTGCTCTGGGTGCTAGCTGGGCTTGCGTTCCCGTTTGGGCTGGGCGTCGCGCTGACCGGTTCGGTCGACGGAGGATTGACCGGTCTTCTGTGGGGCGGAGCGGTGCGCATCTTTCTGCTCCACCACGCGACGTTCTCGATCAATTCCCTCTGCCACTTCTTTGGGCTTCAGCGGTTCGCCACCGGCGACGAGTCACGGAACCTCTTCTGGCTGGCGCTGCCCACGCTGGGCGAGGCGTGGCACAACAACCATCACGCGTTTCCGACCTCCGCTCGGCACGGACTGCGCTGGTGGCAACTCGACCCATCCGCCTGGCTGATCGGCGGACTGGAGCGCCTCGGTCTCGTGTGGGATGTCGTTCGGGTCAGCCCCGACCGCGAACTCTCAAAGGCCGCGCACCCAGGGCGGCAGCCATGAACACTTGCCCCTAGGGCCGCGGGATTGAGCCAACGCTGCGGCTCCTGCGCACGTGTCGAACGCCCACGAAATCGCTTCCCCGGACCGGACAGACGCTCAGGTCGACAAGCGGACAGAGGCAGAGCACGTACGACGACTGATCCGCGAGCTCCCCGCAACCCAGCGAGCAACCGTCCAGCTTGCCTACTACGGCGAACTGACCCAGGCAAAGATCGCGAACGAGCTCAACGTGCCACTAGGCACAATCAAGAGCCGACAACGCCTTGCCCTCAGCAAGCTCCACGGCGCGCTCACGCACACCGCAGCACTACTCAGGCTTAGTGGTCAACCACTCAGCCCTTAGCTATGGGATCGGCGCGAGCGGACGGATCTACACGATCTCCTCTGCGAGGAGGCGCCCGAGCTCCAGTCAGACTCGTGCGCGGTGGCCCTAAGCCTAGTGGGACCGGCGCTGGCGAACGCGGATATGCGGCTAACGCGGCGAAGGCTCGAAGGACTCCTCGGCTCGGCCCAGCGAGCAGGTAGCTCAAGCCCGGCGGCGAATGGTGGAGCCGGGCCGCAACTGGGTCTCCCCAGCCTACTCACTGCCGACCCGGCTCCTGTCTCTGGATGGAGACAGGAGCCCTATCGGCATCGACCCTGGATTGCGGCGCAACTACAGTTGCAGCCAGCGCTCTAAATGGTGCGTTGATCGCCCATCGGCCAGTCAGTCGCGGAAGGGTGCGCGCATGATGAGACGTCAGACTTGGGTGTGGATGCTCAACGGCAGACTCAGCGCACCGGTAGTGCTGGCGAGGAACTCGTGTGATGGTTTGGGACGGGACGGCGTAGTAAGGACATGAGAGGTCAGGCGCCGAGAGCCCAGCAGACTGAGCCGAAGGGCGAGGAGCCGGAGGGCTCCCTGGACGAGGGGCGCTTCGAGTTGCTGTTCCGCGAATGCGCGGGGGATCTGCACGGGTATGCGATCTCGTTGCTCGGCGACCGCTCTGCGGCCGAGGACGTCACGGCTCTCGCTTTCGAGCGGCTCTACAGTTCGCGCGCGAAGCTCGACGCCCGGCGTGGCACGCCGCGGGCGTGGCTGTTCGCGATCGCCCGTAACGCGTGCCTAGATGAGCTGCGCCGGCGCGGGCGCCGCCCGCAAGACGAGCTCCGCGACGAGCTGATCCAAGACCGTGGAGCCTGTGAGGCATTCGAGCAGCTCGAGCGCCGGGCTACCGTGCGCTCGGCCCTCTCCGCGCTGCCGCTCCGCGAACGCGAGATCGTGCTGCTGAAGTTTCACGGTCAGCTTTCCAACGCGGAGCTCGCCCGCGCGCTCGGGGTGAGCACCTCAAACGCCGCTACTCGGCTGCACCGCGCGTTGACGAAGCTGCGGCTGCAGTCTGCGGATATCGATTGTCAGGAGGTCGCATGAGGATCCTTCCGTTTCCCGAGGGCCAGCACGACGCTGTCGAGGACCGCTGGCTGTCGGAGCTCGAGGCGGCGCTCTCCGGCGAGCGCGGAGGCCCCGACGGGGAGTCCTGGCGAGAGCTGCGCGAGGACGTCCGTGCACTCGCTCCGCCGATCGCGCCGGAGTTCGATCAGCGGCTGCGGGAGGAGCTGCTGCGGCGTTCTGAGCGGAGTCAAATCGGGCGTTCTGAGGGAAGGCGAGCACGCGGACTGCTGCATCTGACGACGGCCTCGACTGCGGTCAGTCGCCTTCGGGTGGGTGGCGCGGTGGCGGCGGTCGCTGCTGCAGTGGTCGTGCTGGCCGTTGCTCTGCTCCCTGAAGGCCGAACGCCTGTGCGGGTTCCCGCGAACTCTTCGCCGGTGGGAGTCTCTGCAGGCCGCGGTGTAGCGACGAGCGGCTCGTCGGCGAGCGCGGAGAAAGGGGCCGCCGTCGCCGCGCCTGCCGCGAGCGCGCCGCCGGTCTTCGCTCCGCTGGCGACGCCCGCCGCACCGGCGGCGCAGCGACGCCAACAACGCTCGGCGTCGGTGAGCCTGAGTGCTGCGCCCGCGATGCTCCAGACGGTCTCAGACTCCATCGCCCGGCTGGCCGAACGCAGCGGAGGATTCGTGCAGAGCTCACACGTTCAGATCCAGCGCGGCAGCTCCAGCGAAGCGACGCTCACGCTGAGCCTGCCGAGCGCGCGACTTGATGCTGCGCTCGCGGCCATCGGGCGCCTCGCCCCTGTGCTCGACGAGAGCCGGTCGCTGCAGGACATCACCGGTGCGTTTGACGCCGCGCACCAGCGCCTCGCCGACGCGCTCGCCGAACGCGACGCGCTGCTGCGGGCACTGGCGAAGGCGAGCACCGAAGCACAGATCGCCGGGTTGCGCGAACGGCTCTCGCATGTGCGCCGCACGATCGCGGCTGAGCAGAGCTCGCTCCGCGCAGTCACGACCCAGGCGAGCACCTCCGAAGTCGAAGTCAGCGTGATCGGCAACGCGACCGCGAGTGCCGAAGGGCTCACCCTGCATCGTGGCCTGAAGGACGCGGGCCACGTCCTGCTCGTCGCGCTTGTCGCGCTGCTGATCGCCGGCGCGGTTCTCGTGCCGCTCGCGATTCTCTGCGCCGCGCTGTTCATCGCCCGCCGCCTGTGGCTTCGCCATGTGCGCGAGCGCGCGCTCGGCGGTGCCTAGCGCTAAGCGCGCACGCGCTCCGCGCCTGCCGCGCGAGTCGCACTGCGGCGGTGCAACCGTGGTACGGCTAGAGAAGCGCCGGCCCGCTGCCCGTGGGAATAGGTGCTTCGCGGTTGCGGCGCACACAGGCTCCAAGCATGGGCCGTGCCGGGAGAGTCTCAGCGGTGCGGCGGAGGCACGACAGGCGGTTCGATCCGGGGTGGCCCCGATGGCTTGGGCAGTGCCGGCGGTGGCTTCGCGCCAAGGATGCCCAGGTAGTCGCTCGTCTCGCCGACGTCTTCGGTCAGCGCCCCGCCCCTGCTGATTGAGACGCCGACCAGCCGGAGATGCACTCCGCCTCACGTAGAGCCGCTATTGCCGTCGTTGCGGCAAGCCACCCGCACGACTGAGGTCGAGCCCGAGGGCGAGGATGAGCGTGGCTGTCCATGCATTCACGGGGTTGAATATCAGCGGTTCGTGGCCGGCGATGAACCAGATCAGTAGCCAGAGCAGCGTCATTGGGGATCTCCTCCATCTTGCAGCGCAGGGCTGAGTTGCAGCTTTACCCCGGAGCCTAGTCTGCGCCCGGCCGGCTGCCTTTACGGAGCTCGTCCGCGCGTCGCTCTCGTGCAGCGCCCTTTTTGACTCTTTGGCGCGTTCAGTGCCCCATCGCAGCTGATCGAGTCCGGCAGACCCGGGACTAACGGCGGTAGAAGTCCTAGCGGAAGAGAAGGTCGATCCCGGTGAGCGAGTAGCCGTCGACCCGCGGTTCACC
>DAIRTT010000022.1:0-22571 GCA_036803745.1 Solirubrobacteraceae bacterium | reverse complement strand
ACTACGACTTCGGCGGCGACGGCCGCGTGCTGGAGACCTACATCAGCTACCTGCGCAAGAAGCTCGACGCCCACGGACCGTCGCTCATCAAGACCGTCCGCGGGGTCGGCTACGCCCTCCAGGCGCCGCGCTCCTGATGTCATCGCTGCGGACGCGCGTCCTGGCGAGCGTCCTGCTGCTGTCGGCCGCCGGGCTGCTGGCGCTGGCGACCGTCACCTACACCGAGCAACGCTCGTTCCTGGAAGGACGCGTCGACCAGCAGGTCCGCCAGGCCGGCCCGGTCGTCTCCCAGGCGCTCGACAACGCCGAAGGCAACGGCTCGCCGGACGGCGGCCGAGGCGCGGGCGGCGTCGGTAACGCTCGCGGCGGCCCCGGCGGCGGGCCCAGCCTCCCGCCGGGCACGTTCGGTCAGCGCCGGACCGCCGGCGGGCAGGTCAAGCTGAAAACCTTCTTCTCCTACGGCCAGGCGACGCCGGCCGAACCTATCATCCCCTCGAGCCTGGCGCTCGAGCACCTGATCACCGTCGACTCCACCGGCTCCTCGGGGCTCCGCTACCGCGTGTACGCCAGCAAAGACCCCGACGACTCCGACATCACCGTCGTCGCGATCCCTCTCACCGAGGTCAAACAGACGCTGAGCCGCCTGCTGCTCGTCGAGGGGCTGGTCATCGCCGGCGTCCTCGCCGCGCTCGGCATCAGCGCCTTCTTCGTCGTGCGCCTCGGCCTGCGCCCGCTGAGCCGCATGGAGGTCACCGCCGGCGCGATCGCGGCCGGCGATCTCTCGCGTCGCGTCAGCCCCGCCACCTCGCGGACCGAGATCGGGCGACTCGGCCTGGCCCTGAACGAGATGCTCGACCGTCTCGAGCAGGCCTTCACGGCACGCCAGGTGAGCGAAGATCGCCTCCGCCAGTTCCTTGCGGATGCCTCCCACGAGCTGCGCACCCCGCTCGCGTCGATCCGTGGCTACGCCGAGCTGTTCCGGATGGGAGCCACGGCCGAGGGCGAGGAGACCGAGACCGCGATGCGACGCATCGAGGAAGAGTCCAAGCGGATGGGCGTCCTCGTCGAGGATCTCCTGACGCTCGCGCGCCTCGATGAGGAGCCCGAGACGATCCATCACCCTGTCGATCTCGCCCAGCTCGCCCACGACGCGGTCCACGACGCGCGCGCGACCGCGCCCGAGCGAACGATCGGCCTGACCTCCCCCGGCGCCGCAATCGTCTCTGGCGATGCCCACCAGCTGCGCCAGGTGCTCGCCAACCTGATGCGCAACGCACTCGTCCACACGCCGAGTGGCACGCCGATCGAGGTGTCGGTGGCGGACGACGGCGAGAACGTCACGCTGACCGTCCGCGATCACGGACCGGGGCTGCCGGACGGCGCGCACGAGAAGCTGTTCGGGCGCTTCTGGCGCTCCGAGGGCGGCCGCGAGCGGGGCAAGGCGGGTGCAGGACTCGGACTGGCGATCGTCCAGGGGGTCCTCGACGCCCACGGCGCCGGCATCGATGCCCGCAACGCGCCCGGAGGCGGCGCCGAGTTCGTGGTGCGCGTCCCCCACATCCCTGCCGCGCGGCCCGCCGAGCTCACGACAGACTGACCCGCGCGACGCGCAGCTCAACGTGGCTGGGAGCAGACCCTCAGAGACCCCACAGACGCCTCACAACAGGCTCTCAGGGAGCGGTAGTTGGATGGGCACATGCTCACTCAAACAGCCAACCTCGCCACCGCCGTCGGTCCCCACCTGTTCTGGATCACGAGTCGTGCCGCGGGCATCGCGGCGCTGCTGCTCTCGAGCGTCTCGGTATGCGCCGGTCTGCTGATCGGCGGAGGACTGACCAAGGGACGGCGCCCCGACCTCCGCGTCACCCACGAGGCACTCTCCCTCGCCACCCTCCTTGCGCTGGCCGTCCACGGGCTCACACTGCTCGGCGACGGCTATCTGCACCCCAGCCTCGGCGACGTCGCCGTGCCCTTGCTCAGCGGCTATGAGACGTTGTGGACGAGCATGGGCATCGTCGCCTTCTGGGCACTCCTGATCCTCGGAGGCTCCTTCTACGCGAGGACCCGCATCGGCGTGCAGCGCTGGCGCAAGCTCCACCGCTTCACCGCCCTCGCGTGGATCCTCGGCGTCGCCCACTCGCTCGGTGAGGGCACCGACGCCGGGCAGAGCTGGTTCCTGGCGATGACGGCCATCGCGGTCCTGCCGGCGCTCGGCCTGCTCGTCGTCCGTCACCTGCGTCCGGCCGTCACGGCCCGCGCCGGGGTCGCGAGCTGACTCAGGAGCCTCTCAGGATTCCTCCAGGTCTTTGCGACACACGCCACCGACACTCGATCAGAGCAGCGACACCGACCCCCGACTGGAGTGAAAATGGACCCGACCCCCAACAGCCCCCGAGCATCCTCACCGAAGCGCCCCGCCGACAAGCTGGACGCTCGCGCGCTCGCGCGCGCCCGCCGCGATGCGATGCTGCGCCGAGCACGGCGAATCCGTCGCTCGGTCGCCGCGATCGCCGCCGCCCTGTTCGCCGCCGCCTTCCTCGCGATCTACGTCCAGCTCGCCTCGGGCAACGACCCGGCCCTGTCAAGCACCTCGACGGCCGCGTCCACCATCGTGGCGAGCAACACCACCAGCTCGAGCTCCACCGCCGCCGCCAAGAAGACCGCCGCCAAACGCGCGGCCGAAACGCTGGCCGCCGAAGAACCCGCAGCCGAAACGAGCAGCTCGGGCAGTGGAGAAACGAGCCAGTCGGCTACCCCCGTGACCACGTCGCAGTCATGAGCGCCCGAGAGGTCAAGGACACGTTCGCCTGCTTCGGGTCCTCCTGCTCGGTGCTCGTGACGGGCGACGCCTCGGCGGCATCGGCCGCCGAGGCCGTCGCACGGGCACGGCACACGCTGCTCGGATGGCACGGGAGCTTCTCGCGTTTCGAGCCCGACAGCGAGCTCTCGCGGCTCAACCGCGACCCGCGCACGACGGTGCCTGTGAGCCTGCCGATGGCGCTCTTCGCCGACGCGGTGCGCGGGGCCGGCGAGCTGAGCGGCGGTCTGGTCGACGGCACCCTCGTGGGCGAGATCGAGGCGGCCGGCTACCGCGCGGACCTCGGTGCGGCGACCGACCTGGGCGCCGCCCTCGCGCGCGCCCCACAGCGGACACCGGCGGGCGCGGGCGGGGCGGCCCGCTGGCGCGAGATCGGGGTCGACTTCGACGGCGCCACCGTCACGCGCCCGCTGGGCGTGATGCTCGACAGCGGCGGCCTCGCCAAGGGGCTGTTCGCCGACATCCTCGCCGCGAGCCTCTCCGGACACGACGCCTTCGCCGTCAGCTGCGCAGGCGACCTCGCGATCGGTGGACGCGCGGGCGTGACGCGGGCGATCCGCGTCGAGAACCCGTTCGACGGAGCAGTCCTGCACACATTCGACGCCCGGGCGGGCGCAGCCGCCACGAGCGGGATCGGCAGGCGCAGCTGGCGCGAGGAGACGGGCGCGCCCTGCCACCATCTCCTCGATCCCCGCACCGGACGACCGGCCTTTACCGGCATCGTGCAGGCGACGGCGCTCGCGCCCAGTGCCCTGCTCGCCGAGATCCGCGCCAAGGCCGCGATCCTCAGTGGACCGGCCGCCGCCCCGCGCTGGCTCCCCGACGGCGGGGTGCTCGTCTTCGACGATGGGAGCCACGAAGTCGTGGCGGCGCCTCCGCGCGTGACGCTCGGCGAGCTCGCCGCATTCGCGCGGCCCTTCCTTGGGGGCGGTGCCCGAGCACGCTTGAGAGCACCTCCCCCGCCCTCGCAACATCGACCACGCTCGCGCGGGCGGCGGTGGAGATCGTCGTAGCGCCGCGTGCGAGGGTGATGCCATACTCGCCGCCACGATGAGAGCGCTCGTACAACGGGTCAGCCGGGCCTCCGTGCGAGTCGGCGGCGAGCTCGTCTCCGAGATCGGCCCCGGCCTGCTGGTCCTGCTCGGCGTTTGCGAGGAGGACGACGAGGCCGCCGCCGATCGCCTCGCCGAGAAGGTCCGCGCCCTGCGGATCTTCGCCGATGAGGCCGGCAACATGAACGAGGCGCTCGGCGAGCGCGAGATCCTGTGCGTGAGCCAGTTCACCCTCTACGCCGACACGCGGCGCGGCAACCGGCCAAGCTTCACAGCCGCCGCCCGCCCGGAGCAGGCCGAGCCCCTCTACGAGCGCTTCTGCGCGGCGACGGGGGCGCTGCGAGGTCGCTTCGGCGCGGACATGGCCGTCGAGCTCGTGGGCGACGGGCCCGTGACGATCCTGCTCGACACCGCCCGGGCCTAGGGCGAGGCGCCCGCGCGAGCGGCCCAGCGCTCGGCCCACTCGTTCAGCGGCCGGTAGGCCTCGAGCAGCCGGCGACCGGCGGGCGTCAATCGATAGCCGCCGTCGCCGAGGGTGACTACGTCTGCATCGCGCAGCTCGCGCAAGCGCTGGTTGAGAACGCTCGAGGACATCCCCTCGCAGCGCCTCTGCAGCTCACGAAACAGCAGCGGCTCCTCGCGCAGCTCCCAGATCACACGCAGCGCCCAGCGGCGGCCGAGCAGGTCGAGGAGGGCCATGATCGGACGGCGGCTCGCCGTCATCGACGCCTCTCTGCGCTTTGAAAAGCGAAGCGATATGTTGGATGCTCTGAAATCCGAAGCACGACGATCAGAGTGTAATGCCAGCCGAAGACGCCCGACCCCGTATCGCACCGCTCGAGCCGCCATATGCCCCCGACACCGCGAGCATGCTCGCCAAGTGGATGCCGCCGGGGAGCGATGTCGAGCCGCTGGGGCCGTTCCGCACGCTCGCCGTCCACGGCTCCTCGGGCGACGCCTGCTGGGACGAGCGCCAGTCCGCGGTCATGTCCCTCGCGGAGGAGCTGCATGCCACGAGCACCATCTCCGAGGAGCTGCGGCAACGCCTGCGCACCTTCCTGGGCTAGGCCGAGGTGCTCGAGCTGATCGTGACCGCCGGCTGGTACCACGTGATCTCCTACCTCTGCAACGGTCTGCGGATCGAGCCCGAGGCCTGGGCGCAACCGTGGCCCGCCGCGAGGTGACGCGCTCCCGCCGGGCGAGCAGAGAAGATGCACGCCATGGCGCACGGGGCGGAGACGACTACGGGCCGCGACCGGCTGCTGCCGTGGATCGCCGCCGAGCGGGCCTTCCGTGCCGTCGTCCTGACGGCCGTTGGGCTCGTGCTCGTGACCCATCCGAACGCCAACTGGGCGAGCGAAATCGCCAACCTGGCGCAGCACCTCGGTCTCGACCCAAAAAACAACTGGATCCAGAAACTGATCGACAAGGTCAGCAAGATCCACGCCAGCCAGGACGTCGTCTTCGGGGTGGCCGCGATCGCCTACGCGATCCTCGAGGGAGCCGAGGCCTACGGACTGTGGACTCGCAAACGCTGGGGCGAGTGGCTGACCGTGCTCGCCACCTCGCTGCTCTTCATCCCCGAGATCTGGGAGCTGACCAAAAGCACGACGCTGCTGAAGGTCGGCGCGCTCCTGGTCAACATCGCCGTCGTCGCGTACCTCATCTGGCGCCTGCGCCGCGAACATCCGACGGCGCAGCCGGCCGTCGGATCATGAGCGCCCGCCATCTCCGTGGCGTACCGCGGGCGCCAGACGCACGCCGCCGTGGCGGACGCCGGGCGCGCCGCTTCTGAGCGCCGGCACCTGCTCACAGGTCACGAGACCCGTCCGAGCGGTCATCTCGTCGATGATCTCGAACCAGCGTCCCGTGTTGGCGGGCGTGTCGAGCACGAGCGTCAGCGCCGGCACCCGGCGCGTCAGCGACCAGAAGCGCTCGCCGTGGGGCGGATCCTCGCCGTAGAAGCCCCAGTGGCCGCGCAGGACCGTCGCGCCGGCGGCGCCCTCGCGGCGCAGGCGCCTGACCAGTGCGCCGTGCAGCGGCTCGTGCTCATGTCGCGACTGCTCGCCCGCGTGGACGACCAGCCGCTGCCACCAGGACAGCTCTCCGGCGTCCCCCTGAGGCGCCGGCGGAGGCTCGGCGAGATGCACGCCGTCGCGCTTGCAGATCGTCACCCGCTCGAGCGCCAGGGCCGCGGCGGGCAGCAGGCTGCTGAGCTCCTCGGCCGCCGCCGCCACACGCTCGCACGAGCCGACCCCGTCGACCATGACCGGCACGTGCGTGTTCGCGTCGAGCAGACGGGCCCGATGCCGGCGCCCGGCGAGCGTGCCGTCGAGGCCCACCAGGACGCTCGCTCCGTCCAGCCCGTGGCGGTGCAGAGACTCCACGACCACGGCGTGGGTCGCGCGTCCGTCGGTTCTCTGGGCCCGCCCGGCGAGCAGCGTCAGCCTCGCTCCCCCGGGCGCCGAGTCGAGCATCCCCGCGCCGGCGCCGACCAGCTCGATGCGCTCGAGCGCGATCAGGCCATGCGCGCTCACGCGCTCGACCTCGGCGAGGGCAGCCTGCACACGCGGCGCCTCGTCGAGCGCGACGGCCACGACCGGGAGGTCCTCGGAGAGGCTCAGCAGCCGGTCGCTCCTTAGCCGGTGGCGCAGCCCGAAGCCCTCGACGCCTCGCAGCAGGACGCTCGTGCGCACGCCGCAGCGCTCGTAGATCTCGATCAACTCGTCGGCGAGCAGTCCGTGCGCGCCACGATCGCGCTCACCGGCGTGGACGCTCAGCTTGAGCCCGCCCGTCCCCATCATCCGCCGCCGATCGCACGACCGATAGCAATCGCGCACACCCCAACCAGGAGGCTGAGCCCGATGTTGCCCGCGAGCGCGGCCCGACTCCCGTCCTCGGCGAGGCGGTGGGACTCGAACATCCACGTCGAGAAGGTGGTGTAGGACCCGATCACCGCCGTGCCGGCGAGCAGATACCCGTCTCCGTGCAGGCCGAGACCGACCAGGACGCCGAGCACCACGGCACCGCTCACGTTGACCGCGAGGGTGCCCCATGGCAGGTGCGATCCGCCGAGGCTCGAGACGAGCGCGTCGAGCAGGAACCGGGCGAGGGACGCGGCCCCCCCGGCCGCGGCGACTCCGAGCCACAACAGCAACGCGCTCACCGCACCAGCCCCGCGCGACGGACGAGCTTGGTCGCGACGAACACGACCGTCAACCCCCCGCCGATGCTCGTGGCGCCGTAGCCGAGGGCCAGTCCCCACCGCCCCTCGTCGATCATCCTCAGCAGCTCGACCATCATCGTCGAGAAGGTGCTCAACGCCCCGCACAGGCCTGTTCCCAGCAGCGAGCGACGATAGGCGTCCGGCGGGAGGCGCTCCTGCATGCGCGTGACCAGGTAGCCGAGCAGCCCCGCCGCCGCGATGTTGACGATGAACGTCGCCCACGGCCATGTCCCGGGCCTGGCAGGAAGGGCTTCGACCAATCCGGCCCGCGCGAGCGCGCCCGCGGCGCCGCCGAGGAAGATCGCGCCGAGCTCGCGCGCATCGAACGCCGGCCGGCGTCCGACGCGTGCAGACGCGGCGCCTCCATCGATGACCGTTGTCTTATCGCGTTCCACGACACGCCCTCACTGACGCTCGAGTGACGGTGACGTAGAAGCCATCAGCGGCGCCTGCCGCGGTTATGGAGCGGGCCTCATCGCTGCGCCCGCAAGCATATCGGCACGTTCGGCGGCCGCTCCCGTTCCGGCGGTCAGCCAACCGAACTGATAGACCCCGCCGAATGGGTGCATCGGAGAAGCCCCCGGCGCCGCCTGCCGGTCCCGCGGCCGGGCCGCGACGTCGCCGCGCCGCGCTCGTGATCACGGCGATCGTCCTCGCCGCGCTTGTCGTGTTCGCGCTCTCGCGTCTCGATCTCCAGCGCATCGGGCACGCGCTCATCACCGCGACACCGGGATGGATCGCCCTCGCGCTGCTGCTGATGGCGCTCTCGCTCTTCCTGCGGTCGGTCTCATGGCACGAGACGTTGCGCGCGGCGCTGCCCGACACCGCGATCGCGTGGGCCCCTGTCATCCGCGCGACGATGATCGGGGTGATGGCCTCGGCCGTGTTCCCGGGCCGGATCGGCGAGCCCACCCGCGTCGTCATCCTGACGAAACATCTCGACGGCCCCAACCGGCGACTCATCCCCGTCGTCGCCGGGACGGTCTTCTCGCAGACGCTCATCAACCTGCTCGCCCTCGGTGTGCTCGTCGCGGTCACGTTCAGCGCCGTTCCGCTCGTGCACGATCACCTGGGCGGAGCCGAGACCGCGCTCGTCGTCCCTTTCGCCATCGTCGCGGTCGTCGTGGTCGGCCCGCGTCTGCTCGCTCTCGGCCGGCGCTCGGGCTCCGAGCGCGTGGCGCGGGCAGCCAATTCGGTCGGCCACATGCTGAGCCTCGCGAGGCGCGGCTTGACGGTCTTCGCGCGGCCGCGCTACGGCGTCACCGCGATCACCAGCCAGCTGATGGCCTGGGCGCTGCAATGGCTGGCCTGCTACATGGTCGTGCTTGCGCTCGGGCTCCAGAGCCAGGCGGGCCTGGCCGCCGCAGCCGCGATCCTGCTCGCGGTCAACGTCAGCGCGATCCTTCCGGCAACCCCGTCGAACGTCGGCGTCTTCCAGGCGGCCTGCCTGGTCGTCCTGTCCGCCTACGGCGTCGGCTCGGGACCGGGGCTCGCCTACGGGATCATCCTGCAGGCCGTCGAGGTCCTCACCGCACTCGCGCTCGGCGTACCCGCGCTTCTGGGCGAGAACCTCAAGTGGGAGGACATCCACCCGGGGCGGGGAGCTTCAGCCGGCGAACGCGCGGAGTGACTGGCGCAGCGAGCGGGTCGTCTGCATCACGGCGGTGGGCTCGTAGCCGCAGTGAGCCATGCAGTTCTCACAGCGCGGGTCCTTGCCGCGGCCGTAGGCGCTCCAGTCGGTCGTCTCGATCAGCTCGCGGTAGGTCTTGGTGTAGCCGTCGGCCATCAGGTAGCAAGGACGCTGCCAGCCGAACAGCGAGTAGCTCGGGATGCCCCACGCGGTGCAGTCGAATTCGGCCTTGCCCTCGAGGAAGTCGAGGAACAGCGGGCTGTGGTTCAGCCGCCACCGCTTGCGCCGGCCGCCGGCGAAGGCCTCGCTGAACAGCTTGCGCGTCTGCGTGACGCCCAGGAAGTGCTCCTGGTCGGGGGCTTTCTCATACGCGTAGGCGGGCGAGATCATCATTTCGTCGACTTCGAGATCGTCGTTGAGGAAGTCGAGCACCTCGCGAACCGTTTTGGGCGAGTCGTGGGTGAAGAACGTCGTGTTGGTCGTCACGCGGAAGCCCGCCGCCTTCGCCGCCCTGATCGCCGAGACGGCCTTGTCAAAGACGCCCTCGCGCTCGACTGACGCGTCGTGGCGCTCGCGCAGGCCATCCATGTGCACGGCCCAGGCGAAGTAGGGGCTCGGCTTGAAGTTCTCGAGCTTCTTCTCCAGCAGGAGCGCGTTGGTGCACAGATACACGAACTTCTTGCGTTTGATCAACTCGTCGGCGATGACGTGGATCTCGGGGTGGATCAGCGGCTCGCCCCCGGCTATCGAGACCATCGGCGTGCCGCTCTCCTCGATCGCGGCGATCGCCTGATCCACCGGCATCCGCCGGCGCAGCTCGTGCTCGGGGTGCTGGATCTTGCCGCAGCCGGAGCAGGCGAGATTGCACTGGAACAGCGGCTCGAGCTCCACGATCAACGGAAACTTGTCGTTTTTCGCCAAACGCTGGCGCATCAGGTACCAGCCCATGCGCGTGCTCTGTCGTATTCGGACGGCCATCTCCGCCCTACCTTAGACGGCGGGCCCGAGGTCATGAAGGGACGCCGCGACGCGGCGCAGCGCCCAGGCCGCGCGCAGCGCCCCGACGGCCGCCCTCGGACGCATCAACTCGTGCTCGGGGCTGTCGAGTACGACCCGCACGACGCCGAATGGGCGGCCGCCCGCCCCGTCGGCGAGCCACACGGACTCCATGTCGACCGCGATCGCCCCGCCGGCGTGGAGCTCGGAGCGCCGCTCTCCAAGCGCGAGCTTCGACACGCACACGAGCTTGCCGGCGCGTACCTTCATCCCCTGGCCCGTCAGGCGCCCGACCAGCTCGCCCGCGAGGTCACAGCTCACCCGCTGCTCGGCGTGACCTTCATCCTCGGCCGCGTAGACCTCCTCGGCGACGATCACTTCGCCCGGCACCGAGCCCGCGTCGAGTCCGCCGCAGAAGCCGAGCACGAGCATCGCCGAGGCCGCCTGCCCGGCGAGTACCCCGGCGGCGGCGCGCGCCTTGTCTGGGCCCATGCCCGTCTTGCGCACGAGCGCGCCGCGGGCGCCCGAGGAGATCAGGGCCGCCTCCAGCCGCAGCGGTGCCGCGACGAGAACATCTCTCATCGCGCGCCCACCCCGACCCGCGCCCGTCGCGCAGGCCCGCTCGGGGCGACTCCGCCGAGTGTCTCCCCCGCCCCGCCACCGGCCAGGCCGACAGCCCGCAGGGCCTCACGGGCAGCCGAGTGCCCGCTGAGGACCGCGCTCTCGAGCGTCGCCGGCCACCCGGTCGCCGTCCAGGTCCCGGCCAGGACCAGGCCCGGCACGCTCGTCGCGGCGGCCGGACGCAGCGACGCGGTGCCCGGGGCGGCGCGGAAGGTGGCGGCATGCTCACGCGTGACGAGGAAGCTCTCGAGCCGGGCGCCCCGGGCCCGCGGCAGCAGCTGCTCGAGCGCCGGGACGTAACGCTCGCGCAGCGCATCGACGCTCATGGCCATCTCCCGATCGGCGCCCGACAACGACACGGCCAGGTACTGACAGCCGGCCGGCGCCCCGGCGGCGGCGGTCCGATCGAAGAGATACTGGACCGGCGTTCGCACCCCGGCCGCGAAATCAAGGTCGAAGACCCGGCGGTCATAGACGACGTGGAGGTTGACGATCGGCGAGCTGCCGAGACCCTGCCAGCGGCTGGCCCGCTCGCCCAGCAGTGGCTCGAGCAGACGCGCCGCGCGCGCATGCGGGAGCGCCACCACGACCGCGTCGGCTTGCAGGCCGTCACCAGTTCCCGCCTCGGCATCGGCGCCGGAGATACCCGTCGGCGCGTCCTCGTCATCGCCGGTCTCAGCCTCTGCGGAGCCGCCGCGGGCGCGCACCGACAGCCCGCCCGCGCCGCTCTCGACCGCCTCGGCGCGCCACCCGAGCCTGACCTCGACGCCGGCGTGCGCCAATGCGCGCCCGGCCGGCTCGCCGATGGTCGCGGCGAGAGTGCCGACGTGAAAGCCGACATCGCCGGCGTCGGCCTCGCCGAACAGTCCCGTCTGGAACACGAAGGCGCCGAGCGACAGCGAGGCCTCGGCCGCCCTCACGTTGAGCGTCGGCAGTGCGATCAGATCCCAGAGCGCGTCGATCGCCGCCTGACTCTGGCCGTGGCGCGCCAGCCACACCCCCAGCGTCTCGCGGTCGAGCTCCTCCTCGCTGCCGCGCAGGCGCATGAGCGCGAGGGCCGCGCGCGCCGCACCGAGACGCTGAAGCGGCGTCAGGTGCCGATAGCGCGCGAGTGCTCCGGCGAGGTGCAGCGGCGCAGGCAGTGAGCCGCGCCGCAGCATCACCGGCGGCGAGCCGGGGCTGAGCACCGGGATCGCCAGCCGGGGCTGGATCGAGACGTGGCGCTGGCTGCCGAGACGCTCGAGCAGCCCGCGATAGGCGGTGCAGCAGCGCAGGAACACGTGCTGGCCGTTGTCCATCTCCAGGCCGCCGCGCTGCACCGAGTAGGCGGCGCCGCCGAGCCGCCGGCGGACCTCGAGCAGCGTCACCCTCGCGCCGGCCTCGGCGCAGTCGAGCGCGGCGGTCACCCCGGCGAGACCGCCGCCCAGGACGAGGACGCGAGGCCCGCTGCTCACCCGGTGGCTCCCGCACCGAGCATCCCGCGCGCGGCCACCCAGGCCTTCTCGTGCGCCGCCAGCGACGTGCGCCCGCGCGCCGAGGCCGCCGGGTCGGCGTCGATGCGCTCGAGCACCCGGCGGTAGATGCCCGCCATCGCGAGCACACAGGCGGCGCTGCGGCGGTCGAGCAGCGGCGCGAGCGCCATGCCGCGCTCGAACCACTCCCGCACGCGCTCGGCCTCGAAATGGACGAGCGCCGTGAAGCGATCGAGCTGTCCCTCGCCGGCGGCCGCGCGCCCGTCCGCCGAGACAGCCATCGCACCGAGCAGCGCCGGCGCCTCGGCCTCCTGTCCGGCGGCGATCAGGCCGAAGCGGCGAAGGTCCTCGGCCGGCAGGTAGGCGCGGCCGTTCTCGGCATCCTCGCGCACGTCTCGCAGGATGTTCGTCAGCTGGAGCGCCACACCGAGATCGTCGGCGAGGGCTTCGGCGCCCCCTGCCGCCGGGCCGCCGACGCCCTCGCGCAGGCCGAAGATCGCCAGGCACACCCGCCCGATCGCCCCCGCCACACGTCGGCAGTAGAGGACCATCTCCTCGAACGTCTCATACCTCACCCCCGCCACGTCCATACGCACGCCCTCGATCAGCTCGCCGAGCGCGCCGGCGGGCAGCGCGAAGCGGACGTGGGCGTCGGCGAGAGCGCGCATCACCGGATCGCCGCCCGCCGCTCCAGGGCCGGGCGCACCCGCTTCGGCGGCTCGGAGCTCCGCGGCCGCCGCGTCGAGCAGGCGCAGCTTCTCCTCGCCGGCCAGCGAGCCGTCGCCGATGTCGTCTACCCGGCGCGCGAAGGCGTAGACGGCCGACATCGCGTGGCGTCGGTCAGCGGGGAGCAGACGGATGCCCCAGTAGAAGTTCGCCGCCTCGCGGCGGGTTATCTCTTCGCAGCGCCGGTAGTCCTCGGCCAGCTCCCCGGTCGGTGTCATCGGGCGGCTCCTCCGCGCCGAAGCAGCGTCGCCGCGAGTGCCGAGAGGAGTCGCATCCGGCCCGCGCGCGGCGGCCCGGCGAGCACGTCGTAGTCGGCGCGCTCGATCGCCGAGGCGGCGGCGCGCCCTCCAGCCACGAACGCCGCAACCGCGAGTCGGGCGCGACCGCTGAGGTGGCGGATGAGCGGGGCGCCGGCGTCGAGCAGCGAGCGAGCGCGTGCGAGCTCGAAGGCGACCACGGCTCGGACCGCCGGGCCGGTATGGGCGGCCCGGAGCTCCTCCCGCGAGCAGCCGAAGCGCGCGAGGTCCTCGGCGGGGAGGTAGACCCGCCCCACGGCGAGGTCCTCGGCGACGTCCTGACAGTGCTCGATCAGCTGAAGTGCGGTGCAGACCGAGTCAGACAGAGCGATCAGGGCGGGGTCTGAGATCCCGAACACCGCCAGGACCAGCTCGCCGACGGGATCGGCCGACAGCGCGCAGTAGCCGCGCAGCTGCTCCCACGTGGCGTATTCGCTCACCCGCTGGTCCACCCGGTTGGCCTCGATCAGCCGCTCGAAGGGCCCGCGCTCGAGGCCGCGCTCGCGCAGCGTCGGCTGCAGGCGGACGAGCAGCGGGTGCTCGGCCTCGCCCGCGAACGCGCGGCCGAGCTCCTGCTCGAGCCAGTCGAGCGCGGCCAGACGGTCGCCGACGGCGCTGTCGCCGAGCTCATCGACGAGCCGTGCGAAGCCATAGATCGCCAGCAGATCCGCGCGCACGCCGGCCGGCAGAACCCGGCTCGCGACCGGGAAGTTCTCGCTGTCCGCGCGCGCCATCACGGCCTCGGCGGCGGGGACGCCGATCGGCACGTCGGCCGTCAGCATCAGTCCCGCTGCTCGGACGCCCCGGCCAGGCAGGCCTCCGGCGCGGGCTCCTCCGCCAGGCAGCGGCCGAGCGCCATGATCGGGAAGGTCAGGCGGTAGAGGTGGTAGTTGATGTAGTAGTCCGACGGGAAGCCCGTTCCCGTGTACTGCGGCTCGTCCCAGCCTCCGTCGGACCGTTGGGTCTGAAGCAGCCAGCCCACCCCGCGGGCGACGGCCGCCGTGTGCTCGCCGGCTGCGTGCAGGGCGAGCAGCGCCCAGGCCGTCTGCGACGCCGTGCTCGGCCCGCGCCCGACCCACCTCGGATCGTCGTAGGAGCGCGGGTCCTCGCCCCAGCCGCCGTCGTCCTTCTGGTGCTCCTCCAGCCAGCTCACCGCGCGCCTGATCGATGCGTGCGAGGGCTCGACGCCCGCGGCGATCAGGGCGGGCACGGCCGCCCCGGTGCCATACACATGGTTGACGCCCCAGCGCCCGAACCACGATCCGCCCGGCTCCTGGTTCTCGATCAGCCAGCGCACGCCCGCGCGGGCCTCCGGCCCGTGCCCGAGGCCCAGGACCGCGAGCATCTCGAGCGTGTGCGCCGTCACGTCGGCGCTCGGCTCGTCGATCACCTCGCCGAAGTCCAGAAAGGGGAGCGCGCGCACGATCGCACGCGTGTTGTCCGCGTCGAAGGCCGCCCAGCCCCCACCCGAGCTCTGCATCCCCTGCACCCATCGCAGCGCGCGGCCGATCGCCCCGTCGACCCGCCCTTGGAGGCTCACGGTCGACCCGGCCGCCCCGTTGCTCGACGCGCCGTTTGCCGAGGCACCGCTGGCCACTGCGCCGTTCGTGTGCGCCGCGCCTCCCGGAGCCGGGCGGGCGCCGACACGCTCCAGCGCGAGGACGACCTCGGCGGTGTCGTCGACGTCCGGGTAGTTGACGTTGGCGAACTCGAATGCCCAGCCCCCCGGCTCCAGACCGGGCCGGGCGACCGACCAGTCGCCGTGCCGGGTGACCTCCTCAGCGAGCAGCCACTCGGCCGCCTGGACCATCGCCGGGTGATCCGCGGCTACGCCGGCGTCGCTGAGCGCGAGCATCGACAGCGCCGTGTCCCAGACCGGGGACTGGCAGGCTTCCAGTCGACGGCTGCGCCCGGCCGGCGCGCCGACCCCGCGAGCGTCGTCGCGGTCCTCGACCATGAAGCCGTCGAGACCCTCAAGGCCCCGGCGCATGACCGGGTGCTCGACCGAATAGCCGCCGATGTGGAGTGCGATCAGCGAGTACACCCATGGCGGCTGGATCCCGCCCCACGAGCCGTCGGACTCCTGGCGGCGGACGATCCAGCGCTCGGCGCGCGCGATCGCGACCCGGCGCAGCGGACGAAGCGGGCGGCGCTCATAGACCCGCAGGAGGAGATCGAGCCGTCCGAGCCACCTCCGCCTGCGTGTGCGCGCGCGACCGCGTTGCGATGGCGCGCCCGGCGGCGGCGGTGCCCCCGTCGCTTGGAGCTCGTCGAGGCAGAACGGGAGCGGCCGGGTCGGACGGCGGGCTTTGACGAGCGAGAGCGCGACGATCGTCTGACGAGCCCAGCACGCGAAGTCGTACACGTTGAGCGTGACCCACGGCGGCAGCAGGATCACCTCGGGCGGCAGCGCGGGCACCCGATCCCACGACCACAGGCCAAACAATGCCAGCCACAGGTGGGTGAACACCCGCG
This sequence comes from Solirubrobacteraceae bacterium, assembly GCA_036803745.1. Taxonomy (GTDB): domain Bacteria; phylum Actinomycetota; class Thermoleophilia; order Solirubrobacterales; family Solirubrobacteraceae; genus Palsa-744. The sequence continues at coordinate 7,259 of DAIRTT010000022.1, read as the reverse complement.
CCGCCTCGATCCCGCCGGCGCCGCGGATGAACTCGGCCGCGGCGCGCATGTGCTCGGCGTCGGGCTCGTCGCCGGCGAGGCGCAGGGCCCAGTAGGCCTCGACCGTCGTCGACAGCTCGCCGGGGCCGCCGTGGAAGTTCGCCCACGTGCCGTCGGCTCGCTGTTGCGAGCGGATCCAGGCGGCCGAGCGCTGAGTCTCCTCGGTCGTGCGCACACCGAGGAACTCGCGCAGGAGCATGTCCTCGGCGTCCATCGTGACGTTCGTCTGCAACTCGCCGCGCCACCAGCCCGCATCGTCCTGGAGCGAGAGGAGATGCTCCCGAGCGAGCTCGAGCGCCTGCTCAGCCTCCCTGCGAGCCTCCAAGGTCAACTGCGCCATGGTCAAAAGCTAGATCCTTTTGCTCGGGAACGACATCTATGGGCGTCCACCATCAGTCTCCATACCCTACGGCGCCGATCGGCTCGGTCCGGGTATCAGCACCTCGGGATGCGCGAGCGTGATCACATGACGGCGCAGCGCGGCCTCTGAGACCAGCCGCGGCGCCGGCGAGCGGAAGCGCAGGGCGATCAGGCCGTCGACGTTCAGGCGGGCATAGAGCTTGAAACCGGGGGCGGGGGCCGTGCTGGCCGATGCCCTCAGCGGGGCATACCCGATCTCGTCGATCTCGCTGAGCGCGACCGAGCGTCCGCTGCGCAGGTTCTGGAGCCCCGGCAGGTAGTACTCCAGCGGCGCGGCGCCCAGCTCGACGGTCGTGATCGCGCGCCCGGCGCCGGCCGGGCCGAGTGCCGCGGCGAGGTCGCGCCAGTTCCCGCGCTGCAGGCGCGGACTCAGATCCACGTCGATGGAGATGGCCAGGAGCGCGACCACGCTCGTCACGGCCATCGTCAAGCCGATCGCACCAGCCCCTCGCGACGCGAGCAGTACCGCGATCAGGCCGGTCAGGGGGATCATCGCGCCAACCAGGTTGCGCGGCGCGAGATAGTCGGCGCCGAGGACCGCGAGCACGACCGGGATGAGCACGCCGCCGGCGAGGATCAGCGCGGCAAGCAGCACTCCGTGGCGCTCTCGCTCCAGATATGCCTGCCGCACGCCCTCGGAGGCCGTCGGACGCTCGAGCAGGTGCACCAGGCCGAGGCAGCCGCCGATCAGGATCGGCAGGGCGATGAGCAGCTCGACGCCGTGGCCGAGCGGGGCGCCCGAGTTGCCCGTGAGGTAGTACTGGGGAATCGCCTGGAGGCGTTCGGAGATCGGCCAGCGCCCGATCCACTGGGTTCCGTGGCCGCCCTGCCCGGAGATCAGCGGCAGGAGCGAGAGGCCCACGAGGACGAGCGCCCCGATTGCCGGCGCGGCAGCCCGGCGCGGCCGGGGCTCGCGCAGGAGCCACAGGACCATCGCCACCAACAGGAAGACGGCGAAGTAGTGGGTGAGGAGCGCGAGCGCGCCGCTGAGGGCGAAGGCCGCCATCCGTGTCGGCGTCGGATCGCGCTCGGCGCGCAGGAAGCAGAGCATGAGGAGCGCCGCGGCCGCCACGAAGAGCCCGTACACGCGGGCCTCCTGTGAGTACCACACAAACAGAGGGTCGACGGCTACGAGCGCGGCGCACAGGATCGCCGCGCGACGATCGGCCAGCTCGTGCCCGATCGCCCAGGCCAGAGGCACGGTCGCGATCCCGGCGAGCGCCGAAGGCAGCCGGAGCGCCACCTCGCCGCGGCCGAGCACGCGCCAGTCGACCCACTCGATGACGTACCACAGGGGCGGGCTGTTCTCGGTGTGCAGGACCGATCTCAGCGTCGCCCACAGACTCGCGTGCAGGACGTGGATGGGCGTGAAGGCCTCGTCGTACCAGAAGCTCTGGAGCCCGAGCGTCGAGAGCCGCAGGGCTGCGGCCGCGAGCGTGATCGCGATCAGCGGCCACCACGGCGCAAGCCGCGACGGGCTCAGATCGCGCATGTCCGAGCGCGCGAGGGCCGTCGGCGGGGCGTCCGCGCCGGCGCTCATTTGCGACAGAACCCCGCTTCGGTCGCCGAGCCGTAGCAGCCGTAGCGGGAGCGGCGGAGGTCTTCGGACTTGGGCGGCAGGTACCAGCCACCGCGTGCCGCCCGGCGACCGTTGCGTACGGGGCCCGTCATCACGAGGCACAGTTGGACGCGTTCTTTGGGGGGCCCGGGGGTCGTGTTCCCGCACACGACATCGCGGGTGGTGTGGCCGAGCTGGTCCTGTTCGGCGGACAGGTTCTTGTAGTTGTGCCCCGTGTAGGAGCGCCACGTGCGCAGGTCGGCGGTAAGGCGGTGGTTGACGTGGGTCTGCAGGAACACGTCGTTGACCGTCGCGATCAGCAGGAGCACTCCGACGAGCGCGAGCAGGGTCGTCTCGATCAGGCGCGTGCGTCCCTGGCCCGGCTCCTCGGTTTCGCGCGGGCGCATCCACTGCGGCAGGCGGTCCCCGAAGGCGCGTGCTGGAGTCGGGGGCGCGCTCATGAGACGGGCGCCAGCAGCGGCGTGATCTGGTGGAGGATGAAGAGGGCCTGGATCGCGAGCGTGGCCACGAGCAGACGCCGGTCGCGGGTGATCACAGCCAGCGGCAGCGGCCAGAGGATGTACCAGGCCAGCAGCCACGTGCTCGTGACCGAGATCGCCAACAGCGTCCAGCCGGCGGCGGCGATCCAGTCATAGCCGCGCCACGTGCGCCACAGCAGGTGCAGGACGATGACGACGAGGCCGGTCTTGAGCAGCGCGTGATCGACCGGGAAGACGCCCGGCTTGCCGAACAGGTGAGCGATCTCGGTGGCGAAGCTGTCGGTCGAGACGAACGCCGCGTCGCGGTTGAGCGCCGCGACGACATCGATCCCGTGGACGCCGAAGGCCAGCAGGCCGATCACCGCGCCGGCGAGCAGCATGCCGAGCGCGCCCAGGATCGGCGCGAGGCGCCGCCGCGAGACGACCAGGAACGGGATCAGCGCCGCGACCGTCGCCTTGATCAGGGCGCCCGCCACGATCACGGCGGCTGCGGCGGCGTCGCGGCGATCGCTCCGCGGCGCGGCCAGCGTCAGCACGACCGCGGCCATCATCGCGAGCATCATGATCATGTCGTTGTGCGCGCCGCCCAGTCCGTAGACGATGTAGAGCGGGTTGGCGCCGACGATCAGGATGGCCGCCACCGGATCGAGGCCCCGCAGTCGCGCGCAGCGCCACGTCAGGGCGAGCGTACCGGCGCTCGCGAGCATCGCCTCGACCTTCATCCCCCATATGGCGCCCGTGACTCCGAGCGGCGCCAGCGGATAGGAGAGCAGCGTGTAGAAGGGTCCGTAGGCGGTCGCGACGTGGCGCCAATCGTGCCCGACGTAGGTGTAGACGGGGTCGTGCGCGATCGAGGCGGGACCGTGCAGGTACGGGTTCAGCCCGTGTTCGACACCCATGCGGGCGTAGGCGATGTAGCTGAAGACGTCGGTCGAGAGCAGGATCGGCCCGGCGAACACGACGACGTGCAGCGCGCCGATCAACACGAGCGCCCCGCGTTTGGAGATCGCGCCGAACGAGGCGCGACCGGCGAGCAGCAGGAGCCCGAGGTAGGCGAACGCCGAGACGATCACGGCGATCAGGAAGACGCGGTAGCCGAGGCGCTCGCCGACGCCCTGCAACCAGGCGGCGATCTGCGGGGATTTGGGTATCAGCGGCGAGTGCCCGACGGCCCCGTCAAGCACGATCTCGACGGTCGCCGCGAGGAGCAGCAGGCCGAGGAGACTCGCCAGCGCGGGTGCCCAGCGCGCGGTTCGCAGCGCCGGGGCGGAGCGAGCATGGGTCTGCGCGGCGACGCTCACGAAGCGGCGGGGCTCACAGCGCGGTCCAGACCGTCTTGGTCTCCAGATAGGCGTCGAGTCCGTCGTGGCCGTGCTCGCGGCCGATACCCGACGCCTTGAAGCCCCCGAACGGCGCCGACGGATCGACCTGCCCCCACGAGTTGATGTAGACCGAGCCCGCCCGCAGTAGACCGGCGAGCCTGTGAGCGGCGGCGAGGTCGCGCGTCCACACGCCGGCCGCGAGCCCGTACTCGCTCCGGTTGGCGCGCTCGGCGACCTCCTCGAGCGAGTCATACGGAGAGGCGACGAGCACCGGGCCAAAGATCTCCTCGCGGGCGATGCGCAGCTCGTCGGAGGTGGCGCTGAACAGCGTCGGTGAGACGAAGTAACCGCCGCTGTCGGCGAGCGCTGGCTCGCCGCCGGCGAGCAGCTCGGCTCCCTCCTCGCGACCGGAGTCGATGTAGCTCATCACGCGGTCGCGCTGCTCCGCCGAGACGAGCGGTCCGAGCTGCGTCGAAGGATCGAGGCCCGGGCCGAGCCGCGCGCCGGCGGCCCGGCGCGCCAGCGCGTCCATCACCTCGTCGAAGCGATCGGCCGGCACGAACAGGCGCGAGCCGGCGTTACAGGCCTGGCCCGAGTTGAAGTAGATCGCCTGATAGGAGCCCTTGACGGCCGCGTCGATGTCGGCGTCGGGCAGGATGATGTTGGGCGACTTCCCTCCCAACTCGAGCGTCACCCGTCTGAGCGCCCGCCCGGCCTTGGCGCCGATCTCGCGCCCGACGGACGTCGAGCCGGTGAAGGCGATCTTCTCGACCCCCGGACAGTCGACCAGTGCAGCGCCGGTCTCGCCGTCGCCGCTCAGCACGTTGAGCACGCCCGGCGGGAAGCCGACCTCGAGCGCAAGCTCGCCGAGTCGCAGCGCGCTGAGAGGCGTCTGCTCGGCCGGCTTCAGGACGCTCGTGCAGCCAGCCGCGAGGGCCGGCCCGAGCTTCCATGCGGCCATCAGCAGCGGGAAGTTCCAGGGGATGATCTGGGCGCACACGCCGACCGGCTCGCGGCGGGTGTAGCAGAGCGTGTTCGGCGCGGTCACCGGCATCACACCGCCCTCGATCTTGGTCGGCCAGCCGGCGAAATAGCGCAGGTGGGCGGCCGCGCCGTGCACGTCGACGGCCAGCGCCAGCCCGACCGGCTTGCCGTTGTCGAGCGACTCGATCTGGGCGAGCTCCTCGGCGTGCTCGTCGATTGCCTGAGCAAGCGCACGCATCAGCGCCTCGCGCCCCGATGGCGCGAGCGCCGCCCACGGGCCGTCATCGAACGCGGCGCGCGCGGCCGCGACAGCGCGCGCGGCGTCCTCGGCCCCGCCGAGCGCGACGTGGGCGACCTCGCGGCCGGTCGCCGGGTCGAGCGTCGCGAACGTCCGCCCGTCGGCCGCCTCCGGGCGCTCGGAGCCGATCAGCAAGCGATGGGCGGCGCCACCGAGGAAGCTTCGTGCGGCCTCCCCGAGACCGTCGGGGAGGGCGTCCGTGGGAACTGCGCTCATGCGGGCAGCCTACCTAGCGACACGCCCGCGAACCCGTATGCTGCGCCCGTGCCCGAACCCTCCAAGGCGGTATTGGTCACGGGATGCTCATCGGGCATCGGGCGGGCCACGGCGCTGCGACTGCTCGGCGCCGGCTGGAACGTCTATGCGACCGCCCGGCGGCCCGAGGCGATCTCCGAGCTCGCCGATGCCGGCTGCCACACGCTCGCGCTCGACGTGACCGACGAGGCCTCGATGCAGGCGGCCGTCGCCGAGATCGAGGCCGCCGAGGGTGCCGTGGGCGTGCTGATCAACAACGCCGGCTACAGCCAGAGCGGGGCGATCGAGACCGTCCCGATGGACGCCGTCCGCCGCCAGTTCGAGACCAACGTCTTCGGGCTCGTGCGCCTCACCCAACTCGTGCTTCCGAAGATGCGCGCGCAGCGCTGGGGCAAGATCGTCAACCTCGGCTCGATGGGCGGGCGCCTGTCATTCCCCGGCGGCGGGCACTATCACGCGACCAAGTATGCGCTCGAGGCGATCTCCGATGCGCTGCGTTTCGAGCTGCGCGGCTTCGGCATCGACGTCGTCCTGCTCGAGCCCGGCCTCATCACGACGGAGTTCGGCGATACGGCGACCGCCAGCATGGGCGCGGTCGAGGGCTCCTCCGAGGACCCCTACGCCACGTTCAACGCAACCGTCGGCGCGGTCACCAAGGGCGTCTACGACGGCCCCATGAAGATCCTCGGCGCGGGGCCGGCCCGCGTCGCCAAGGTGATCGAGCGCGCGATCACGCGCTCGCGGCCCCCGGCGCGGATTACGATAACCCCGTCGGCCAAGCTGACGATCGCCGCCCGGCGACTGCTCGGCGACCGGGCATGGGACGCGGCGATGCGCCGCCAGTACCCTCAGCCCGGCTGAGCGACGGGGCCGCGCGCGAGCGACTCGACATCGCCGCGAGGACTGGACGAATGGGCCGTGCGAGGCGCCCCGGGCGCTCGCGCGCAGCTAGGCGGTGACGGGGATTCGGGCGGCCGGGCGGCCGACCTCGAAGCCCTGGGCGTAGTCGACGCCGTAGCTGCGCAGCATGCTCATGGTCGGCTCGTCGCCGACGAACTCGGCGATCGTCTCCCTCCCCATGCCCCGGACGACGCCCGCGAGCGCGCGCACGACGAGCTGATCAGTTCGCGAGACGGGCAGGCGGCGGATGAAGTCGCCGTCGATCTTGAGCTGGCTGAAGGGCAGATGCTTGAGGTACTGGAAGGATCCGAAACCGGCGCCGAAGTCGTCGAGCGCCACGTGGCAGCCGAGGCTCAGCAGCCCGGCGCAGAACGCTCTCGCGCTCTCCATGTCGGAGATCGCCGCCGTCTCGGTCAGCTCGATCACGAGGCGGGCCGGGTCGACGTCGTTGAGGGCCAGCCGGTGCTCGATGTGCCGGAGCATCCCTGGGTCGGTGACCGATACGGCCGACACGTTCATCGCAATCCTCACGTTGCGCAGGCGATGCTCCCGGCCGAGCATCTCGGTGACCTTGGCGAGGACCATGCGATCGATCTCGCAGATCAGCCCGTAGCGCTCGGCCGCCGGGAGGAAGCTCCCGGGCGCGACGAGCGCGCCTGCGGGTTCGTCGGCCAGGCGCAGGAGCGCCTCGTGGTGGGAGACGCTGCCGTCGGAGAGCGAGACGATCGGCTGGAAGTGCAGGACGAACATGTCCTCGGCGAGCGCGCGCCGCAGGCGCGAGAGCCACGGGCGTCGGTGCAGCCCGGCCGGGGAGAGGAAGCCTTCGCTCAGCGCCCGTGCCCCGACCGGACCGCGATAGCGGCTGATCCGAGGCGGCGTGGCCGCCCCGAGCAGCAGGCGCGGCGTGGCGCGGGTAGTCGTCGAGCTGTGCATGTGAGCGCCTACTTCGACGGCGCGCGCGCCGTACCTGCGGGGCACGGGGG